>JAFGIW010000155.1 GCA_016929415.1 Chitinispirillaceae bacterium | reverse complement strand
TGCAGTGGCATATTCGCCAGCAGCTTACATATCACCGCGAAGGAGAATCGCTCAACTTGGGTGTAATATAGCTCACCGGGTGCCGCAGCGCCACTACTAATTTCGATGTGCCGGAACGGGGAAGCGCTTAAGGGGACCTCTAAAAATTTATTTTCTATTTCAGCCGGCTGCAAAAGTCGTCTACTTCGTTGCATTCAAAGAAGATAGATTAATAATTGCTTGATTATTACCTTACCAGTAAAGTACCATTCATCCCATTCACATTCATCATTTCCATTTATTGAAGCCGATTTACCGTTTTAAATGGATCTTGCCGGCAATCCAGCACGGCATGTATGAGAATAATATCGTCCTTGAGTGTGTAATAAACCGCGAATTCGAAATAACAGCCCTGTGTCGCTGTAGGTTTTGATTGCCAGAACCAAGGGGTTACCCCACTTATTTAATTTTTCTTTTTTGACATAATACTACCAGCCAATTCAAAGCATAATACATTAAGAAGCTTATTTTCCAGTTTTGCAGTTCCTTCAGAAATATTAATCTCCCCAGTACCTTGTTTTGCAAAAATCATCTTATTTGAAATTCCAAACCTAAAACCTTTAAGGTTTATTCCTACTTGTGGTGCAAATCCAAAGAAATTACCATTAACAGCTGATCCCTTTGAAACATTGACGCTTTGACTTGCAGTTCCTCCAGTTACGGCAAATAAACCAAGCCCTAGCCCGATAAATGGTCGAACATCTTCGGCTGTGAAAAAATAATCTGTCTTAGCACAATAATTTCCAATCACCATAGCACCGGCGCTTGTACCCTCGGACTCAACTTCAGCTCTTATAGCAATATCCCATTCAAATCTTAATCCCGCTGATAATTTATCTGTAAGATTAAGTTTAGGTTCTAAAAGAAACCCAAAACCTTTTAAAGAAGGGTCTGTAAAAACTATAGGAAAAACGCCGCCAACCTCTATTCTAACAGGCATGTAACTATCAGAAAGAGCAAAAATGTTGGTTGACAAAAAAACAATTGCCAATACCATGCTTTTATTTAGTAAAGACATACTATCTCTCCTCTTGTTAAAGTTATAAGCGAGTGGCACTCAGTGCTCCGCATTATTATATTGTACCGCTTTGTTTTTATTATACCACTGTGTTGCGGGCAGAGCACGCGATATAATCAAGACGAGCGCTATTGTCTCTATCAAAGGCGGAAGGTCAGGAAACGGAAGCCCGTTACCAATGACCGGAAGCATGCTGACATCTACCGGATGAATGTTGCCTTCATTTCCCGCAGCACTCCGAATTCTAAAAATGTACCGTTTTCCCCCATATACAACATGTATTTTATTTGCACCCCTCATCCCCGGAACCACTCCGAAGGACATCATCATGAAAAACGTTGAATGGTTCCGTTGCCTCACTAAAAATGGAAAGAATTGAGTTACTGTGCCCTGTCGGGGTCAATAAGAGTTAAATTATATAGGGCTCATTTTCACCGTTGACAGCCTCCACCGCAGGAATTACAACAAACATACTTCATATAAAGCGCCAAAAGGACAATGGAGGAGAATAAGGGAATTGAAAATTACATTGATCAACGGTTGTATGCCGGGCGATTCATGTTTTGGAAAAATAGAAGAATATGAAAAGAACCTTCATGGCGAACCGGGTGTTTCGGTTGAGTATTTTCCGTTGCATGATTATTGTGTCAGGCAATGCGTCGGCTGTAACTGCTGTGCTTTCAAAACGCCGGGAATATGTATTCATGAAGATGACGTCATGGAGATACTCTCACGTGTTCTGAAATCAGACAGAACGGTTTTCTACAGTTTTCTTCAATTCACGGGAGCGTTGGATTCTTATACAAAAGAAATTATGAAGAAAAACGGGGTTTTATATGAACAAAGCCCGGCAAAACCACTGGAAAAAGCGGCGGCGAGCTAGAAGATAAACAGGGAAGCGTTGCCGCGCAGCGGGACGGCGATCCGTGCGGGGTTTCCGGGTTATGGGACATACCGCCTTCATCCAACCCGAATGGTTGCGTGTTCGGTATTTGAGCGGACAGGCGGGGAAGGGGATTGTCCGATATTTTTCCTTATTCAGCAGGTAAAAGGTATTAAATTATATGAGAGTATGAAGCATTTTTGCCGGATAATCAGTTATCTCCTTGCGGTCACCTTTTTCGCCGCCGTCATTTCAGGGCATTCAGATGCCGCATCCTCGTCCGATGCGCTCTCCGCACTGAAAACCTGGCTTACCGGTGACTACACGCAGCGGCCTTCAATCACACAACAGCCGTTCTCATCCCAACCGCTTACCAAAGAAGAGGCGGATTCCGCCCGGCAATTGCTGCTGAATGATCATTTCGAACGTAAAAAGACGGAACTCGCATCCGAATGGCAGAATAAAACCATGCAATCCGGGACCTTCCGCATGAAATTCGACTACCGCACCTTCGGCCAGAAACCTGTTGGCGGAAGAAGTCTCTTCATTTCCATGCACGGCGGCGGCAATGCCCCGGCTGCAACCAACGACGAGCAGTGGGAGAATCAGATCACTCTTTACCGCCCCCCCGAAGGCATATATCTTTCACCGAGGGCGCCCACCGATACCTGGAATATGTGGTTCCAGGATAATGTCGATCCGCTTTTTAAAAAGATTATTCAGGCGGCGGTCGTTTTTCTTGACGTCAATCCCAACAGGGTCTATCTGATGGGATACAGCGCCGGCGGCGACGGCGCGTATCAGATGGGACCGCGCATGGCCGATTACTGGGCGGCAGCGGCGGCCATGGCGGGACACCCCAACGAAGCTTCGCCGCTCAATCTGCGCAATATCGGTTTTACCGTTCATGTGGGTGAGCTCGACGACGCCTACGACCGCAATACCGTGGCCCTCGAATGGAAACGCAAGCTTGACAGCCTGCGGAATCTCGACCCGGAGGGATATGTTCACGAGGTGCGGGTCCACGCCGGACTGCCCCACTGGATGAACCTCGAAGACAGCGTGGCCATTCCCTGGATGATGCGGTTCACCAGGAACACGACCCCCGACCGTCTTGTCTGGAAACAGAGCGACGTGCCCTGCACGACGTTCTACTGGCTGAGCGTCCCCTCCTCCAGCGCGCGCAAAAACAATGAAATGGTCGTACAGCGGTCGGACCAGGAGATTACGATCGATCGTTTTTCGGGTGTCAAGATGGTAACCCTCTACTTCAACGATTCCCTTCTGGATATGGAGAGGGAAGTCAGGGTCCGCAGCAATGAAAAGATACTGTTTACCGGCATGATCCCGCGGACCATCGGCACGATGTACACCACCCTCGCCGCGCGCAGCGACCGGGACATGGTTTTCGACGGGCAACTGACGGTCGATCTCGCCCGCGGAACGGTACCGGTCGCATCCCGGCGGCAGAAGGGATTGATGGATCATCAGTTTACGATTACCATAAACGGTAAACCAACAACCCTCAATTACCCCATAAGCAGGCGATCGACAACCGTTTCGATATATGCTCCGGACGGACGGCTCCTTTTTACCGGACCTTTACGAGCAGGGCCTTCCTGCCGGGGCGACATCCCCGTTCACCATCGTCGCGGCTGCCTTATCATCCGGCTTGACGACGGTGTGCGCGAAGCGACATTCCGGACCGTTCGAGGGGGTTATTGAGAACCCCCCTCGCTTTTTTACTTCCCGATTGCATCCTCCATGCAACAAAAGTATATTGTTTCTTCTTTATATGATTAAACGAATAAGTTTAAACGTTTGAACGAACAGGGGCTGCTGCCCGGTTATCAGCTCTCATATTAATCGTGAAATAGAAATTTTACCTACTTTTTATTAATCCGTTCAGGGGAAAGCCGATGGAACAGAAGATCCAGGAATTAACCGCGAAGATCTATCAGGAAGGTGTGGAGAAGGGCGAGGCCCAGGCGAAGAAAATAACCGCAGATGCCCAGGAGAAGGCCGCGGCCGTCATTGCGGAGGCGAAGGCCCAGGCCGGAAAGATCATCACGGATGCAAAGCAGCAGGCCGCGGAGCTCAATCGCAATACCGAAGCGGAAATCAGGCTCAGCGGAACGCAGGCCCTTTCGGCAATCAAACAGCAGATCCTCAATCTGGTCACCGCGAAGGTGATTGACAACGGCGCCGCCGTCGCGCTCTCCGATCCGGCGACCATCAAAGAGTTCGTCGCGACGATCGTGCACAACTGGAAGAGCGGCTCGGAAGCGCCCAAGCTTGAGGTCCTTCTGCCGGCGCAGAAACAGGAAGAACTTCGCAGGGCGTTCGAGAAGGGTGCCTCGGATCTACTGAAGAAGGGAATGACCCTCAGCTTCTCCAAATCGATCAAATCCGGTTTCCGTATCGGTCCGCAGGACGGTTCGTTCAAGATCAGCCTTACCGACGAGGATTTCGCGGAATTCTTCAAGGAGTATCTGCGCCCGCGAACCCGCACCTATCTCTTTGGTGAGTAGCAGCAATGTCGGGCAATTATTACTATTTTGTTGCAGGGCTCCCCGACCTCCTTCTCGATGAGGGCAAGCAGACGGCCGCCTGCGTCGAATTCGCCGCCGAGGCGCAGGAACAGCTCAGCCCCGGGGATTTCGGGTTCTTCAACCTGCTCAGACTCCCTTTTGACAATGACAATCTGGTGAAACTGGTCGAGAAAAAGGAGCACGTCGCCGACAGGCGGGGTTGCATCGACGAAGCGGAACTCGCGGCGGGGATCAAATCGCCCGATGCGCTTCCCGGTTATATGCAGCGTTTTCTCGAGGCGTTTCGCGAGAACCGTCCCCCCCATCCGGGGCTCACGGTCGCCGACCAGCTCTCCTGGTTTTTCTACGAGGAGATGGCGCAGCGGGAAAACGCCTTCATCCGCGACTGGTACGCGTTTGATTTACAACTGCGCAACGTCGCCGCGGCGATCAACTGCCGCCGCAGCCTCGCGCACCTCGACGCGCTCTCGACCGACCGCGACAAGGCGGCATCGGCGCTTCTTATCGGCCGCGACGACGTTGCGGAAGCGATCCTGCGGTCGAACGCCCCCGATTTCGGGCTGGCGGCGCAGCTCCCCTGGATTGAGCGGCTGCTCGGTCTGTCGCGCGGTAAGCCGCTCGACTTTGAAAAAGGAATCGATACCCTGCGCTGGGACACCTTGAACGAGATGACCGTGGCAACGTACTTTCAGGCGGAAACCGTCTATGCGTTTTACATCAAATTGATCATTGTCGAACGGTGGCGCGCGCTCGATCCGAAGAGCGGCAAAGAGCGGCTCGACCGGCTCCTTGATGAGCTCAAGGCGTCGTATACCGTTCCGGAACTTTTTTAAACGGCATATAATGATATTTGGCAACTATAGACATTGTGGAGGAGACGATGAGCACCAAGGGTAAAGTGGTCGGCATTGTCGCGAACCTGGTCACCATTGAAGTGGATGGTCCGGTTGCTCAGAACGAGATCTGTTATATCGATCTCGGCGGGGTGAAGCTCATGGCCGAAGTGATCAAGATAACCGGAAAAAACGCCTTCGTACAGGTGTTCGAGAGCACGCGCGGCCTTCACGTCGGGTGTGAGGCCGAGTTTACCGGCCATCTGCTCGAAGTCACGCTCGGCCCGGGCATGTTGTCGAAAAACTACGACGGCCTGCAGAACGATCTTAACAAAATGGAGAGCGTATTTTTACGCCGCGGCGAATATACCCCGGCCCTCGACAAGGACACGAAATGGCGCCTTGTCCCTCTTATCAAGGCGGGCGCGACGGTGCGTGCCGGCGACTGGATCGGCAAGGTCAAAGAGGGGTGGATCGACCATAAAATCATGGTGCCGTTCGATTACGCCGGTACCGCAACGGTGAAATCGGTCGTGGCGGAAGGCGATTACACCATCAACGATACGATCGCCGTCGTCACCGACAATGACGGCAATGAACGGAACCTTACCATGACCATGCGCTGGCCGGTAAAGGTCGAAGTCAAAGCGCACAAAAACAAACCGCGGCCGTTTAAAATCCTCGAAACCGGACAGCGTACCATCGATACGCTCAATCCGATCGTTGAAGGCGGCACCGGATTTATTCCCGGGCCGTTCGGTTGCGGAAAGACCGTGCTGCAGCACGCCCTGTCGAAATACGCGGAATCGGACCTGATCATCGTCGTGGCCTGCGGGGAGCGCGCAAATGAAGTGGTGGAGATCTTTACCGAATTCCCTGAACTCGACGATCCGCGCACCGGCCGCAAGCTGATGGAACGGACGATTATCATCTGTAATACCTCGAACATGCCGGTGGCCGCCCGCGAGGCAAGCGTTTATACGGGGATGACCATTGCCGAGTATTACCGCACCATGGGGCTCAAAGTCCTTCTGCTCGCCGACTCCACCTCCCGCTGGGCGCAGGCGCTGCGTGAGATGTCGAACCGCATGGAAGAGCTCCCCGGGCCCGATGCCTTCCCCATGGACCTCTCGGCGATCGTGGCGAACTTCTATTCGCGCGCGGGGTTCGTCAATCTTAACAACGGCGAAACCGGCTCCATCACTTTTATAGGAACGGTAAGCCCGGCCGGCGGCAACCTCAAGGAACCGGTCACCGAATCGACTAAAAAAGCGGCGCGCTGTTTCTATGCGCTCTCCCAGAACCGTTCGGATTCCAAGCGCTATCCCGCCGTCGATCCGATCGACAGCTACTCGAAATACCTCGAATATCCCGAAGTGATCGAGTATCTCGACAAAACCGTCGAGCCCGGATGGGCCGACAAGATCATGCAGCTTAAAGACGCACTCTTGCGAGGCAAAGAAGCGCACGACCAGATCAACATCCTCGGCGACGACGGCGTGCCGCTCGAGTACCATGTCACTTTCAACAAATCGGAGCTGATCGATTTCGTCATCCTCCAGCAGGACGCATTCGACAAGGTCGACGCCTCCACCCCGCTCAAACGGCAGCAGTACATGGTCAACAAGCTGCTGACAATCTGCGGCAATCAATTTTCCTTCGACAATTTCGAGGAGGTTGGCGGCTATTTCAAGAAAATGATAAACCTGCTCAAGCAGATGAATTTCAAGGAGTTCCTGTGCGACGATTTCAAAGGGCTCGATCGGGAGCTCGATGAACTGCTCGCACAGCGAATGGTCAACGAACAAGAACCTCAGGCCGTAACGGCGAGCTGAAGGGGAGCGATCCATGAAGACGAAGGCATTCCAGAAGATTTATACGCATATCGAAAACATAACGAAGGCCACCTGTATGGTCGAAGCCGAGGGCATCACCAACGAGGAGATGGCAATCGTTGACGGACGTCCGGCTCAGGTGGTCAAAATAGTTGGGAAAAAGATAACCCTTCAGATATTCCCGGGCACACAGGGAATTGCCACCGACGCCGAAGTTGTATTTCTGGGTAGACCGCCCACCCTCAAGGTAGGAAACGAACTGAAGGGCCGGTTCTTTAACGCCTACGGCGACCCGATCGACGGCGGACCGGCTATTGAAGGCGAAGAAGTCGAAATCGGCGGACCGTCGGTCAACCCCGTCCGTCGTAAACAGCCCTCGGAGCTGATCGCCACCGGTATCGCCGGCATCGACCTCAACAATACCCTCGTTACCGGTCAGAAAATTCCATTCTTCGCCGACCCCGATCAACCGTTCAATCAGGTTATGGCGACCGTGGCGCTGCGGGCGCAGGCCGACGTGATCATTCTCGGCGGTATGGGCATGAGCAACGACGACTATCTTTATTATAAAATGCTTTTTGACAATGCCGGCGCACTCGATCATATCATTGCCTTCATCAACACGACCGATAACCCGCCGGTGGAACGTCTGCTGGTTCCCGACATGGCGCTCACGGCGGCGGAATATTTCGCCGTCAATCAGAAAGCGAAGGTGCTCTGCCTGCTTACCGACATGACCCTGTTTGCCGATGCGCTTTCAATCGTTTCAAACCGCATGGACCAGATTCCTTCAAAAGACAGTATGCCCGGATCGCTCTACAGCGACCTCGCGAAAGTCTACGAAAAAGCGGCGCAGTATCCCGACGGCGGTTCCATCACGATCATCGCGGTCACCACGCTTTCGGGCGGCGACATCACGCATGCGGTTCCCGACAACACCGGGTACATCACCGAGGGGCAGCTCTACCTGCGGCGCGACACCGAGATCGCGAAGGTCATCATCGACCCGTTCCGCAGCCTTTCCCGGCTTAAGCAGCTCGTTATCGGCAAGAAAACCCGCAGCGACCACCCGCAGGTGATGAATACCGCGGTGCGTCTCTATGCCGACGCCGCCAACGCGCGCACCAAGCTCGAAAACGGGTTCGACCTTACCGAATACGACCGCCGCACCCTCGACTTTGCAAAAGAGTACTCCCGCGAACTGCTCGCCATCGACATCAACATCGAAATCGACAAAATGCTCGACACGGGATGGCAATTGTTCGGTAAATACTTCAGCAAAGACGAGGTCAGCATCAAGAAGGAATTCATGGATAAATACTGGGTGGGCACTGCAAGCTGAAGCGTGCCTGCAGGGTGCGCCGAGATGCATCGTTCGCCGCAGGGAGATATGATATGGCGTTGAAATTTCAATATAACAAGACCTATCTGCAGCAACTCAACAAAGGGCTCAAGGTACGTGTCAATGCGCTTCCCACCCTTGAGGCGAAAGAGTCGGCGTTGCGTCTCGAGGTGAAGAAGGCGCGCGAGGCGGTGGTAAAAATTGAACGGCAGCTTGAGCGGGAGTACGCCGCTCAGAACGAAACGCACCGGCTTTGGCGCGAGCTGCCGCAGGGGCTCGTCGGCGTGAAGGAAGTGGCGGTCGACGTCAAGAAAATCGCCGGTGTCAAAACCCCGGTCCTCCGCGACGTCTCATTTGCCGTTGCACGCTACAGCGCCTTTCTGCTGCCCTCGTGGGTGCCCGCCGGCATCGAAACGCTCAAACAGCTCTCGCGGCTCAGGATCGAGGCGGAGCTTGCGAAGAAGAAGGTGACCGTGCTCGAATACGCCCGCAAGAAGACGACCCAGAAGGTCAACCTCTACGAAAAGGTGCAGATACCCGAATACCAGGAAGCCATCATGAAAATCAAGCGTTTCATGGAGGACGAGGACAACCTCTCTAAATCTTCACAAAAGATACTCAAGGCGAAGATCGCCGCGCTGGAGGCTGCGTAATGGTCGTAAAAATGAAACGGCTCGAACTCCTGCTTTACCACCAGGAGCGGGAACGGTTTCTCGCCGAACTGAAAAAACTCGGCGTGGTCCATATTGTCGAAGAGGAACAGGTCGCCGAAGCTCCCGACGTGCAATCGCTCGGCGCCGCGCTGCGCCGATCCGAGCGGGTGATGACGTTTTTACAGAAGATAAAGAAAGAGCGCACGCAGGCCTCCGCGTTGCATAAAACAGCCTTCACGCCCGAAGCGCTGCTTGACCGGTTCGAAGAGCTCGAAGAGCAGGTCGAAAAGGGCAATCAGGAACTCGCCGCCCTGCGGAAAGACATCAAAGCACTCGAATCGTGGGGGAATTTCGATTCCTCATCGGTGAAAGATTTACAGAAGGCGGGCATCCGCATCCGGTTTTTTACGGCCACGGAGAAGGCTTTCGACGCGATCGACCGCAAAACGGTCACCGCCGAGGAGATCGTCCGTCGCGACCGGCAGGTCTATTTTGTCGTGATTGAACGGGGCGAAGCGGCGGTCGTGCAGGCCGAAGAGGTGCGCCTGCCCGATGCGTCGCTTGCTTCGCTGCAGAAGGCGGTCAAAGAGCGGGGGGCATCGATCGCGAGCAGCCGGGGTGAAATGGAAGCGCTCACGTGGAATATCGACACACTTGCCGGCCACGTTGATGAAAGTAAAGAGGCCCTGGCGCACGCCCGCGCGCGTCTTTCCATGTCCGAACAGGCAGGCGGAAGGGTGCTGTACCTGAAAGGATGGATGCCGGCGAAAAAAGAGAAAGCGGTAACGAAATTGCTTGAGTCGTTCACCGTGTGGTTTAAAATCAGCGAGCCGCTGCCGACCGATGCGATCCCCGTCATGGTGCGGAACGGACCGTTTGCGAAGCTTTTTGAACCTATCATGAAAATTTACTGTCTGCCCGATTATTTCGAACTCGATCCGACGCCCTTTTTTGCACCGTTTTTTGTTATCTTCGTAGGGCTCTGCCTTGGGGACCTCGGGTATGGACTTCTTGTTATTTTACTGGGAATACTCGCTGCGGTCAAAGCCCCTGTCAGCATGCGGCCTATCGCGATGCTGGTCATCGTGCTCGGTTTTTCGACCGCATGTGCCGGCATACTGCTTAACGGTGCGTTCGGTCATACGATTTTCGGCGGTCCGGGAATTCGCGAAGGAACTGCTTTCTTTCCCACAGGGGCACGGATTTTATCTCCGCTCGGCGCCATTGAGACTGAAAAGGGGCAGGTGTTTCCGATGATGTCGTTTGCGCTTGCCATCGGTGTGCTGCAGCTTTTCTTCGGTATGATCCTCAAAGCGACGAATCAGGTGCTGCAAGGGTGCATCGCGGGAGCGATCCAGCCGCTGGCATCGCTTTGTATGGTGCTCTTTACACTTATGATCGCCGCACATGCTCACTACATGGACATGCATCTGCTGACGATCGGACCGCTGAAGATTGGTGCGCTGCTCACCGCGCTCCCCCCGGCGATTCCGCCGAAGCTTATCATTGTAGCGATAGTCCTTTTTTTCCTCTTCAATAACCTTCAACTCAAGATATTTTTACGGCCGTTGATGGGAATTTATGAGTTCTATAATTTTGTTTCAGGAATTTTCGGAAATATTCTGTCGTATATTCGTCTCTTCGCTTTAGGTCTTGCCAGTGGACTTTTAGGTGCGGCGTTCAACACAATAGCCTTCATGTTCATCACGAAAGACGGACAGGTCCACTATGCATCACCGCTGATTATTGGGACGATCGTCGTACTTCTCGTCGGTCACGCAATCAACTTCAGCCTTGCGATCATCGGTGCATTCGTTCATCCGCTCCGTTTGACGTTCGTGGAATTCTACGGCAGTCTCAGTTTTAAAGGCGGCGGTAAACCCTACAGCCCCTTCAGACAATTGAAAACAGTTGAGAAATCCCAGTAAAAATCATAACCGTTAAAGGAGGTCGGAACTATGGGATATATAATTGCTTTGATAGGTCTCGGATTGATGGTCGGATTGGCAGGCGTCGGGTCTGCGATCGGAACTGCAACCGTCGGTTGCGCAACGGTCGGTATGTTGAAGAAAAAACCGGAGGCCTTCGGAATAGGAATGGCACTTACCGTCATTCCCGGAACTCAGGGTTTGTACGGCTTTGTGGCTTTTTTCCTCTATACTGCGGTTATTAATCCAAGTCTTACGCTTTTTCAGGGTGCCGTTGTTCTAGGGGCGGGCATCGCGGTCGGTCTGGCATGCATGCTTTCGGGTATTTTTCAGGGAAAAGTCTGCGCCAGCGGTGTCGCCGCGATCGGTCAGGGATTCAACGTTTTCGGCAACACCATGATCCTCGCCGTCGTGCCGGAACTGTATGCAATTCTTTCCCTTGTTGCGGCCATTCTCGTGCAGGCATTGATGAAGCTGTAATAAATTTATATCGGTACCGGAGTAGAATTTTTAACGGGGGGCGGGTCGAGGTTTGGCTGCCCTTTTTTTAAACCCGGGGATGCAACTGAAAAATAGTTGCAATCATGCCATGTCGTTGACGTCACGCAATGATTTCGCGTATGATAAGTTTTGCGTTTTGTCGTGACCGGCCGGTCCTGGTATTTCAGAACAAGCCGGTCAAATGCCGCCCGGTCGCCTGCCCGGCAGAGGTCAACCAGTCTTCCATCATCGTCATGTGTTGTTGCCGGCGACACCTGTCGGGTCCTGCCTTTAATTTAGACACCGGTGAAGAGGGAAAGTTTCAATAGTAATAAAATAACATTGCGACAGGCATTAAACGCCCATTGGCATCCCGATATTTGATATATTGTATTTCATGTGCTGAAAAGTATAGGTTCAATTCAGCAGCGGAGTAACTATCTTTCATATATACCGTGCAGCCGGACTGATAATCCGGGATAATTAGTTCTACTTGGGTAGATTGAATTTTTTGGGCGATTCTGTTCATTTACGCCCCCTCCGTATGGTTCCCCCGCAGGGGGAACCCTTTTAAGAAGTCCCCCCGCTTGGCGGGAAGGAGGATTTAGGGGGCGTAAAAAGAGACGAGAAGACCATTCCATTTTAAAGTACCAAAGTAGAATTAGTATCTGTTCGGATTGTATTAAATTCGGACACTGAGCGGAGCCGAGGTGCCCGAATTTCGATAAAATCGTTTGTTTCGACATTTCGGCAAGCTCAATGCATCGCTCCGCTTAACGTTCGAAAATTTCAATCCTATACAGATAGTAATTAGCAGATGCCGGCGGTGCGATGCGTAATGTCTGTACATTTATGTCTTCAAGGGTAAATGTGATGGCAATATCGAAAGGTTTTACATCAGATGATCCGATCATGCGGCTGTCGCTTGCCAATGAAAAGCTGCAAGAAAGCGAGCAGCGTTTCAGGGCCCTTATCGAGAACAGCGCCGATGCCATTTCACTTCTGGATGCGGAAGGTCGCATTCTCTACGAGAGTCCGTCGTATTACCGGATAATGGGCTATTCCGCTGAATCCCGGATCGGGCAGAACACCTTCGAACTTGTCCATCCCGAGGACCGTCAACACCTGCAAAACCTTTTTGCCGGACTTCTTGAAAGTCCGGAACCGGTCATCATTTCTCCCGCCCGTGTCAGGCACAGCGACGGATCGTGGCGCTGGATCGAGGGGGTCGCCAACAACATGTTGAAAGTGCCGGCGGTTGGTGCAGTTGTCATTAATTTCCGCGACATCACCGACCGTAAACAGGCCGAACTTGCCCTCAAGGAGAGCGAGACGCGGCTGCGGCTCTTGAGCGACAATCTTTTCTGCGGGATGGTCTATCAGATCGATGCGGGTATCTATGGGGAGCGGCGCCGATTTACCTATGTCAGCGCGGGAGTTCAAAGGCTCCATGGCATCACCGCGGAGCAGGCGCTCGGTGACGCTGATGCCGTCTACGGGCAGGTCGTCGAGGAGGACCGACTCCTGCTTGTCCTGCGGGAGACCGCGGCGGTGGCGAAGATGGTTCCTTTCGACGCTGAAGTCCGCATCCGGCTCCCGTCCGGCGCCGTCCGCTGGTCCTATTTTACCTCATGTCCGCGCAGGCTCTCGGACAACCATCTGGTGTGGGACGGCATCGAACTCGACATCACCGATCGACGGAAGAACCAGGAGGAACTGAAGAAGTCGCATATCATTCATACCATGATCACCGAAAATGCGGCGGATGTGTTATGGACGTACAGTATCGTCGAAGACCGGTTTATTTTCGTCAGCGATTCCGTGTTTGCACTGCGCGGGTATACCCCCGAAGAGGTGCTTACCCGAAGCATGAAAGACAACCTTACCCCCGAGTCATTTGAACATGTCAATAAACTGTTCGCGGGAAAAATGGCCTCCCGCAAAAAAGGCGACACGTCGCCGATCGTCATGAAGGCCGAAGCCATGGAGCCGTGCAAAGACGGGAGGGAGATCGCCGTCGAAATCGTAGCGACGTATATTTTCGACACGGAGGGGAGACCGGTCGAAGTACTCGGTATTACCCGGGACATCACCGAAAAGAAAAAACTTCTTGAAAGCGCGCAGCGCGCCGATAAACTCGAAGCGGTCGGCATGCTTGCGGGCGGCATAGCGCACGACTTCAACAACCTGCTCGGTGGAATTTACGGATATATGGATATGGCCCTTGGCGCCTCGAAAGAACCTGAAGTAAAGGAGTACCTCGAAAAGACGCTGAGTACCATGAACCGCGCCCGGGGACTTACGCAGCAGTTGCTGACCTTCGCAAAAGGCGGAGCACCGATCCGTAAAATCGATCGGCTCGTCCCGTTTCTTCAGGAGACCGCCCTGTTCGCTATCAGCGGATCGAATGTTTCGTGCAGTTTCGATGTCCCGTCTGACCTCTGGCCGTGCAATTTCGACCGGAACCAGATCGGTCAGGTGATCGATAATCTGGTGATCAATGCCCAGCAGGCGATGCCGCTCGGCGGGGCAATCGTTATTTCCGCGGCCAATGTTTTACTTCGGGAGAAAGAACATCCATTGCTTGCGGGGGGCCGCTATGTCGGGATTTCCGTAAAAGATCGGGGGATCGGTATACCGAAGGAGAATCTTTCACGCATTTTCGATCCGTTTTTTACGACAAAGACGAAGGGGCACGGCCTCGGGCTTGCCACCTGTTATTCTATTGTCAAAAGGCACGAGGGATGTCTGGATGTCGAATCGGAACTGGGCCAGGGAAGTACGTTCCACGTTTTTCTCCCCGCTTCCACCGACACCGTCGTGTCGGCCGCAGCGGCAACGGTTTTCCGGCACAAAGGGGAAGGAACAATCGTCATCATGGATGATGAACAGGTCATCCGTGATACCGTCAGTGTCATGTTGAAGTCGTTCGGATATTCCGTGGTCGCCGTGGAAAACGGGAATGAGGCGATACATTTTTTAAAAATGGAGGCCGCGGCACAACGGAAAATCGTCGCGATGTTTTTCGACCTTACGATTGCCGGCGGCATGGGTGGAAAAGAGACAATAGGGGAGATCAGGAAAATTGATCAGGCGATTCCGGTTTTTGTGGCAAGCGGGTATGCCGACGACCAGGTCATGGCACACCCTGCCGACTATGGTTTTACGGCAAGTATTTGCAAACCGTTCACCGTTTCGGAACTTGCGAAGGTACTTAACGATCATTTTGATGGGTCGAAATAATACAGGACGGGGAAGAGAAGATACGACTATTTGCAATTAAAGATATGTTTTCCGGGCAGACTCAGCATCAGGTAGGTATAAAATCCATTTTGAAACGTCCTCTGACGGATTATCGGTTCCCAGTAAAGACAGTAGGTCAACCACGAGAAGGGAGTATATTGCGCTGAAAGGATTGCTGAAAAAACCGTGGTCCCATTCTCCGGCCAATAAGATGCATGG
>JAFGIW010000154.1 GCA_016929415.1 Chitinispirillaceae bacterium | reverse complement strand
TCCGGTAAGGTCTAACCAACCGTTCATCCTTCGCAGTAGCCTGGCTACGGAGAATGGACCGGTATCGAGTCTTGGGTACATCGAGGAGGACGTACCATACACCCTGCGAGAGTAAAGGCGTAACTGAAGGGTAATTCCGCAGGAGCGGCTCAGCATGCCCCGTGTATGGATAGGACCGTTGAACGACAATTTACTAGGCGTAGACATAGAACCATGCGGGCCATAAGGGATACCGCAAGCCCGAAAGCGACATTCAGCCCCGAGAATGCAAAAGATAGGAGCAGGTGATGACATGTTCAACGGCATGGAAATCCACACAGGCGCAGCAGCCCTGCGCCGGAGGTCGTATTGGTGAGACCTCGATGACCTGCCGGGGTGACAGCGCGTGGTCCCGCCAAGCGGGAGAGAGAAGTGACGTGAACTCGGGAGGCCCATACTGGTGCCTTGTCGTCTGGTGCGACGGCAAGGGCTTTTCCGTGCAACAGAAAAGGAGGCGGAGGAGTTACGGTGTGGGAGTCGGATACATTCATAGTACTCGGAGATGGAGAACGAGAGAGCCGTTTACAGGCCTTTGCAAGTACGAGGCATGGGGAAGGGGTGTACGGACATGCGTAGTTCTCACACGAAACAGGAGCCGGAAACAAAGCGCCCGGATAGACTTCTGCCATTCTCGGTGAGGGCAATAGCGAGTATGTTTATCGTTATCCTTAAAAAAATCAATATGGAGAAAGGTATTTAAAATGAAAAACTTAGTAATTGCGTCAATTATAATTGTCGTAAGCTTAAATAATATTCAATGCAATATGAATAAATCAACAGAAAGAAGAATAACGGTGAGTGGAACGGCGGAAGAAAATGTAACAGCCGACATAATCAAATGGAAAATTGAAATTTCCACTCAAAATAATGTACTCGAAAAGGCGGCAGAAACAAATAAAAACAGCGTACAAGAAGTCGCCGATTTTCTTAAGCCATTATTGGGCGATGATAAAGAATTGATTATTACCAACTGTGAATTTGATGAGAATTGGAAATATGAAAGAGGCTCAAGATTTAAAATTGGATATTATGCAAAAACGTACATTATGTTTTCGAATAAAAACATGGAAAGCTATTATGATATTTGGATGGGACTTTCTCGCATCGATAACGTTAAAATTGACAAAATTGATTACGATTACAGTAAGCGGACTGAAATACAAAATAGAACGAGAAAGGAAGCCTTGCAAAAAGCAATGGAAAAGGCGGAGTCTCTTGCTGGTACATTGGGATGCCATATCGGAAAAGTTATTGATATATATGAAGACTTAAGCGCCGATGAAAAGTATTTTATGGACGGGCCTTATAATATAATGTTGCCTGAAAGTCGTTCGCCTAAAGAAACTACATTATTGTTATCGCCTGATAAGATCACTATTAAAACAAGGGTAAAAGCAATTTTTGAACTACAATAGTTTTAATCGGATTTTGAGCAAAAAACGGCGTTTTCGACACTAATTTCCGGGTTTCCCGGATTGAAAACCCATAGCTACATTATACGTACGCACTAGACCAACTCCGGAAGATAGTGCCTTCTGGTGACGGGGTCGTCCAACGGAATCCTTTCCGCACCGGGAGAGAGCGGTGCCGGGACCATGGTTTTTGTGACAGTGCGGAAAGAATCCTCAACGTTGGGCACCCCTGAAGAAGAAGAGCGCCGCGTAAGACAAAATGCATTCAGGGCGGCGGAAGAATTAAGAGGCGGTGGCAAAGAGAGGGATACAAAAAAACACATTGTTTCCCATTCACTGTTTTCCAAAGGAAACGATTAATCTCTGACTTGCTTGTGTTATTCTTCCTTGCATGGTAATTTAATCATGAAGGGAAACATCATAAATGAAAACATTACCAAACGTTATTGAATATCTCGATTACCGGAAATATCTACATGATTATTTCGAGCATAAAAAGGGTGAAAATTCGCTCTTCTCTTTTGGCGTATTAGCCCGCAAGGCAGGTTTCCGTAACCGGGGTTTTATGCATAGTGTCATGGCCGGAAACAAGAACCTCTCAAAATCAAGTGTTTTCAAAATTAGCCAGGCGCTTTCTCACTCAAAATCCGAATCTGATTATTTCGAAAACCTTGTCTTTTTCAATCAATCAAAAGAGCTTGTTCAACGCAATCACTTCTTTTCTGCCATGACTGCGGTGAAAAGCAGGATAAAGGGTGCAGTCCAGATTCAGAATGTTCGCATTGATCAGTACGAATACTATTCCGCGTGGTATCATAGTGCGGTGCGTTCCGCGATCGATCTGTACCCATTTAAAAATGACTATGCGTGGCTCTCTAAGAAACTCTATCCGCCGATTACAGTAACGCAGGCCCGGTCATCGGTGAAGCTTCTTGTGCGGCTTGGACTGATACAGAAAAGAAACGACGGATATTATGAACTTTCGGCAAAACATATAAGTACAGGGGCAGAAATCCTTGATCTTGCCGCCTTGAATTTTCATCGAGAGAGCGCACGGCTTGCAGCCGCGGCAATTGAATCACTCCCTAAAGACATCAGGAATATTTCAGGCCTTACCATGGGTATTTCCCGTTGCGGCTACGAAAGGATATGCAATGAAGTAAGAGATTTCAGACAGCGAATAAGTGAAATAGTCCAATCCGATACCGACGGCGACAGGGTCTATCAAATGAATATCCATGTTTTCCCTTTCTCAAAACCCGATACGCCGGAAGATTCCCCCGTATGAATACCTGGTGCATGACCCGGTTGTTCGGCGCAAGCCTTTTTCTTTTTGTATTGCACTGCGGACAGGCCGGGACGGACATGGCAGGCGGCAATACCTCGGATGTCGGTAACGGCGTCGTTGCGGGTATGGTACGCATGCCCGATGGATCCGCTGCGCCGAACGCACGAATACGGGCGGTAGCCGCAGACTTTGCACCTGTTCTTGACAGCGTTACTTCGCCGAATTTCATCGAAACGACCTCCGACAATGATGGTTTTTATGTTCTTTCACATATAGCGCAAGGCATATATACCGTTGAAGTTTTCCGTAATACGCTCGGTGGAATCATAGATTCATTAGCAGTACACAACACAATTGACACGACCAATGCACCGGATCTTTATTTAACGGGTATTGGATTGATTACCGGTATCAGCTACCTGGCAGGAGCCGACTATTACATGCAAAGCCGTCAAAATGTCTTTATAAAGGGAACGTCATTTTTCACTACCCCTGAATACGGTGGAAGATTCTCTTTGAATCAGGTGCCGGCGGGCAGTTACACATTGACAATAGAACCGATGCCGCCGTGGGTGCGACAGGAAATTGACGTGACAGTTACGGGAGGGACGGCGTTGGATCTTGATACGATTTTCGTCGGTTACTGAGTGGCGGAATTTCAATGAATACACATTGTTTTATGATCAATTATTCATGACAGGAGGGCCATATGCCAGTTTCGTTATTTCCTTCATTTGTCTTATTGTTGCTTGCAAGCACAGGAAATCCAGCCAATGGAATTGATTCGGCTATAGCCGGATGTATATCTCAATGCCCTCGCCTGATTCTGATGCAATTCGAGGCAATGTTTCCTATCGACAGTTACAGCGGAACATGCGACACTACGTACGCAGTGTATCATCATCCCGACAATGGAACATCATTCAGGGTGTATTGCGTTGCTCAAAGCAGTCGCATGGAATTGGTCGTATACGTACCATCACATGATAGTCTCTATGCAATACCATACGTGCCGCTCCCCTTCACGGTGCGGATAACGGCACCCGAAAGCCTGACACCAGACACAGGTACCGTTATCGACGGCTGGCGGATATTCGATTGTGAAAGCCGGACGTTTCCTTGCGACGGAGCTGGTTTTTCAGATGTGCTTGCCATTGCCATCAACAGCGCCGACAAAGTCTGGGTAGGAACAAATGCTGGGCTTGCGCGGTATGATGACACGGCCTGGTCCGTTTTTGACACCGCGAATTCCCCACTACCCGGCAATCGTGTCTTCGGAATTGATTTCGACAACCAGGGAAACCTTTGGACTGGCACCTGTCCAGGCGATTGGTCTCCGGAAAGAAGCCATGAAGGCGGCATCTCGAAATACGATGGTTCAGCATGGACCGTTTTTACAACCGCGAACTCCTCTTTGCCGTCCGGCAACATATTCTCTGTTCATATTGACGCTGGAAAAATACCCTGGGCAGGAATGTTTGGCTTGGGGGTTGCCCGGCTCACCAATGGCACATGGCAGACAGTGGAGGCAGGTACGCTCTTTCTATCAGTGCCGCGCTGCATAACCACAGATCCATCGGGAGCAGTCTGGATTGCGGCAACGTATCTCTACCGCTATGACGGGCTTCAATGGAATACGGTTTCCATTCCGTCAAAAAAGTATGGTCTGACCAGCAGTCTGAACTGCCTTGCATTCGGATCAGGTAGTCAAGTTTGGGTTGGGGGATTTGAGGGTCTTTTCACCAAACAACTATAGTAAAAGGTGCATATTATGAAATGGCTGAAACTTCTGATGTTTTTGACGATTTGCTTCTTCTGCACATTTTCATCGTGTCCGCCCAAGGTATATACGCCTCCTGCACGCTTATGGATCGATGATACACCATCTCCGCTCAACAAAGCACAGCAGGCGGCGGGCATACATGGCGGCGCACATGCCAATATTTCAATCGGACCGTTCAGCAGCGGTAGTGAAATAGTAGGAACGAGCGGTGAAGTATTCTATCGACGCGGGCTGACCGACAATTTCGAAATCCGCGCCGACGGAGGGCTTCTGAATCTCGGCCTGGTGGGAGAGTCTGCCGATGTTAATCCACTGGCGGGCAACCTGCACCTGCAAACAAAATACAGCCCTCCCGGGTTCCATAGATTCGCCTCGTTGCGATTAGGCGCCGGCGCTGGTTTCTCCGAGGCTGCTACCTATTGTTCGTTTGACGGCGGTATTAATCTTGGATGGGAGACAGAATATATTACGCCGTTTATTTCTCCCGGAGTATTCGTAAGTCTTCCCCTGAG
>JAFGIW010000153.1 GCA_016929415.1 Chitinispirillaceae bacterium | reverse complement strand
TTTTCCGGCCCGAGTTCAGCGCCCTCCCGAATCCGGAGCGGTCAGGCGGCAAAGCGAAAGATTTATAATCAGAAACAGCGCCACAGCGCTGGACTCCTTACGCTTAAAGAATGGCAATGGACAACCGCAGGGCGGCACGGGGTTCCAAGGGGGGCTGCTGCAGGCCCCCCTTGGCCGGGGGGGGGTTGCGGGGGTGGAGCCCCCGCTCCGCTATAGCGACAGCACGTACGCCACCAAATCCTCGATCTCCTGCGGTGTGAGATTCACCGATGCGTTACTCATGGTCGGCAGTTCGATTATTTCCCGCATGGTCATGCTGCCCAGATGGTTGTAAGGTCCGGTGCGCCAGGCTTCCCTCAAACCCGGTGTAACCCACTGTGTATTCGCATCGTATGGGTCGGTAACCCCGGCGTTCCACCCCATATTATCGGTAAACAGACTCCCTGTATGACACTTGCTGCAATCCGTTTTTCCCTGGTTGTAAAAGATGGCCCGGCCGCGCAACGCCGCTTCGCCGAATCTTCCCTTTTCACGATAGGGACTCGGAACCGGCTTCAGGTACATTGCAAACGTATCCAGGGGTTCCGCAAGTTCACGCGTCGAAATGCGGAAAAGCTCAAGCTCGATTGCAGCGGGAATCGCCTGTTGCGCGTGGCCGCGACGTCCCGTCCACGTTGTCGGCGGCGTCCACCACGAATAAACAAGGCTCCTCGTATTTTTCGGCGCCACGACAGCCTGGCCTCCCAGAATCTGGTTTAATCCGTGCACCCGTCCGAACGGATGACACGAGTGGCAGGAGCGCCACGACTGAAAGCACAACTTTTCAGCATCAAAAAAGAGTGCCTCACCATATCGTTCAACAGTCTGGCGCTGCGGCTCGTCGAGCATGATTGACGCTGATGCGGCCGTGGTATAAAGCGACAATTCGAATGCCTTTATCAACGGTGCCGAATCCGAAAAATACCCCGCGGTATACGCTTTATCATTTATTATCGCCAGCGCGCGCGGGCCGGCGGTACCTGTGAGTACACGTTTGCGCGTCTGCATCAAAACAGAAAAATCCTTCTGGATGTCCCGGCCGGAATCGGTCCGGGAAAACACCGTATCCATCATCTTCGGATAGTCGATAATCGACAGCTCATGATTGCCGGCATGGGTGACACAAAGAAATTTTCCATCATCAGAACAGCGAATTCCCCACGGGTGACCCATGCCATGGTTGTATTGATCAAGAGAGACTTCATTGATCAATTTTTTCTGCGTAATATCGATCACCGCGATATCATTTTTAGTCCCCCATCCCTTTTCGACAGTACTGGCAACATTATAGAACGCACATATCTGATGCGTGGCGAAAGCATATTGCCCGTCGGCTGAGACGGCAATTCCCTGAACATTATGACTGCCGCGGCGCAGACGGATATGCGCGGTGAGCGTATTAGAAACAGCATCTATCAGCGATATTTTACTTGAAATTGCATTCGTATCGGTCGACAGGTCCGCCGGCAGCAGGTTGCCCACCACCAGCGTCTTCCCGTCGGGGGTGATATCCGCGCAATACGGCTCCCGCACCACCTCGATGCGGCGCATCACTTTTCCGCTTGATAGATCGACAACCGAGAGATCGTTGTCGAACCGGTTGCAGACGTAGAGTCGTTTACCGTCGGGAGTGATAACCGGAGCGCGGGCGCCGTGTCCCACGGGGATTCTGCCAATCACCCTGCTCCCCGCCACGTCGACCACGCACACCATGCCCGCAGGCCAGAGGTCCGACGAACAGGTGGCATATAATGTCGTCCCCTCGGGTGCAACGGCAATCCCGGTGACCTCACTGGGGAGCCTGATCCGCCGAACCACCATTTGCGCTTCGACATCTACCACATCGATCCGCTTTGCTGTCTGCTCGGCAACGAAGAGCAGCATCCCGTCAAGTGAAGGAACCAGGTCGGTCGGCGAAAGGTATTTCGGCTTCTGCAGGGTCGGCAGGTCGCGGTTGAGTGCGAGCGTCTCGAAGATCACCGAGGGAGGACACACTGATTCGATGGCGGAATCGGCATAGAGATGCTGAACACTGACCGGCGCAGCACTAAGCGCCACTACAATGCAGAGCAGGTTCTTTTTTATCAGCCCCCCCCCCATGAAAATAAGTGTCTCACGCTTTCTTACACTTCCTTCCGAGCGGTATTGGGAAGGCAGCGTATAAGATGCAATCCGGGTGCGTTTCTTTTAACAATATACCCTGTTTGTTCATCGAAAGCACGCAGGAGGCGGCGATTGCGTCATTTTCTGTGTTCACCGGTGTTTTTAAACAGACCCGGACCTTGCGTGGTGCCCGCTCCCGCCGTCTTACCCGATCTCATACTCCTCCCCCACCCGTGAGTAGTGCAGGAAATCAAGGTCCCTTTCCCCCACTTCTGACAGATGAACGCCGATATATCGGGTGGAGGTTCCGGTGACCGGGATAGCTTTCTCCACAATGTCGCGCTCCGACATGTGCTGCTTTATCGCATCGTCCGGGGCGCCGTTCAGGTCGCAGAAGACGATGCGCGGTTTGTTGGCGAGAACCGGAATGAACGAATCGCTCCACACCGTATCGGCGAGATAGGTGAACAGGTAACCGCCATCCTCCACGACTGAAAAGCCGCAGGTCGGCGTGGGGTGCGCCATTTCATGGAAGATCAGGTGTTTGGTTCCGTCAAGCTTCACCCGGGAGGTCGAATCGATCTCGACAAAGCGGAAAAGTTCGTCGATACAGTCAACCGAGGGATGTCCCGGAGCGATCGCCAGTTGCTGCAGCTCCCGCAGCGCCTCTCTCAACCCGTGCGGCCCGATGATTTCGATCGGGTGTGGGGGCGAACATGTTTCCCGGTACTGCTTCATCAGATTCAGTATGATAAACGGCATGCCGAAAAAGTGGTCGCCGTGGAAATGCGACAGATAGATCCTCCGGAGGTCGTAAAAGCGTATGCCGTGGTTCCGCAGTGACACCATGACATCGGGCGGAGCCTCGACCAGGAAGGTGTTGTCGATGAGAAAGGAATTGTAAGGAATGCCGCTGCTGATGAATCCGCCGTTGCCGAGAATTTTTATGCGCATTGATGTTCCTCCTCAAGCTACGGGAAAGGGCTCGTCATCCTTCCTGATTCATGAGGCGAGGAAAGACGACGGTCGCACTCTATTGTGGTTCGGTCACGCACCTCGTTGGCGCAGGTGATATTACTGCCGCTTCCTCTCCAGCATCTCCCCGAAGATTTCCAGATGCCGCTTCACAAAGAAATCGATAGTATATTCTTCAACGACACTTCGAAGCTTCAGTCTTTTTTCATAGAGCCTGTTGAGGAGATCGATGAGCGTCTGCGGATTGTTGCGGTCGAAAATGTGTATTCCTTCCTTTCCGACGAAATCATGCACCATGCCGACGTCGGTGGACAGTATCTCCTTTCCGCTTGCAAGACCTTCCTGGAAGCAGAGCGGGCCGCCCTCGGCGACCGACGGGATGAAAACATAATCGATGTCGTGGTAAAAGGAGGGGATTTCGTCGGCGGGCAGGTTGCCGCCGGTAACCCGCAGCTCGACAAACGGCAGCGACCGGACCGTGTCGAAAAAATCCTGTCCCTTGCGGTTGTCGTTCTTGACTTTACCGACAAAACCCATCCTGATTTTCGGGGTGAATTTACCGGTGTCGATGCCGTGATACGCGACAAAGGTTCGCTTGTTGAACCGTTTGAGATAACGGGCGGTAATCGTGCATGGGCATATGCAAAAATCAAGTATACGGGCCTTTGATTCGTAGTGGTATTTGTCCTTATGGGTGAACCACGCGCCGCTGACGAGGGAATTTTTCGTCGCCGGCGCAACCGGCACGATCCGTTGCAGACGCCCCGGCCTGAAAAGGTAATAATTGACGTAGTAGGTAATGTCCCATGTCCGGGAGACGTCCGGGATGTCGACGCTCCCGACCGCCCCGTCGATGTTGTCGATAAGATAACGTGCAAGGGTAGAGAGGATCCAGCCGTCTTCAGAGTAAACGATTTGAAGTTTCATTGGAAAAATTCGCTTTTACAAACCTTCCAGACTGAGATTAAACGGGTTGATGCCGAAATTTCAAACAATGGAACATCAACCGCTTTTGGTGCAGGTTCCCGCATGACAGAAAATAGCTCGCGCCGACCGGTTCCGCATGCCTCCGAGGGATATCGGCGCCGGCGACTTCACGGGGCGGCTATTTTTCCGCAACGATAATAAGCTGCATCGGAATAAACAGACGGGATATTTTTCTCCGAAACGGCGGGGGCAGGTTTTTCAGCAGCAGTTCGGCGAGAATGAAGCAGCCGACCGGTACGCTCTTGTATTTCCGTGAAAAGCGTTTCATGCCGCACGTCTTGGAAAATCCCGACCGTTTCAGCGCCCGGTTCAATTCGGTGAAGGTCCACTCCTTGAGATGAAACCCTTCCGGCGTGTCGGAAAAGAATGCGGAAATATCCCACGGGCCGAAAAAGGCATGCGGCGTTCGTAAAATATAGCGACCTCCTTTTTTCAATACGCTCCGCGCGAGCGAGAGGTGGAAGTCCGTATCTTCGGGGTGCAGGTGTTCGATGAACTGGTCGCTGAATACGATACCGGCGATTCCCCGTTCCAACGGCAAGTCGTATCCGTTGTAAATTTCAAGACTGAAATTGGGCGGTGCGTCGCCGCCGCCGCTCCGCTGGTCGCAAATATCAATAGCATAGACCCTGCCGGCACGCGAACACATATGGTATGCAAAAGTACAGTCTCCCGGGGCGAATTCGACGAACACGGTATCATGATGTACAAACCTGTCGACAAGCCCGCTTTTTTTACTATTGTGGGCAACGATCCGTTTCCGGTCAAGCGTCCTGCTGCGGCGGGGATGATCGGGAACCTTGCCGAAGAGTTCGTCGTACATCCCGGCATAGATACTTTTACGCTCCTCCCTGGATGCGGCCAGAAGTTTCTGCGCGAGCGCTCTCTCGACTTCATAATGGTTTTTCAATTGATCGAAGGTTCTATCGCGCGGAAGTTTACGCTTTAATTTCATCACCCTACCCTCGTGTAAATGATGTTCCCCCGTTGATCCCGGTTAAAATACCATTATACCCTCCCATCATACCAATGCCGTAGAGTGATCAAACGGCCCGGCGCAGTTTCATGTGATTATTACGGACCATCTACCGCCGCATTCAAACGGGCGACAGGGTGACGAAAGAGGCGGTACTGCTGCACGTTACCTTGGGAGAAACAGCACTACCGCTCATCCTGCGGGGTTCAAGCCCCGATTCAGGAACGACGCGCGCCGGGTTGATGTCCGATTGTTTGACTGCCGCGAAGCGGTTTTCGGAAGTGCGAATTCCATCACTCCGTCCCTGCTCGTTGATCCTCAATCTCTTTTTGTTGTTTTTATCTTTATCGGCAAGTATTTTAAGATTAGAGAAAAGTCTAAATGGAGAATATATTTTTATACATCCCCTGAAATTCAATCATGGTTGCCTCTTCTAAAAAAGTGCACATGCTACCCTAAAGCCGGGTCTTTTAAAACAGGTTGTTTTTTTAAATTCTACCTTTAAACGGGTTATTGTTTATGTCGGAAAACAGGGACTACGATATTGTTGTCATAGGCTCCGGGATCAGTGCGTTAACTCTGGCCGGTATCATGGCCCAGGTGAATAAAAAGAGGGTGTTGATTCTTGAGCGGCATTCAAGGATCGGGGGGTATACACACTCATTCTCCCGGAAAAAATACACCTGGGATGTGGGCCTGCACTATATCGGTACCATATTTGAAGGCAGATTGACGGGAAAAGTGTTCAATTTCATCACCGGGGGAAGAATGAAATGGCGGAAAATTCCCGAGCCTTTCGAACACTTCGTCTATCCGGACTTTACCTTCAGGATGTACGGCGAAGAAAAGAAATTCCGCGACGATCTTGTTGCCATGTTCCCCGATGAAAAAAAAGCCATCTCTTCCTATTTATTCGATACCAAAATAGTGACCCTCTGGTTCAGACTCTATTTTCTCTGCCAGTTCTTGCCGCTATTTTTACGTCTACCCCTTGCCGTTATCAATATTCCGTTCAGGAAAAAAGCCCTGAACACCACCGCCGAGTATCTGGACGGGCGTTTCAACAGCCCGAAACTGAAATCCATTCTGGGTTCCCAATGGGGCAATTACGGTCTCCCGCCTTCACAGAGCGCTTTCATGATTCACGGATTGGTGGTGACCCATTTTATCAACGGCGGGTATTACCCTGAAGGGGGATCGGTCGAAATAGCCAGGAGCATACTCCCGGCTATCGAGAACAGCGGAGGAAGATGTCTTGTCAATCATGAAGTCACCGGGGTGATCGTTGAAAACGGCAGGGCGGTCGGTGTGGCGGTTAAAGCGACGAATGCAACAGATTCGTCCGTGGAGAAATATTATGCTCCGGTCATCGTATCCGGCGCCGGCGCCTTCAACACCTATACCAAGCTCATGCCGGAAAGCCACGATGTTCCTTTTGTTAAAAATTGGGTATCGACGGCCAGGCCTTCATCGTGCGTTGCGCTTTATGTGGGACTGAATGGCGACGTGAAATCGGTGGGTTTTACGGGAGCGAACCACTGGCTGTATGACGGTTACGATCATGAAAAGCATTTTTCCGGCCGCTCGCTCCTTGACGGAAAACCCTCCGCATGCTTTGTGTCGTTTACCCTGCCGAATGACGCGGCGACGGGGCCGCCCACCGCGGTGATAATATCGTATGCAAATCATGAGGAATTCGAAAAATGGCAACATCAGGCATCGGGGAGGCGCGACGGGGATTATTACGCCCTGAAGGACTTGATCGCACAGGGTCTTATTGACTTTGTCGAGCAACGCTATCCCGGATTCGCCGGCATGGTTGATTACATGGAGCTGGCGACGCCGCTGACCACGGAAGATTTCACCGCCAATCCCGACGGCGCCATGTACGGCCTGCCCGCCACGCCGGAACGGTACCGTCAGAAATGGCTGAGAATTACAACGCCGCTCAGGGGATTCTACATGACCGGCACGGATGTCGCCGCGCTCGGCGTCATTACTTCAATGATGGCAGGCTTCGCAACGGCCGCACACCTGAACGGGCCGTTCGGATTCTTCAAATTGATACGCCGTATCCAGCGAAGTCAGCGAAAGGTTTCTTCCGGAGAGTAAAGCTGTCCGCACACGAAAAAAGATCCGCCGGCGTGTGCCGTCAGAAATCGACCCGGATGCGCACCCCGCCCCCGAAAGCGCTCCCGCCGAACGCCCGTGTAAATTCACGGTTCCGCCTTCCGCCGTAGTATCTTCCGTAAATGGTAAACGGCGGCACGCCGGGAAAATCGAGGGTGAACTGGAGGGTGGTCGAAAAGGAGCGGTCGGCAAGGTTGCCGAAACCGAAGAGCGAGACCGCAAACATGGAGTTGAGCAGGCTCGTCCCGGTTATCTCGGCATAGGCGTAGTACTTACCGGAATAGAAGGGGGTAAATTCGCCGGCAGGGAGCCGCGACAGATCAGTGTCACCGTATCCCTTGTCATTGTAGTAAAATTCGGTGCGGCCGGTCCAGTTGCGCTCCCTGCCGAATGTTCTTGATCCGCCCGCGCTCAGCGCGCAGTGCGGCGCGGAGCGTCCCGCGTCGGTAAAGGTAAACGCCAGTTCGCCGTACAGGTCGGCGCCCAGCACGTTACCCGTTGCGTCGAACCCGATCTGTTCGGGCCGGTTCTTCGCAATATAACCCACGGTTCCGATATTGACGCCGCGGAAGGTTCCGTCGATGCGCCACGCCTGGGCGACCTTCTCGCCGAAACTTCCCACCGCCCCCTTGCTCACGACATTGGAGAAATCGGTAAAAAGGAACAGGTTCATCGATTTATACGGGACATGCAGCCGCACGCCCGGCTTTCCGTTTCGTATATCGACCACACTGATCACCGACGCCTGCGCCCTCTGCCGGTTTATGAAATCCTCTGGCGTCCAGAACCAGGTCGCCCCCCAGCTCAACAGCTGGCTGCCGATGCGGATAAAAACGAGCTTCGTTATATCAAACGAACAGTGGAACTCGGAAAGCGACGCTTTGAGGTCGAGGGGGTCGGGAGACTGCAGAAGGTAAAAGGTGCTGTAATGGGAGTCTCCCGCCGAGGCATAGAGGAAATAGCTGTAATTGTAGGCCAGGTAGAGCGCCCCGATATCGGCCTTCGAGGCCTTCAAAAAAGCCTTCCCGTAAAAACGTGCGTCGGAGCCTGATGCATCGTATGCGGGAGTCCGGTAACCGGCCGCCTCGGCGACGAAGGATATGCCCGGAAGATACTCGAGCCGGTTCTGCGAATCAGCGGCGGCGCCCTGCGCCACGGCCCGGTCGAACGCTCCGGAATCGAAAACATCGTTGTCGGAGAGCGTGTCCTGAGCGTGAAGCAACGTTGCCGCGACAAAGAGTACCTGCACGATAAAGACGATTGACCGCATGCGGTTTCCGCTCCTTTACCGCGACTGCTCTTCGAGAAAGGCCTGAGAAAAGGTATAATCGGGGATCGCAACGCCCGAAACGTCGTCGTTGGTGAGAAACGTCCGCTGGCTCTTTTCGAGATTGTTGACGGCCATCAGCTTGGTAAAGAGGTATTTGCCCGGCTTCACTTCTTTATAATCGATGTAGAAAAAGGTCCGCAGCAGCGTGTTCGAGGCGGAGAAGTTTTCAACCTTGACGGGCAGCCCGTCGGATTTCCTGATATACCATTTCTGAACCGGGAACGAAACGTCGAGCGCCGTGGCGTCGAGCCGGACCACGTCGCAATCGAATTTCGACACCCGCTGCGTTCCCTCGCTGCCGGCCCGGTACTTTTCGAGCAGATCGAGCTTTCCGAACAGGTCGGTGCGCACGTCGGTGGAACCGACATCGTCCTTCCGGTTGCGGAAAACGAATTCGCGCGTTGACGGCAGGTACAGGTACAGGTTGTCGCCGTCGCGGTAATACCCTTTGCCCTTTTCCGAATCGGGATACTGGAACATCAAGGTGAATTTCTTTGCCAGATCGCGCCGGTATACCCGGATTTTAAGCACGCGGTCGGCCTCACCCTCCTTGCGCTGAACCAGGCTGAAGGTGCTGGTCACATCGGTCCCGTCGAGGTTGAGCTTCGCTTCCATTTTGGTGATGATGCCGACCGCCGCGGGATCGTTCGGCTTCTTCTCCTGCGCAACGGACATGGTTGCCGCCAGGCAGAGCGGGATAATTGCCCTTATCATATTCATCGGTCCACCTTCAATTCGTTTTATTGAGCGCGACCACGGGAGGGATCATTCCGCCGCGGCGCGCCGGGAAAAAGGAAAACAGTACGGTAAACAGCACCAGTGCAGCGGTTATCAACGCCGCAGCGGCTAAGGTCGGCTGCAGAACGAACCTGCTCCGGTTGACGAAAAGCCCGAGAATCCCGTCCGATGGAACGGTAATCACGGTCGAAAAGAGCGATGCCACAACCAGCGCCGCAACGATCCCCGCCGCCGAAAAAAGGAGACTCAGCAGCACGTTTTCGGCCACAAACAACCTGATGATATCGCCCTGTTCAGCGCCGATGGCGCGCAGCGTGCCGATTTCCTGCAGGCGCTCATTGATGGTCATGCGCATATTGATGAAAATCGAAACAGAGATGATGAAGAGCATGATCGCCGCGATGAACAGTCCGCCGCCGTTGATTGCCGCAACCGCCTGCGAAACAATACCGGTTACTTCATCGGCGGTCGCCAGCGTAAGACGCACTTGATTGATGGTAGAATCCTGCACCCGGTAGCGGGGAGAAGCCGCTGCAACGGCATTGAGCGCATCGTTGCCGCTTGCGGGCCTGATGGCGACGAAACCGCTGCCGTCGAGTTTCTTCAGTAAAAGGTCCCGATTATCCGCCGTGCGCGCTGTGTTCCTGAAAAACAGATACATTTTCGAGGCAATGGTCGAATCGGCCAGGTCGAGTTTCCGCAGAAAGCCGAAGTGGCTTATGACAAGCTCCCTGAGAAAATAATTGCCGGTGGTGTAAATACCTTTCACCTGAATCGTCGCGGTATTGAATGCTCCGAAGCGGCTTCGGGCCGATACCAGCACCTCGTCGCCAGCCTTTAAACCGAAATAATCGGCTACTTTCCGGGGTATGATGACGCCGTTGGTCTGAGCGGCGAATTCATCCCACACCCCGCCTGCAAGCGTAATCTGGTCGCGCAAGCCACGATCCGTCGCAACGTCGATCCCCGTAAACGAAAGCCGCTTCGAAAGGTTCTGATAATACACGGCGGAGGAGAGTGCATAGCGGGTAAGCACCCGCGCTTCCGGGAAATATTCCCTGACCACCCGCTCGATACGCTGGTACCCCTTGATGCCCTGGTAGGTCCGGCCATTGACAATGGTTTCCCCCGAAATCGTGATATGACCGGCCGTGGAGGCGACGACATTACGGGTAATATTTTTTTTCATGCCGCCGGTGATGGAAAAAACCAGGAACAGCAGGAGCGCAACGAAAAGGTAATTGATGCCGAGAGTAAAGCTGCGCCGCGGGTCGCGGAAAATGTTTTTGAATGCTATAGACAGGTAATACGGCATCCCCTCCCCCTTCAGTTTCCCGTCATCGCCTTGAGCGGTGTAACGGCGGTCGCCACCTTGATCGGGTAGATCGTCGCAAGAAGCGATACGATGATGATGATCGCGAGCGCCTCTGCGAACGGGCGGACGGTGACCAGGAGGCGGATTCCGCCGCCGCCCGTCAGGTACTGCTGAATGATGTCGGGCAGGAGGATTCCTTCGCCCCCGCCGATAGTAGCCACGAGAACGATGCTCACCACCATACCGCATAAAGCCGCGGCGCCGTTGAGCAGAAACGACTCCCAGAGGAATACCGCGGTAATGAAACTTTTTTCGGCGCCCATGGCGCGCAGGGTCCCGATTTCACCCGTGCGTTCGAGAACGCTGATGATGAGCGTGTTCATCAGGATAAAAACGACAATAAGAAAAATAAGGAAGGTCGCTCCGTAGATGACCGCCTGAATGATGCGGCTGATATAGGCGAAGAAACCCGACGCCTCGCTCCATGTCGCGACCTTGACGCCGGAGTTCTGCCTGGTAATCTCTCCGGTAAATGCCGTTGCATCGGCGGGATTCTTCAGTTTGACCACGATCATGGTATATCCCGACAGCTCCCGCGAAACCAGGTTTTTCGTATCGAGACCGCTCTCGAAACTGCCGGCGAGCCCGAAAATGTCGTCGTCGGATTCCGACGCGAGCGCCCTGTTGAAGGATTCGGGCATCGACGACGCGTCGACCCCCGTGAAATTGTAAAGCCGCGCGTAGCTTTTTATGTCGAGAAAATTGATATAGTTGAACACATTGGTGTAGTATTTCGGTTTGTAAATACCCACGAGGCGCGACGGGACCGCGTTGACCGAACCGCCGTCGCTCAGCGAGAGCAGCGTGACGGCGTCGCCCGGTTCGACGTTCACGCTGTAATTCTTCGCGTAATTTTCCTTCTGAAAAGCGCTCAGCACGACCCCGGCCTCCGGCCCGCCGCCGTCGGTGTCGTAGAAACGGCCCTCTTCCACGGAAATGTTGGGAAATGCGGCGCGGTATTGTTTCGGATCAACGGCGTAAAAGATAAACGGGACCTCATACTTATTCCCCTGCTTTTCAATGGAGAGCAGGCCGTAATTCTGCGCGATGGCGACATGTTTTTCGACCATCGGATGGGAGGCAAGCCACTCCTCGATCCGGTGCGGATCGGGCACGACCGGCAGCGGCGTGGTGAACGAAAACGGCGACGGATTGTCCTTCGCACGTTCGGAATAGATGATGAGATCCCCCGTGAAGTAATTGACAATGGCCGATTTCGAAGATTGTTTCACCGAAAGGGAAAACGTCTCGCCTATAACAATCAGCATTGTCCCGAGAACCACCAGCAGCCCGATCAGGACCATGCGGACCTTCCGGCGCAGAAGCGACCTCATTGCGATGGTGAGCGTCACCATGATCAGGCCCCCTTCACCTCGTCGCCGGATATCAGGCCGTCGTGAATACGGACAAGACGGCGCGCATGCTCCATGATCTTCTGATCGTGCGTTGAAAAAACGAACGTCGTGCCTTCACGCGCATTGATCTCGCTCATCAGATCGAGTATCCTGCCGCCGGTGGCCGAATCGAGATTGGCGGTCGGTTCGTCGGCAAGCACCAGCACCGGCTTCGTGACAAGCGCGCGTGCAATCGCCACCCGCTGACGCTGGCCTCCCGAGAGTTCGCCCGGCTTGTTCTTCAGACGGTCGGCGAGCCCCGTCTCCTCGATGAAATGCATGACCCGCTGCCGGCGCTCCTTTACGTCGGAGATCTTCTGCAGGAGTAACGGAAGCTCGATATTTTCATATACGTCGAGCACCGGGATGAGGTTGAAGGACTGGAAAATGAAGCTGACGGTCACGCGGCGATACCGGGTGAGCGCCTTGTCCGACATACCCCTGATGTCCCGGCCGTTAATGATCACCCGGCCGCCTGTGGGTGTGTCGATGCACCCGATCATGTTGAGGATCGTGCTCTTGCCGGAGCCGGAGGGCCCGGCGATGGCGATAAACTCACCCTTATCGACCGTAAGCGACACCCCCCTGAGAGCTTCAACCCTGGTCTGGCCGAGCAGATACTCTTTGCGGACATCCGACAGTTCTATGACATGGGCTTCGGGCATGGGACGCTTCCTTGTATGCTGAATGCGCAGAATCGATTGGAAAAAAAATACCATCAAGGGGGGTGAAATCCAAGGGGAAGAGAATATTCCACGCCTGGTCGCCCCCCTGCTGTCGATTAGGCGCATCATCGAGGTTACCGGCGAAGCAACAATCTGACTTCTTTTCCGCTTGCCGCCAATTCCCCCCTCTTTTTCGGCTGTTTCCCCGTCCCCCGGAGTGGGACGGTCAGCTTGAAAATGGGATTAAAAAAGGAGGAAATGTGGTGCATTGTTCTCATGAATAGTAAAAGAGACGGGAGACTTCGAGCCGGTTTCGGGAGAAATGTCGGAAAATGAGTCGAAAAGCGGGAAGGGCGTTTCGCTGCGGATAATCAGAAGGTATTTTATTCAATTGTTTGGGGATTCTCTACCGTTTCAAATCGGAGTTGTAGCATTGTCCGGAAAACGTTTGATGAAAAAAGAAGCAGTCGCCCTGCAGAGCAGGGCTGAAGCGCATCTCTACATAGCTGTCGCCAAAGCCGACGGCATCATTTCAAAGAAGGAGCACGCGACGATAGGCCTGTATGCCGCCAAGGCCCAGAAACTGTATGATGTGCTGGATATCAACAGCGATATTGCAAAGCAGGTGCAAAAGGTGATTAAAATGATACTTGACGATGCCCGTTTTAATTCCTGGAGCACCGACGACCATGTCAATGAAGCGGTTTCGCTTCTGAAGGAGGCGCGCGACCGCGGGAACTGGTCCGTATCGCTCGCAAGCCTCAAGCACCAGCACGGGCTGCTGCAGGTAGCCCTGCTTGACGATTATATATTTGCCGAATCGGCCGCGGTAAAAAAGATACTTCGCAGACTGGAGCGGGAACTGGGCGGGGCCCAATAAGGGAACCTATGAATATACTACTGTTTTCCGTTCCTGAAACGCAGAGTATCCAGTGTTTCACACTACCGGAATGTTTTATCATAAGGCTGAGCGAGAAAGTCGTCGACAAGAAGAAGGCGGCCTTGTCGGGATTTGTTGTTTCGATACGTTACTCGAATGGTGAAAAGAGGTGCACATGAACCGTTTGGTACTGCTTCGCCACGGTGAAAGCGAATGGAACAGGAAAAACATATTCAGCGGCTGGACGGATGTCGATCTTTCGGAAAAGGGAATCGCGGAGGCGCACGAAGCGGGACACCTCCTTAAAAAGAGCGATTATACTTTCGACTGCGCTTTCACGTCCATTTTAAAGCGGGCAATCAGGACGCTCTGGATTGTCCTCGATGAGATGGACTGCATGTGGATCCCGGTGATGAACGACTGGCGATTAAACGAGCGCCATTACGGTGCGTTGCAGGGATTGAACAAGGCGGAAACGGCACGATTGCACGGAGAGGAGCGGGTACACGTCTGGAGAAGAAGTTTTTCGGTTCGTCCGCCGGAGCTTGAATCGAATTCGTACAATGATCAAAAGAATGATCCGCGGTACCAAGGCTTGAAAGAGGGGGAGCTGCCGTCTGGCGAATCACTGGAAGATACCATAAAAAGAGTGCTGCCCTGCTGGAACGACTCAATCGTACCGCAAATAAAAAAAGGTAAAAAAGTACTCATTACCGCGCATGGAAACAGTATCAGGGCGCTTGTAATGCATCTTGACGCACTTTCAAAAGAAGAGATCGCGGAATTGAATATCCCGACTGGAATTCCGCTTGTTTATGAATTTGACGACAATCTGGCGGTTCTCAACCGAACCTACCTCGGTGATCCGGCCGTCGTAGAGAAAGCGGCGAAAGCTGTCGCTGATCAGGGAAAGGCGGGATAGCATTTCCCTCCTGATCAGCAACAGGTATTTTTTCTTTTTTGCAAGGGTAAGCATAAGTACCTTTTTGCGTAAACGATCATCCCGAATAATTTCCCTTACAACCGAACGGAGAGACATCAATCATGGAAAACCCCTCCCCAAAACCCCGAAGACGAAAAGGCAAACCGTACACAAACTGGCCGTTGCGCTATAAAAAGGACGGTTATGACGACCTGCGCCGGAGTTTCTTAAGCAACCTCGAGTACAACCTTTCGAAAGATGAGTTCACCTACACCCTTCACGATCAATTTCTGAGTCTCGCGTATACGTTGCGCGAACGGCTTATCGAAGAGTGGATCCTTACCCAGCAGCATTACCACCGGCAGAATGTCAAGAGAGTCAATTATCTCTCCATGGAGTTTCTGCCCGGACGCCTTCTGCATGATACCATCAATAACCTGAATGTCGGGAAACCCTGTACGTCCCTGTTAAGAGATCTGGGTTTGAGCTTTGACGACATCATCGATCAGGAAAGCGATGCGGGGCTGGGAAACGGAGGCCTCGGCAGGCTGGCGGCCTGCTTTCTGGATTCGCTGGCGACGCTCGAATACCCGGCTATCGGGTACGGCATCAGATATGAATTCGGCATCTTCAGGCAGACGATAAGAAATTTCTGCCAGCAGGAATTGCCGGAAGAGTGGCTGCAAAACGTCAATCCGTGGGAAATCAAACGGCCTGAGTATCGCGTTCGCGTACAGTTTTTCGGTAAAGTGAATCGAACAGGAAGCGGGTTGCGGCAACCGTCGCAGTGGATCGACACCGACGATGTCTTTGCCGTACCTTTTGATACCCCGGTTCCGGGATACCGGAACAATACCGTCAACACCCTGCGTCTCTGGTCGGCCCACGCCTCTACCGAATTCAACCTCGACTACTTCAACCGCGGCGATTATATCGGCGCATGTCACGAAAAGCTCGTCGATGAGAACATTTCCAAGGTGCTTTACCCGAACGACGGAACGCTCGCCGGCAAGGAGCTTCGGCTGAAACAGGAATTTTTCTTCTCTTCGGCCTCGCTGCAGGACATCATCCGTCGATTCAGGGCCGACAACGGCGACTGGAACGCTTTTCCCGAAAAGGCGGCGATTCATCTGAACGAAACTCACCCCGCCATCGCAATTCCCGAACTCATGCGACTTTTTATTGACATTCACCATCTCGACTGGGACACCGCCTGGTCGATCACCGCCCGAACCTTCGCCTATACCAACCATACCCTCATGCCCGAAGCCCTGGAGAAATGGTCGGTCGATCTGCTGCGGCGGCTTCTTCCGCGGCATATGGAAATTATCTACGAAATCAACCGGCAATTCCTCGATGAAGTCGGCAGCAGATTTCACGAAGACGACGGTATGAAAAGTCGCATGTCGATTATCGAAGAGGGGCCTGAAAAATACGTCAGAATGGCGTATCTCGCCGTCATCGGGAGTTATTCGGTCAACGGTGTGGCGAAGCTGCATTCGCAACTGGTCAAAGAGCGGCTCATGCCGGATTTCGCCCGTTACTGGCCCGGTAAATTCAACAATAAAACCAACGGCATAACGCAGCGCCGGTGGCTCAACAAGGCCAACCGGCCGCTTTCCGCGCTGATCAGCGATTCGATAGGAACAGAATGGATAAAAAACCTTGAAGAGTTGAGAAAGCTGGAGCCCTTTGCGGAAGACAGCGAATTTCAGAAGAAATGGACGGCGGTAAAGCTTCTCAACAAGCGACATTGCGCCTCGTTTCTGCTGAAAACCGAAGGCCTGACGCTCGATCCCGACACGATATTCGACGTGCAGGTCAAGCGAATCCATGAATACAAAAGACAATTGCTTAACATCCTCCGCTGCGTTTCACTTTATACGGATATAAGGGACGGCGCCACGGACGTCGAACCGCTGACGGTCATTTTCGCCGGCAAGGCGGCGCCGGCATACCGGGCGGCGAAATCGATCATCGAACTGATTAACAGGGTGGCATTTACAGTCAATAACGACGGACGCGCCGGCCGCTTGCTGAAAATTCATTTCATTCCCAATTACCGGGTGTCGCTGGCGGAATACATCATTCCCGCTTCCGATATATCCGAGCAGATTTCCACCGCCGGAACCGAAGCGTCGGGAACCGGCAATATGAAATTCGCCCTGAACGGGGCCGTTACGATCGGCACCATGGACGGCGCCAACATTGAAATCCGTGAAGAAGTCGGCAAGGAGAACATCTTAATTTTCGGACTCACCCGCAAAGAAGTCGAGGAAGTAAAACGGCGGGGATACGATCCATTGAAGTATTACGAAAAAAGTACCCGCTTGAAAAATGCCGTCGAACTGATACAATCTGGTTTTTTCTGCCCGGAAGACCCGCACAGGTTCGATCCGATTATTCAATCGTTGCTTTACGAAGGGGACACTTTTATGGTCTGTGCCGATTTCGATTCATACTGCCAGTGCCACCGCAACCTGGTGTCACTCTATCAAGACCGAAACAGATGGGCCGGAATGTCGATCCTCAATGTCGCACGTATGGGAACATTTTCTTCCGATCGCACGATACGGGAGTACGCCGAGGAGATATGGAAACTCAAGCCGGTTTCAATTCCTGCATAGTAACTGAACGGATGCGCCCCCCTGCAATTCGCGGGGGCGCATCCGCCATTTTGACAACGGCCGGCATACATCTTCTTCACTTATAATCGATTTTACGAATCCGCAGGCTCCATCCCATTCTACGGACACCGCCAACCGGGATCGGCAGGAAAACCGAACGGGCCAACAACTATTTTTATCCTTTCGAATCAATGCCACCCCTGCCGGCTCAAAGGAATCTCATGGCAAAAAAAGGCTACTCATTCGGCACCTTCCAGGGCGGCTTCGTTCCCAGCATCCTCACGATCCTCGGCGTCATCATGTACCTGCGGTTCGGGTGGGTGCTGGGAGCCACCGGGATCGTATCGACACTGCTCCGCGCCTACGGATTCTGGCCCCCCTTGTTCCCAACACCGTCCTCATGGGCGACCCGTCCGAGGAGCTCACTCCCGACAGCTATCTCGATGTAGTGTATGCCGCTGCGGAAGAACGGCGCAATCTGATTATAGTCAAGGAAGACAGCGGCGAAAAGAATCGGGAGGAAAAAACCGACCGCCGCCGCATCGACATCTGGTGGGACCAGGAGAGTGAAAATGCAGGGCTGCTTCTGGCACTGGGGTTTCTCATGAATTCCAGCAGGCACTGGAACAAATCTTTTCTTTCGGTGCACACGATTCTTACCGATGATCTCGGTGAAAAAAACGTCGAAAAGCGCATCCTGGCAACAGTAAAAAAAATGCGGCTTGGAGCCGATATCAGAATTCACGAAAACAAAGAATCCCGCCCCCACTGGGACATCATTTCCGAAACCTCCGCCGACGCGGCGTTCGTCCTGCTCGGCATTCACAGTCCCGCTGCCGATTCCGATTCCGAAAAACTTTCCCCGCAGGCCTATAAGGATTATTTCGACGGCATCATCGACCACATGCAGAAGCTGTATGCGGCGGCGGTGGTTATGGCGCGGGAGCAGATCGATTTCGAGGGTTTGTTTATCGAGTGAAGGGAACCCGCGGAAATGGATACGGTTACCATCGGTTACAGGCCGCTGTTTATTATTCCCGCATTCGCGGTGATGTGCTTCGTCGCCCGATTCTCACAAGGCCCGTAACCGGCAAAGAACCGGTAACATCCCCTCACTCAAACAGCCGCCACACCACTTTTGCCATCGATGCAAGAAGGGAGGGGAGATCTCCCGTAGTGTCATTAATAGCATAAAGTGAAGGAGAACTCGTTGTAAAATCACCTGAATACCGTCTCTTCTCACGTTCTTTCCGCTCCTTTTTCTCTCTTTCCGCCCGTTCGCTCATGATCTGTTCATGAAGAAACTTTCCGCCCGCCTTGCGCCATTCAAGGAGTTTGCGCAGTTCGCCATTGTCGAGCCAGATGCCGTGCCTGCACTGGTCGACCACCGCGCCGCTTCGCGCTCCGAAGTTGACCCGGTTCATGAGCTCCCCGCAGACCGGGCATTTGATGTAGGCGCGGGCGCGGTACTGATCGCGGCTCTCCATCTGGTTCATCGTCCAGATTTTTTTCAGGTTGATGCTGTAGACCTGTTCGATTGATTTGTCGAGCAGCGCATTGAGCTCATCGGGATCGAAAAAGAGCCCCATGCAGGTGGGACATCGTTCGATAGAAAAATTGTCGGTTTTCTTCAGGCTGATCGTTTCCAAGGGAATGTTGCAGAGCGGGCAGCGGCGGTCGGAATGCTGCTGCGAGACGGTGAATTCGCTGATTCCCTGCAGATCGACATCGTTCTTCACGCCGCAGTATTCGCAGCGCGATGTGTATGCCGGAAGCGGGGCGGCGCATGATTTACAGTAGGGCATCGCGGCGTCCTGGTGATTGATACAATCAATATATATTGTATCAGCCTGGAACAAGGCGCGTCAAGAAGTGCCGCTTTCGAGCTCCTCCGGCATTCCCTCTTTTTATTGCAGCTAAGGCAGAAGCTATTTTATCGGTAATGGATACATCACAACGTTTCATCATCAATGGAACGAATCTCGAATACCGCTGGATCGGCCCGCCGCCGGGAGGTTCGCCGACGTTCCTTTTCCTCCATGAAGGTCTCGGCTGCGTTTCCCTCTGGCGGGATTTCCCCGCGCGACTTGCGGAGCGCACCGGTTTGAGCGCGCTGGTCTATTCGCGCGCCGGGTACGGCGGATCAGACCCGGTTTCGCTCCCGCGGCCGGTCCGCTTCATGCATGACGAAGCGGAGACGCTCGCGACACTCCTCGAACAATTGAACATACGCGAGGCGATCCTGGTGGGGCACAGCGACGGCGCATCCATTGCGCTGATTCATGCGGGACGGACCGGGTGCGCCGGAGTAAAGGCATTGCTTCTCGAAGCTCCGCATGTCTTCACCGAACCGTCAGGGCTCGCCAGTATCGCAAAAATCACGGAGGTCTACCGGACGACCGATCTGCGCGACCGTCTGGCGAGGCACCACGGGACCAACACCGACATCGCGTTCCGGGGGTGGAACGACGTCTGGCTTGATCCGGATTTCCGGTCGTGGAACATCGAGGAGTTTCTCCCGGCGATCACCGTGCCGGTGCTTCTCATTCAGGGAAACGACGACGAATACGGGACCATCCGGCAAATCGAAGCGATCAAACGTCAGGTGAAGGGACCGGTTGAGGTGCTGAACGTACCGGCCTGCGGTCACTCACCCCATCGCGAGCATCCCGGCCTTGCGCTTGACGCGATGACGTCGTTCGTTCAACGGCATCTTGCTATCTGTCAATAACAAAACGCAACCTCCGGCGAAGGCCTCCCGCTTCCGCATCGGCGATATAGACCCCCGGAGAAAGCGCCGTGGTGCGTATCGAGAACGAACCTCCATCGCGCCGACCCGACACGAGTCTGCCGTCGGATCTGAATATCCTTACCCCTACCTCCGTCGGCGGTGAGAGAGAGGGTGCAGTGACGACGATCCCGCGGCGGATATCGTACCGCAGCATCGGTTCGTACGAGGGGGTGTGCGCTATCCGCGGCGGACATCCGGCGAGCTTGTTTTCGCGGATGAAAAGATCATCTTCCGTCAGGGTATCGTGGTCGGTCGCGGCCGTTCCTTCGGCATAAAAGAAAACGGCGCGCCCGAAATCGATTTCCGTCGACCGGTTGGCGGTCTGAATCTCAATGTCGAAATCATAGGAGGCAGTGAAGGGCTGGGGGTCGCTGATATGAAACCGCAGGTTGGCCACGAATCCGGCGCGGCCGTCCGCGAAGGGCTGGGCATGGAAGGCATGGCTGAAGGGCGTGGTAGCCGCCCAGGCATAGCCGAAGTAATCCTCGGTCCCCGTGCCCATGATGCCGGGTGCCGGCAGATCATCGATACGGATCTTGTCGTCGCCTTCCCCCCACCAGGCGTTTTCCCTGTTCCAGATCTGCAACAGCGTTCCCACGTGGACGCCTTTTCCGGTGATATGGAGCATCGGATGGTCCCGCGGCGGATCGGCCATATAAAAGATCGAGTAGAGGTTTTTACTCGTGACGACCGCGGGATCCTGCCTCCAGCGCGCATAAAAGTGCATCGTATTATCGGTAAATGTATACGGCCGCGAGAAAACATGGATTCTTACAACGGCCGTCAGGTCGCTGTGGTTGACAAGACGGATGACCGCGCCGGTGCGGTACGGCATGCACCACCGGCTGATCATCGTCCGGTCGGCGTCGATCCGCAGCGGGAGGGTCCGATACGTTTTTTGGTAGGGTACGGCGCAGAAAAAATCACCCAGCGGAACGCGCACCTGAGGATAGACGGCGCCGTCGAACGTGATCTCAAGAAGGCATTTACGCAGGAAGACCGGCTGGAAACCGTTGTCGGAAGCAACATCCATTTCCACGATCGCGCCGGGGCCGTCAAGGGTGGAGGCGGTGACCGTCCGCTGCGCCGCAACCTTCCCCGTAAAAACGGCGCCGGTTTCCGGGGTGCCCTGTGTCCGGGAGACGGTATCCGCAAGAATCGATCCGATTGAATCGATGAGCGACGCATTTGCGGAGATCATCCCCGTATCGAAGGTCGGCAACAAGGTCCCCTGCGGATAGGTGCGATAGTCAATATGATAATATATATCGGGTGACGCTCCCGCATACACCACTTTACAATGTTTCCGGTAGGGGATGGGGAAATAGCAGTTTTCACCCCTGGCGGTAATGCATGAAAATGGCGATTTGATGCTGGCGGTCCCCGTCAGCAGCGCACTCATCTCTATTGTCCAGGAGGGCGCGGCGCGGCCGTCGAAATAAAAGATCAGGCTGCCGTTCGACTGTGCCGACCAGATATGGGTAATCACCCCCGGCCCGACGGCATCCATCATCAACATGCCTTCAGGGAGCGAATCAAGATAGTTGCCGTGATCATAGTTGGTAAACCGGACGGGAACCGAATCAGCCGGAGAATGCCGTGCATAGCTGCTGAAACGCCCGGAAAGATAGGGCGGACCGGGATACTCGGCCAGGGATTCCAGATCGGCCATTTCACGAAGGAGGCGCTCGAACGTGACACCGCCGTTCGCCCGGGCGGCGCCATGGAGCATGCCGCCGGAAAGCATCAGGACGTAAAGAAGCAGTCTTCCCGGCGTTGATTTTTTTTTTACGTACGGATCTATTGCGACAGCATGCATCATACGGGGTAATTGCCTTCCTATCGATTGATGATACGGAAGAGGCTGATGCAAAATCAAAAATCCCAGATTTCACTACACCATCCGCCTGAAAAAATATATTATTCTCATTCCCCGGGGTGAAAGGCAGCATTACATCGGAGGATTCAACGAACATTATTTTTTTCAACCAGAATTACCTGATCCAGCGCGAGACCGTTGCCGCACTCCGCAGGCTTCCGGGTGCGCGGGTGGTCGCCGTCGATATCGTTCCGTCCCCTTCCGGCGGGCAGGCGCAGTCCGCGGCACGCGTGCTCGAAGAGCAGGGCTGTTCGATACTTGTGACCGTCAACGAGTGGGGCATGGACGCCGGCGGCGTGCTGTGGGAATATCTCGACAGGAATAAAATAGTGCACGTCAACTGGTCGGCGGACGACCCGTTCTATGAGGGGATCATGAAGGTGAAAAAATACCGTCCCTCGCGCCTGCGGTTCGATTTCGTCTCGGACAAAGGATACGTGAAGCCCATGCTGAAACGCGGGTATAAAGCCTATTTCCTGCCTCTGGCGACCGATTTGGAATTGTTCAATCCCGGGGCGCAACGGGAGAACACGTGGGATAACGACATCGTCTTCGTCGGCAACTCGTATACGAAGCAGATGGACGGCTTTCTCAAGATCGCCCCGGAATTCATCGATACCCTCGCACCGTTTCTTGGCGAGGTGGTACAACGCTATGATGAAAACGTGGAGCATGACGTGGAGGGGCACCTCGCCCGGGAGGTCGGGAAAATAAGGCTCCCGCACGGTCTCTCTTTTGAAAAGGCCTATTTCATCGCCAAGCACGCGGCGGGGTATTTCGGCCGCAAGCGGATGATCCGATCGCTTATCGAAAGGTACCCGGGGTTCAGGGTTTACGGGGAGCAGGGGTGGCTGCAGGAACTGCCGGACGGACGGCTCGGCACCGTAAAATATTACGATACGCTGTGCGCAGTGTACCGGAGAGCGAAAATAACGATCGACATCAATCGCATGGTGATCCGCAACGGTTTCACCCAGCGGGCGTTTGATGTTCCCGCAAGCGGCGGTTTTCTCATCACCAGCGCAAAGCCGGTGGTGTATGAATATTTCGTAACATCAGGTCCTGCGCGGGAGATCGCCGTATTCAGGAGCAGGAAGGAGCTTATCGAGCTGGTCGATTACTACCTTGCGCATGAGGACGAACGGCTGGCAATCGCGCAACGGGGGTTGAAGAAGGTCGTCACCCGCCATACCTACGACCACCGTATTGCCGAAATGTTCAGGGTGATTTCGCAGGAGCTCAAATCCCCGCGATAGGCCCCGCAGGCGGCGCCGTCCGACGGGAACGGAGTCGCGCATGGGTGCTATTATTTGACAATACAGACAAGCGACGACCGTGAGACTCCCGCCGCACTCACCCTGCAGCAGTAAACTCCCGGCGTCATGCCGTGCAGATCGAACCGCAGCGTGCCGTCCGTGCGTCCGGCTTTTCCGTCACACAGAACGGCAACCAGTCCGCCGCGGGCGGTATGGAGGCGCACCATCAGCCGTTCCTTTTCAGGCAGCGCATAATCGATTGACAACAGGGCACCCGCCGCATGCAGCGAAAACGATGGCGTCCGGCCGTCGTTTTCCCGCCGCCGCAGCGCCCCGCCCGCCATGTTCCGCCGCAGAAGCCGCACCGTTACTTCCGCAACTGAAGTGACGGTTGTTTTCGTTTCGCCCGAGAGGACGAGATACCAAGGTCCATTACCTTGCGGGAGCGTAAGGAAGCTGTCGGCGGAAACGGCGCTCTTCATGATGACCGCCGCATCAAACGGCTTTCCCGCCGTAAATGCCGAAAAATTGACGGAATCGCAGATACGGAGATCTAAGGCGCCGGTCCCCCGTTCATCGGAAAAGGTGCAGGGAAACGAGTACCCGAACAGCGAGTACTCATGTTTCCCGTAGACGAACTCGCGGCGCGCGTCGACGGTGTAAACGATTCGGTACTCCCCGCCGGCGGCGGAGTCGTGCGGTATGATTTGCCGCCGCACCTCCGTGGCGCTGACCGTGCCGGCGACTTTCGGCGACCAGTCGTACCGTTTGCCGGGGAGCGAATTGCTGATGACGGTTGTCCGGGCGACATCGCCAAGCGCGCTTTTTACCGCTGCGGTAAAAGAGGGAACCTCGTCGCCGAGTAAAAAACAACATCGGCCGTCGCTTCCCGTCCAGCCGGTCATTAAAAAGTTGCCGGGAACGCCGTCGGCGTCGATGGTGATCCGTGCGCCGTCGACTGGTGCGCCCCTGGAATCGGCAACCGACACCGAGAGCGTGCACACCGGTGAATAACGCTCGGTCGTTCCCCAGATATAGCCGTCGCCCCGCCAGTTGAAGCAGCCGTTCAACGGTGATTTTGCGGGATCGGACCAGTAGTCGTTTGCATGCGACGGTTCGTCGATGCGATCGATCCAGCCGTTGATCGGCTCCCAGTCGATCCAGCGGCCGCAGAAAAATTCGTTCCATTTATGGTCGAACCGGGGAGCCTTCGTCAATGTCACCGGAATGAGCGCGGTCCGCGCCGCGGCATTGGCGAACCAGGAGTGCTCGGAACAGGTCCCGCAGTGTTGACTGTAAATGTAGACCGGCTGGGGCCACCGGTATTGCGGCGTTCCTCCCCCCCAGGGCAGCACCCTGTTGCACCAGAGTGAAAGCCGGCCGAGTGCGCCGTTTTCGGCGGGGCTGTTGATTTTGTTCGCCCAGAGGAACGTGATTCCCTTCATCGTATCCTCTATCGAACCGCAGCCGTTTTCCCGATGCGACCAGAAGAAGGTCCGCCAGAATTTTCCGGCGGGGGGGGCGGTCGGATTCGGATCGTCGGGACTGATGTAGGCCGGCAGTTCCCCCTGCAGTTTCGGGTGGACGACAAACCAGTAGTAGATGTCCCTCGGCAGCGTATACGCTTCGGTCGCACCGTCTTTTTTCACCCGGTAGCGTGTGGTGGAATAGTAATCGCCTCCGGTTGCGGCGCTGCCGCTGTCGATAATTTCCACATATTCCAATACTGAATCGGCGCAATAGACTCCCTGCGCATTTTCGGTGATGATGTCGGCATAAAAGCTTTTATTGTTGAGGACCTCGACGGAAAGATGTGCAATCGTAAACGCCACCTCATCGACATACGGATCGCGAGCATCGAGTATGGTCGCGGCATAGGAATCCTGCCGTGCGGCGCTCATACCGGCGAACCGGTCTTCAAGCGCAACGGCGAGCCAGCGGGGCGAACGGGCGATTGCCTGCAGGGCTTTCGCGGTAAGCGCCTGCGTCGAAGGTGACGGAATGGCGGTAATGATCCCGGAATTCCGATCGATGACAAAGTGGACCCTGCTCTTCGCGGGCACCCTGCAGATCGAAGAAAGCGAGTCGAGCGGCTGCCACTGCGCGTAAAGCACACCGGTGAGACAGAACGCGAAAAAGAGGTTTTTCATTTCGTCATCTTCCCTGCTGCAAAGCTATCACTACGGCGTAGAGACCCGCTGGTGCGCAGGAGGATTGAGGAATAGTTGAACCGAACGCTTCATCGAAAAATCGACGCTTCCTTCCGACCACCGCTTCCCGTTACCGGCACTCGCGCTCCCCACTCCTTCATTCTGCCATCAATCTCACGGTGTACCTGTCAGGGCGTTGCCTTGAAAAACATGATGTCGCCGTCATTGACGACGTACTCCCGTCCCTCGGAACGTATTTTTCCCGCGGCGCGAAGCGCCGCTTCGGAGCCGTACTGTTCGAGTTCCTCGACGCAATAGACGTCGGCCCTGACGAATCCATGCGCGAAATCGGTATGTACCGCCGCCGCCGCCTCGACGGCTGAACTCCCCTGAAGGATCGTCCACGCATGCAGTTCCTTTTCATTGACGGTGAAGAAGGTACGGAGGTTGAGGAGGCGGTAGAGCGACCGGGCGAGGACCGCGAGCCCGCTCTCGGCGATGCCGAGCGAGGCGTAGTACTCGGCGCGTTCCTCTCCGGGAAGCTGCATGATCTCCGATTCGATCCTGCCGCTGATCGTGACGGCGATGCCGCCGTTATGCGCGGCATGGGCGGCAACCGCCTCGAGCCGCCCGAGTTCCGCAGCCGAACGGTCGCCGTCGCCCGCATTGGCGACATAGAGCACCGGTTTTACGGTTAAAAGGTGCAGATCGGCGATGAGTGTGCGCTCTTCCGGGCCGGCGATTGATTGACGGGCAGGAACACCGCGCTGCAGGCCGCCGAGCACTCGTTCGAGCAGGGCGGCTTTCCGTACAAGCTCTTTATCGCCGGTCATTACCGCCTTCGCGGTGCGGGTGAGCGACCGTTCGACGGTTTCGAGGTCCTTGAGCATCAGTTCCGTTTCGATGATCTCGATATCCCTGACCGCATCGATTGATCCGTTGACATGGACGACATCGCCCGCATCGAAACAGCGCACCACCATGACGAGCGCGTCGACCTCCTTGACGTGACCGAGGAACTGGTTCCCCAGGCCTTCTCCCTTCGAAGCGCCCCGCACCAGCCCGGCGATATCGACCATTTCGAGAAAGGCGGGAACGATGCGGCCGGTGGGAACGCGGCAGACGATGCGCTCAAGCCGGCCGTCGGGGAGGGCGGCGATCCCGTGATTCGGCTCGATGGTGCAGAACGGGTAGTTCTCCACGGCGGCATTTCCGCATGTCAATGCATTGAAGATCGTCGATTTGCCCACGTTGGGCAATCCGATGAGTCCTGCGGTAAGTCCCATACGGCTCCTGTGCACCCGATGGCAGGGATTTTTTGCACCTCATCATCGTTCATCGAGTCGCTTGAAAGAGCGTTTCCATCTCAACTGCTCAATTTATAGGTAAAATATCTTTTGTCCCGGTCTTGCTCAACCCGCCGGGAAATTGTATACTGAATCAGTATCCGATACCGTGGCTTTCGGAGGTATGCCGTCATGACTCCCTGTACGACATTCACCATTAACGACGTGCTCGAAACGCTCGGAAACGTCACTATCTTTTCCGGGTTCAGCGATGAGGAGCTCCAGAATGTCTGCAATAACTGCTCGCTTTTCGAAGCGCGGATCGGCGAGGTCATCCTTGAGGAGGGTTCGCCCGCAACCGAGATTTTGATAATTATCAGAGGGCTGGTGACCATCGTACTGAACCTCAAAGAGGAACCGATTGAAATCATGGAATTCGGCCCGGGAAGTTGTATCGGCGAAGCATCGGTCATCGGTATTCAGAGTCACAGCGCTTCAGCCGTCGTGATCGAGGACGCAACGCTGATGGTTCTGCCGCGCCAGGAACTCATGAACCTTTTTAATGAAGACAAGGGCCTTTTTTCCCTCCTTATACTCAATATCGCCCGTGAACTGGCGCGAAGGTTGTATCATACCGACGAGATACTGCTCCATTACGGGAAAACGGGAAAGCAGCATGAGCTTCATCATCCGGGTGCGGTGCGAAAATTAAAAAATCCGGTCCATTGATCGACACAAGCATCCGCCCGTCACCCCTGTCTCCAGATCCGATTGCAGCCCAACGGTTTTTTCCCTCGGTGCGGTGTATTTTGGTGTATTTTATGGAAAGACGGCACATTCTGCGCCGGAGGGAAAGAATTGTTGCGTTTCGATGAAAAGGGCTTCTTTAAAATGAAAACAGTCATTTCCGTTATTCTTTCCATATTTTGCATTCTGTTACCCTCTTTCGGCACTGAACTTGTACTTAAAGACGGTACCGTTTGCAGGGGTACCATTCTTTCGGAAAACAGCGAATTTTTTATGTTTCAGGTGGGGTCTTCGAAAGTAAAAATCAACAAATTACTGGTAAGTAAAAAAGACGGGATTCGCTATGCGGGCGCCAGAGTAGCGCCTCAACCATCCGTAAAACCGCTGGCGCCGACAACCCGGGACCGATCGGCAGGTTCGGAAAAACAGAAAGATTCCTCAACACCCCTGCGCGTGTGGTCAGTGACGTTGAAAAACGGCTCGGTACTACGCGGAAAACGCATCGGTGAGAATGCACGGGTTCTTGTTCTGGAGGCGAATGGTTCGCCGCTGTCGGTCTTCAAGAATACGATTGCCGCAATCGACAGCAATGGAACGGCACCGCCTCCACCTCCCGCCGCAGCGGCGGTTGCTCCGCAACCCCGCAACCGGTCAGCATCGGAAACGATAAAATCCGGCATACCTCCGGTGACCTCAGGCGGTCGACCCGCTCCCGCGCCAAAATCCGGTACAACCGGTCAGGCTCCAGCAGCAGCGGATGAGAAAACGGCCGTCCCCGTCAAGCCGCGAACCAAGGAAAATCTCACAGCGCCGTCTTCACCGGCGCCGCAGCCGGCGTCCGCCGCCGCACCCGCACAGATCATACCGAAAAGAATCAAAGCGGAAGTAGTGCCCTTTGAAAAAGAGGAACCGGCTGACGTCCGGCCGCAACCAGTTGTAACCATGCCGGTTCCTACCACGGAAACGACGCCGCAGCGTGCTTCCGATAACCTACAGGCCGCGCTCCCCCTTCCGAAACCTCGCGTTAATGTCGTTTCGTTTGCCGGGAATGCGCCGTCCGTCGATGTGCCGACGCAACCTGACAACCGCGACTCGTCGCCGCCTGCAGCATCGCCGCCCGCTCAAACGGGCAGCGTACCGCCCCCGCCTGTTGCCGATGCGGCCGATGCGTCGGGAGGACTTACGGTCATACCGGCGCCCCGTCCGGCATTTGTAGTGGAGCGATTGAAACAGGTTGAAAAAAAACCGGCCGCCGGTCCAGCGCCTTCAGGCGACCTGAAAACCGGCGTTCCTGCTGCCGCTTCGCAACCGCAGTTTCAAACAGCTCCGGATGTTCCCGTGACCACGGCGGCATCGTCGCCACGCCCCACAACAACAGACGGTGACCCGCTGAAGGCCGGACAACCCACCGCCGCCATCGCTCCCCCTTCCCCTGCCGTTGATCACATACCACCGCTTGCCCTGAAAACACCCGTACCTCTGCCCGGGGCCTCCGGACGAAAAAATGAGGCATTGCCGATGCCCTCCCGCGCCGCGCCTGCAGCCTCCTCGGCACGTGCCCGGCAGCCGGTCGTCCCGCCGCCGCCCATGGCTCCCGCTCCCGCTGCGGCCCGGGAATCCCGGAGACGCCGTAGCGACGGCAAACAGGAACTCGTTCTCATGGACGGGACGGTTTTTATCGGAAAAATTTCGTCACAGACGGAACACGTCATCATCTTCTCATCAGAGGGGGCATCAATTTCAATACTGAAACGGCTGATCAGGGAGATCGACGGGGAGCCTTATCGTTTTGTCAAATCGGCCGGCGCCGATTCACTGCCGCCGCCGAGTCGGGCTTCGGCCGCTCCCCCCGCCCGGCCGATAAAAAAACATCCGGTGACGCATGCGCTTTTCCGGATGCTTCCGCTGTCGGAAATTCCCCAGGGAATGACCGCGTCGATGCTCGCCGATTCCATGCGGAACGCCGCTGACTGGAAAAGCCGCAGCAGGGCGGCCCGAAACCTCGGTTCGATGGGGCCGTGGGGAGTTTCCGCCGTACCGGCGGCGGCGAAACTGTTGTCGGATACCGCGCAGAGCGGGAGCGTCGTTCCGGTCTGGATCGATTCGTTGACAGTAGATATTCCCCTGCCGCCGGGACTTGAGTCCGCCCGTGCGCTGTCGCAACTGGGAGCCCAGGGGGAGGACGAACTGCTGAAGGCGCTCGGTAACGTCAATCCGTTGCTGCGAAGGCATGCTGTTTTCGGCCTGGGAAACTGCTTTCTGGAGTCCTCGGAAAAAGCGGTAAAGGAAGCGCTGAAAGATCCCGATCCTTCGGTGCGGCGGGCCGCATTGGGGAGCCTGCGGGTTTCCTCGTCGCTTCCGCGGCTTCTGGCGGCGCTCAACGATCCCGATGCCGGCGTGCGTTCGGCCGCGGCGAAGCTCTGCGGAAAGCTCGGCGACCGCACTGCCGCCGAGCAGGTCGCGAAACTGACAAAGGACAACAACCGGCAGGTCCGGCGGTCGGTCGCCGAGGCGCTGGGCGCCATCGGCGCCTCAGAAGCGACACCCGCGCTTGCAGAGCTGTGCCGGGACAACGATAATTTCGTCCGCGCCGAGGCGGTACGGGCGCTCGGGAAAATGAAAGACGGCAGCGCCACAACCACGCTCATCGATGCGCTCAAAGACCGGACCGTCGACGTGCGTGCCGCCGCCGTGGAAGCATTGGGGATGCTGCGCGATTCACGATCGATTCCTTCACTGTACGCCGCGCTGAAAGATAAAAACGAAACGGTGAGGGAAAAAGCACAGGCGGCGATCAGGCGGTTTACCGAACTGCCGCTGCTCGTCGCCGCGCTCGACGACGAATCGACCGCGGTGCGGGCAAACGCCGCCTATGTCCTGTGGCTGATGACGGGGCGGGATTTCGGCAGGGACAAAACGAAATGGGAAGCCTGGGCTGCACAGAAGGCGCCGAAGGGAAAGAGCGCAGAAAAGAAAAATTGACCTGCCGGTCGGCATCACCGGCGCACTTATTGCGGCGCCGTCACACTGTCTTTCACCGCCTTTTCCCGTGCGACACGATGGTAGCGTTCCGCATACCCCTTCCCTAAAAGCGCGTCGTAAACGAGCATCCGGCAGGCGTCGTCCTGGGCTTTCGTCAACGCGGTCGGTTCGACGGCACGGCCCGCCGCGTCGATGCGTTTCTCTCCTGTAAATATCGGGTACGCCGAACCGATCCCGTCGAGAAGGCGGTAGTACGGCGGCACGGCGATCCCCGCCTGCCGGCTCAGCAGGAGGGGCAGATACACCATGCTGATTGTTTTATCGCCCGTCTTTTTGAGCGGAAAATTTGCGAACCATACCGCCGTGGTCGTGTATCTGCTGATAGTGTCTTCGTTCATCCGCTGTTCGTACCCTGTTTCCCTGTAGACATGAGTAAACCCCGGCAGATGGTCACCGAAAAAAACCAGGAGCGTCGGTTTCGATGTTTTTTTGATGTAATCAACGATGATCTTCAACGATTTGTCGGCATCGATGATCCCCTGAAGATACGTATTGTACTCCAGGTCGGCAGTGGCGCTCAGACCGGTCGTTACCGGACAGTCCAGCGAGTCGTACCGTTTGTAGCTGTAGTGGCCGTGGTTCTGCATCGACAGCGCGAAGATGAAACAGGGCCCGCTTCCCGAATCGGCATGATTGACAATGTAACGGGCCAGTTCCTCGTCGCCCACAAAGGTCCCCTTGAGCGCCGGCCGTTCCATCGACTCCACGCTGAGGAAGGTGTCGAAACCGAGGTAGCGGTAGACATTGTGACGGTTCCAGAACCATTTCTTGAAGCTGTGAATGGCAATGGTCCGGTAGCCGTTTTCCTTGAAAACCCTTACGAGCGACGGAACGGGGTGTTGAATGAATTGGTTGTAGGCAATGGCGCCGGGAGGGAAGTACCCGTGCGACATGCCGGTAAGTAGTTCGAATTCCGCGATACAGGTATTGCCGCCGAAAACCGGAGAGACCAGGCGGGTGGACAGGCTGCGTTTACCGATCCTGCGGAAAACGGGGATCGGGTCCCGCGGGAGCTTTACGGAAGTTATCTTCGTGATGTCCCAGAACGATTCGTTCATATAGACGATGACGTCGGGCAGGGACGCAGTGGAGGCGGCCGCGGAGGGAGGACGGGGCAGCTCGACGGTGGTCGAATCGACAAAGAAAATCCGGTCGATCGCCGCTTTACCGTATTGCGGGGGCTTGGCGATCTTCAGTGATTCGATGTTCAGAAGAAACCCGTACAGCACGCCGTTTTTCCGGAAATTGCTCAGCTGGTTCCAGAATTCATTAACGATTCTGTATCGTTTGTTGATGGAAATGATTACCGGGTGATAATTCCCGACAATTCCCCACAACAGGATTCCGAGCAGGATTACCAAGATCAGCCGTGCCGCTGCCGGCAACCGGTAACGGGGAACCCTCCCGCGCAGCATGACTGTTCCGACGAGAATCGCTGCGAGCACCGCGCATCCCGCGAGTACCTGACTGAAATAAATGCTCGCGATCAACAGCGCCTGTTTGAAGAAAAGCAGGTCTCCGGGAAGCAGCGGCTGGTGCAGAATGCGCATTTTCTGCATATCGACGATGCTGAACGTCAGGCAGAAAACAGTAACCGCCGAGAGAGCGGTGAAAACGGAATTAAAAAGCACATAGCAACAGAAAAAGAGGAGAACTACGATCGCCAGATTGACCTTGTAGGGATTGGTGAAAACCTGAACCCAGTGCCGCACTTCCCTGATATCGAGCAGATGGAGGTACTGCATGAGGATCGGCAGAAACGCCAGTATAAAAATAACCGCGACAACCGAAAGAGTTTTTTTCAGAAAGACAAAAACGCGTTGCCGTGAAATCATAACTGCCGTTGGAGAACGGAATAAAGTTCTCCAGCCGGGGACTTCCGGTGATGATTGAAAAGATATTTCATAATTTTAAAGATGGTATCTGCCGGAGGAACCTGTCCAGACGGGGTGTGGTGAGGGCTGAAATGGATAGTGCGGCAAAGCGCCTCCATTTCAGCGAAACGGATGATTCAATTCGGGTCGGGCACCTCGATACGCATCGCACAAGATTTTTTACTCGGTCACCTTCATTGCGAACATCGTGATGTCGTCGCTTGCCGGTCCGTTGCCGGTGAAGGACTTTACATCCGTGAGAATGCCTTCAACGATGCGGTCGGCACTCTCGCCGCCGAGGTTTTTGAATACGCTCATGAGCCGGGGAACTCCGTAGAGCTGCTTCCGTCCGTTGTCCGCTTCGGACACGCCGTCGGTGTAGGCGAGGAAACTGTGCCCCGGGGAGAGCGGGATAACGACCTCCTCAAGGTTGGAGTTGAATTCTGCCGTGTCGGGGACAATACCCAGCGCGGCCCCCCTGCTGTCGATCGCGACGACCTCCTGCCGTGCAATGTCCAGTTTGAGAAGTTTCACGTGTCCCGCGCGCGCATAGGTCATTGACGAACCGTCGTTTCCGATGACAAGGCAGAGAGCCGTGATGAAGGAGCGTTCGTCGATGTTGCGGCAGATCGAGCCGTTGACCGCGGTCATGAGCTTCTTTGCGGTGAAGCTGGAGCGGCTCTCGACGCGCGCAACGCTGCGCAGGATCGTCATGAGCATGGCCGCGGGAACCCCCTTGCCGCAGACGTCGGCGACCATGACCGCCCAGTTGCCGTCGCCGCACGGAAAATAGTCAAGGTAATCGCCGCCGATTTCGTAGGCGGGAACGTAGGCGCCGGCGAGGCTTATATGCGGAATCGAGGGCGTTTCGTGCGGGGTGAGGCGCTGCTGTATGTTGCGCGCCGCCTGGAGTTCTCCATCCACCCGCGCCTTGGCCTCGAGTTCCCGGTAGTGAATCGCGTTGGAGAGACACGTCGCGGCATGGGCGGCCAGTGTCGAAAGAAGCGTGCGTTCCCGGCGGAACACCGTCGCGTCGTTCCGGGGGATGAAAAGCTGTATGACGGCAAGCGTCATTTTGTTATCCGCCCGGAGCGGCAGGGCGATCCAGCACGGGTCCTCTTCGAGCGGGGGCGGCCAGGCGAGTCTGAGGTGACGCTTCCGGCGCCAGTTTCCAGTGAAAAGCGGCTTGGCGAGGCCGCTGCCGACAAACGGTTCCAGGGCGGTTTCGCAGAGCGCGCGGGCCTCCGGCGTGTCAAGTATCCCGTCGGCGTAGACGCAGGAAAACCCCTCGGCCGTCCTCCGGCAGATGCCGATCTGCGCGAACGGAAACCGCGCCTTGAACGCGCCGCCGATCGCGTCGAACATATCGCCGATATCGAGGATCTGGGCGAACTCGTAGGCGGTGACATTGAGGAATTTGAGCTGTTCGAGGTTCCGTTCGACTTTCGATTTCGCCTCGCTGAGTTCCGCGGTCCGTTCTTTCACGCGCTCCTCGAGCTCGTTTTTCGCCTTCTGTAACTCGTCGCGGTATCGTTTGATTTCGGTAATGTCGCGCGACAGGCCGAAGGTGCCGATGGTCTCGCCCCTGCGGTTCAGGAAAGGCAGCTTCGTAGTGGAAACCCAGGTATCGGGACGGTCGGGCCACGTCTCCTTTTCCTCGATGCCGACGATGGGCTTTCCCGAACGGATCACCGCCATTTCGTCGTTGAACGCCTGTTGCGCATGTTCGCGCGTGAAGAAGTGGAAATCGGTTTTCCCGATCATTTTTTTCTCATTACCGATGCCCGCCTTGTTCACCAGATACCTGCTGACCCGTATGAACCGGCTTTTCAAATCCTTGAAGTAAATCGCATCGGGAATGTTGTCGAGCAGGCCATGGAGGAGTTCGCTGTCGCTCGGCGGGCGCGGGAATTTTTTAACGGCGGATTTCGCGATCTTTACGATCTTTACCGGTTTTCTACCTCTCATACGAAGATCCTTTGCAGCAATCGGATGTTCACCACTCTATTCGCCGGCAGCGCTTTACGGATCTTTTCACACCCGCCGGCTTTTCCTTGTCTTCGGGTTCGAGTTCGTCTTCAGACGAACAGGCTTCTTTTTTCAATTATACAATTGCGGACGGATTCCGTTCGATACTTCTTTTATACGAACGAAACGGTTTTCAATGGAGGCCGTGGTTCGCGAAGCGGTCGTAAACGGAAAGCGGATACGGACGCGCACGTAACCGCAGTGCGGCACGATGACGGCCCCCGTTCCGGCATCCGGCCGGACGCGATTCCTCCCTCCCCGATTGAACAGCAGCTTTAAAAAAATCAAATCAGCCGGGTACCGGTAAACTATTTATTCTTCCATGAAAAACACCGCGGTCCCCGACAGGGTGATTGCCGAAAACGGCTATTCGGTTGCCGAGTCGATTACGCTGTATCGCATCGATGAAAATTCCGTGACCCTGAACGACGGCATCGGGTTGCCGTACGCTCTGCGCTCCCGATGCAATGCGCAATTTCTCAAACTGACCGAACGGCAGCAGTGGTACTATCTCGTCTACTCCGTCGGCGTGACGGTTGAACTGAACGAATACCGCATCCGGGTGGACAAGGATTCTCTTCCGTCGTCCTGGCCCGGTAACGACGACGTGATTACACCCGATTCGACCCGCGATCCGGGCGATCTGATCGACTGGTGACGATGGTGACAACCCGGGGGCGAAGCCCCTCATGCCTGCCCGGGATTGCCGGGAAGGCGTTTCCCGCAGGTAGACACTTTTTTATCATGCCTGTTGCAATGCGCTCCTTTTTGCGATAGATTTATAGGTGGAGGCCGACTATGTCCGATGTCTTCACCTACACCGATTATCGAAAACTCCTTGCCGATTATTACACGGAGCGCAAAAAGCAGAACCCGGGGTTTTCCTATCAGGTTTTCGCAAGTAAGGCAGGCTTTCCCAACAGGGGCTTTCTCTATAACGTGATCACCGGCATAAAGAGCCTTTCAAAGTCAAGCGCCGTGAAACTGTCGCAGGCTATGAAGCTCACTGCCGCGGAAGCGGATTATTTCGAAAACCTCGTTTCCTTCAATCAGGCGAAAAATCTCCGGGAACGCAATTATTTCTTTGAAAAACTCAACGCCATCAAGAGCAGCAAGCCGGGTTCCGGAACGGTTCGGGAGACGCGCAAAGAGCAGTATGACTTTTACTCTATATGGTATATAAGCGCGATCCGCTCGCTTATCGACATGCACCCGTTCAAAGACGGCTATGACTGGCTTGCCGGGAATGTCTATCCTCCCATCAAACCGAAGGAAGCCAAGAAAGCCGTAATGCTCCTGCAAAAACTGGGCATGATAAAAAAAAGGCGCGATGGTACTTTCGAAGCAACCGACAAAACAATAACGGCGGGTAGTGACGTCGTTCAGCTCGGGCTCCTCAACTTCCAGGTGCAGACAACTGAACTCGCCCTGAGGGCGATACGGGAGATGCCGAAGGAAAAACGCAATATCTCCGGTCTGACGATGGGCATTTCGCGAAAGAGCTATGAGACCGTCTGCGCGGAGATATCAGCCTTTCAAGCGCGATTGCAGGCGATCGCGGAGCAGGACAACGAAGCGGATAACGTATACCAGCTCAACTTTCATTTCTTTCCCATCTCTAATGTAAATGGCACGGCAACCGGCAGGCAGGGTTGGCGCAACGCAAAAAGGAAACAGCCATGAAGGCGATCTCCACAATCGGCGGCATAGGACAATTACCGGCCCGGCTCATTATCGCACAAGCGCTTCCGTGGAGCTATGAAATAGAAGCCGGAAAACGCCGCGACGCGACCGCGTTCCGCATGGATCGGATATTCTATGCGGCATGTGCCGGCCACTTCATGTTTTCGTGTTTTTTTCAGGGAGGGTAATCTTATGAATAAATCGTACGCATTCATCGCTTTTATTCTTCTCATATCGCCGATACTACCCGCGGAAGAATCCCCTTATTTCGTCGATACCCCGACTGTATACGAGAAACGTATTCTATTGCGGCAGACGTTTATCCATTCCTTTGATACTGTCGGGCCTGCGGTAATCGATTCCATAAAAACGGACAGTAGTTTTTCATGTCAAGACGCCGCATGCGAATGGAGCCATACCTACGCCTTCGACACGATTCAAAGAATCGACTTCAACTGTACCGAGAAAGATTCCTTCGCCTTTATTGACACGCTGGCCTATTCCTTCTTTGACGGCGAAAACGATTCCTGCCATTTCAATGTATGGCTTCTGGATGGTTTCGGAAACAGGATTACCCCCGATTCCGTCTGGGGAAGGCTCCATGCCCGGCCGGGCGCCGATAATAAAATTTACTTTTCATCGCACGCTTCAATTGCAGCAAAAAGGAGATTCGTTCTGGCAATGAATCAGATTGAAAATGGTACGGATACGGTATTCGAAACTATAACCGAACCATCCAGAGTGTCAATTCAGAATCCTGTCGTGACGGATTCCGCCTTTTTACAGAAATTACAGGGAAGCTGGCAGCTTGTTTATTACCGATATGATCGTTCCGAAACGGATATCCAGACAAGATCCGTACAGAATTCATCGTATTGGGCCGTGGTGAGGGACACCCGGTTTTCTGCACGCAATCCGAACTCGCTTATTATTGATGAAGGCCCGATATCTCTGAAGGACAGAATCGGTTTCAAAATACCTTATAAAAGTTGTACGCAAACAGTAACCGGCTATCTGTTGTTGGGAGATACATTGGTGACGACCTTGAGCAAATGCGGGCAATCGGGATATTTGTATACGTGCGTATATATAAGAAGTCAATCTCAAACAATTCTTGACAGGAATAAAAGACTTAAGGAACATGGCCGTTTAATGAGAATCGTGAATAATAATTCCGGATCTTCAGCGAGTATCATCCTCAATATCGAAAAACCTTCAACGATGGACTTGTCGCTGTATGATTTAAAAGGAAGAAAAGTGCTGCAACTGGTCAGGCCGAATATCCAAGCCGGATACCATACGATTCCTTTATCGAACAAGAAATTGCCGCGCCAAACCTATTTGCTGAGATTGAAGATCGATGGAAAGGTATATGAGCAGTCTATAAATATTGTCCAATAAATGTTTTACGGCATCGTAACCAGTCGACCGGGATGGTACAATACGCAAAGGAACCTGCCATGAAATCGACATGTATATTCAGCAGCGTGCTTATCTCCGCCTGCATTCTCGCGGCATTCATGTGCACAAATCAGCCTACTGCGGGCAACAGCTCTCAGACACCCAACGCCGTGGTGGGCATGATTTATAAATCAGACGGCAAAACCCCGGCCGCGGGTGTGAAAGTCGCTATCCGTTTGAGGAAAACGTTAGCCGATATTTCGGGATCCGGTCTGGTCAAGAAGCTCGCAGACACCGCCACTGTGTTCACCGACGATTACGGCAATTTCACGTTCGATTCAACGCTCGATACCGGGCTGTACGTTGTCGAGGCTGACGACGGAAACGGCAATATGGCCCTTATCGATTCGGTGAAGGTTGGAGACACCGACAGCACGGTGCATATCGAGGATACCCTGCGACCGGCGGGTGCAATAACAGGCGTGGTATATTTATCCGAGGGCGGGGATCCAAGGAAGGTGTTTATTCTGGCCATGGGGCTTGACCGGTTTACAGGGCCCGACAGCACGGGGAGGTTCACCTTCGGCAATATGGCGGAAGCGATCTATGACCTTACGCTCATCTCATCGCTGGACGATTACGCGGTATTGGAGGTTCCGGAAGTGGAAGTGGTCGCGGGCAATACGAGGGATGTGGATACGCTGATGTTGCAGTTTACGGGGATACCGGTACCTAGATGGCTGAAGTTTAGCTACGATACTTTAAAACAGATTGTGACGCTGATGTGGAACCAAGCGGATACTACTATGATATCCGGGTATCACGTCTACCGTAGAAACGTAGACTCGAATTCGGTTGCAACAATTCCCATTAATAAACACCCGATTATTGACACACTTTACTGCGACTCAACAGGTATACAGGGCCAAACCTACGAATACCGTGTCGCTGCAGTGGATGAGAATGCAATGGAAGGGACGAAGAGTACGGGGGTGAGTATTAGAATAACAGCGGCGATTCAACTTGTAATGATTTGGGATTCAAGCGTGATTAATTCGAATAACGGTGCAAACAGCATAATTAAAGATACGAAGCAGAACTATTTGGTCGGCTTATGGCATGAGGGAGTCGCTGTCTTCGATAGCACCGGAACGTTCATAAAAACAATACTGCAAGATCCAGATATAGGAAGCTGCTATCCTAGAGACGTTGACATGCAAGGGAATATATATGTGCAAAACCAGTATGCCCGTGGTCACTCGATAGTAATCCTGAATCCCGATTACGAGAGAATAAAGACGATTTCCAATACTGACTTCGACACAGCGATCTTTAGCGATTTCAACGACCTGCAGATTGACAACGCAGGCAATATTATTGTAGTGAATTCAGACACTATATTAGTGATCGATACCGCAGGTAATGTCAAGAAGAAAGTCACAGATGTCGTTGGTAGCCCCGTAGAGCGGCTCCGCGGACCACGAGGGGTACTTGTTGACAAAAATGATAACCTATGGATTGCAGATGCACTGAATCGAAGAGTGGTTGTCGTCGACACCGCTTTCCAAATTTTGAAAGAAATAGCTTTTGAATCTATTATGCCGGCCTACTTGGCGATTGATGGCGATCTTCTCTATATGGTATGCTTCACGGAAAGCGATAAGAGAATTTTTGTGTATGATTTAGTGAATGAGGAGATCCGTACAACTATTGATGGTTCACAGACTCCATACAAGAAGTTCTATAGTGCCCACCGATTTCTTGTTGAATCCGGGACAATCTATTATCCTGACACTTACCTCTACCTTTTCCTATAGATATCGTGCAATGTTTATCAACGAGCGCCGCGGAGAGCATGCTAGCGCCCTGCGGCGCTCGAGTTAGACAATTAGGCAAAGTACCATAATATGATTTTAACTTTTTTGTTGCCTTCATTGACGTCGCTATCGCGGTTCCCTATTGAAACTTGTGGAGGGCTGTTTTGCCCCTCAAATGCAATATCATACTTGCCATTCCCTCCATTGTTTCCCTGTGGATACCAACGATTTTGAGTTGAATCGCTTTCAAGAAAAACTTGCATTCCAATAAAATTGGCACTAGTCACATTGTCCACGTCGATGTAGCGCACTTGGGATCCGTCACCTAAATCGTTTTTTTCTATTATCTCCCATTTTATCATGTTCGATGTTGAGGGAGTAATATGCGCTGTTCCCGCAGCAACACCTCCACTGGCCTTAATATTCCCATTCACCTCCAGCTTCTCTCCAGGATCGGCCGCCCCTATTCCCACCTTTCCGTCGGGCTTGACGATCATCCGGGAGTCCGATCCGTCGTCGATTTGCAGAGGAGGCATTTTGAATGCAAAGTCATAGCCGTAGCCGCTGTTGTTCCAGTCTACCTCTTGGTCGACCGTCGCGGTGAAATTGTCGGTAACCGCGGTGATATAACGGGATTCTGAGTTTGCGGTTATCTGCGCTCCCGCCTCCATGCTGTTGAAAATCGGTTGCTCGCAGGTGAAAGGATACCCATTCCCTCCGTTATCCCAGTCGACCGGGGTATCGACCCGTACCTCGTTATTATCTCTCCATTCCACGACAATCCGTGTGGTCCCGGTCCCGTTAGCTGTCAGCCGACTTCCGGTATGTACAGCTGTAAATGCATCGCCTGATGTGGTTACAATATCGTTTTGTACCATTAGTTTTCAAATAATCAGAACCGGAGATTACCAACGCCGATATGGTCGTACCACCGCCCGCAACGGTCATTACCTTGTCGTTGCCGCCCGTTTCCCCGGAGATAATGCGAAGTGCCTTGTTTATCGTATTTCCTATCGGATAAAAGCCGTTGCCGGCCGAGGTGTAATTGCAGGCAAGGTGGGTATCGCTTCGCAATGCCGGATCGGTATAAAAAATCGCAGTCGATGACACCATGTCGAAATAGTTGCCGATTACGGTGTTGCCCTTTGATTCAATACGGATCCCCGCTGCACCGACACTACCTGTTTCGATGTAATTACCGGTGATATAATTCGAAATCTAATTTGACTCATCAATATGGATTCCATATCCGTTGTCTGCTATTCCTCCGACATTGCAACCGATAATCTGATTGTTTACTCCGCTGATATAAATCCCCGTAAAGACTCCCCACATACAGCAATGATAAACGCCCGTCGCATTGGTCTGGTCGGGGCTTGCGGGAGTGGGCTCATTCAGATAATAAAGATTGAGACCGGTTCGACAATCCATAATTCTGCAATTGTTCAGCTCGGTGCCCCAACTGCTTACAAGAATACCGCTACCGTTTGTCCCGTCGCAGTTTTTCAATAAACCGGACTGTTCTGCCGTATTTCATGTAATTATACACCGGTGCCTAAAAAAGAATTATTTTCCTGTAATACTGAAGCGTTTAACATACCGGAACACGGGCACTCTATGATTCAAGCAGACAAGGCGCCTCCCCTATGATCGGCATTTCGAAACTCTATTGCGGCACGGTCGAGCCTTCCGACGCGATCCGTTACGGCCGCGATTCGAAGCAGCTTCCGTCGCATCTCCTCCAGTTTTCGGCGGATAAAAAGCCGGTGGTGGTGTGGAACTGCACGCGGCGGTGCAATCTCAGATGCGTGCACTGCTACTCCCATTCGCAGGATCTGCAGTACTCGGGAGAGATGAGCAACGAAGAGGCGAAGCGTTTCATCGACGGTTTGGGGGATTTCGGCGTTCCGGTGCTGCTTTTTTCGGGCGGGGAGCCGCTTCTGCGGCGCGATCTGTTCGAACTTATTACCTATACCCGCAATAAAGGCATCCGTGCGGTCATTTCCACCAACGGGACATTGATCTCCGAAGAGACCGCCGCGCGCCTTGCCGATGCCGGGCTCTCCTACGTGGGAGTGAGCCTCGACGGGCTCAAGGCGGTGCACGACCGGTTCCGCGGGGTTGCCGGATCGTTCGAGAAGGCGCTTGAGGGAATCAGGGCAAGCCGCAAAGCAGGCGTCAAAGTGGGGCTGCGGTTTACCATAAACAAAGACAATGTCGACGACATCCCGGGGATCTTCAGGCTGCTCGAAACCGAATCGATCCCACGGATCTGTTTCTATCACCTTGTTTACACCGGCCGCGCCGCCGAGCTGGTCGACCGGGATCTTGACCGCAAAAAGGCGCGTGAAACGGTGGATCTCATCATCAACGCCACTGCTGATTTACACAAGCGCGGCTTTGCGGCCGAGGTGCTCACCGTCGACAACCATGCCGACGGCGTCCACCTTTACCTTCGCCTGCTGCGCGAAAAATCGCCCCGCGCCGCGCAGGTGCTCGAACTTCTGAAGATGAACGGCGGCAACAGTTCCGGGGTGGGGATATCGTCGGTGAGCTGGGACGGCTCGGTCTATCCCGACCAGTTCTGGCGGCATTACGCCGTGGGCAATGTCCGCGAGAGGCCGTTCGGGGAGATATGGAGCGATCCCGGCGAGCCCCTCCTGGCGAAGCTGCGCGATCGTAAAGCGTTCCTCAAAGGCCGGTGCGGCCGGTGCGTGTGGCGGGATATCTGCAACGGCAACTTCAGGGTCCGCGCCGAAGCGGTGTACAATGATGTCTGGGCCGAGGACCCGGCATGTTATTTAACCGAAGAAGAGATCTCCACCAGGGTGGAGTGAGGGGGGTTGTATGGGGTTCCCACAGATCCGTCTGCGCCGGTTGCGTTCCAATCCGGCGCTCCGGTCGATGGTGCGGGAGACGGTGCTGCGGCCGTGTGATTTCATCATGCCGCTTTTTGTCTGCAGCGGCCGGGCCGTGGAAACGCCGATCGAATCCATGCCGGGGATTTCCCGTATGTCGGTTGACCGGTGCGTCGAGGAGTGCCGGAGGATCGGGAAACTGGGCGTCAACGCCGTGCTGCTCTTCGGCATCCCCGATACAAAAGACGAAACCGGCGAATGCGGCGCCGACGACCACGGCATCGTCCAGCAGGCAGTCCGGGCGATCAAGAAAGCGCTGCCTGACCTCTTGGTGATCACCGATGTGTGCAACTGCGGATACACCACCCACGGTCACTGCGGAATAGTAATCAACGGCAGGATCGACAACGACCGCACCCTCGAGGTGCTCGCCCTGCAGGCAATATCGCACGCGCGGGCAGGATGCGACATGGTGGCGCCGAGCGATATGATGGACGGCAGGGTCGGCGCGATCCGCCGTGCGCTCGATGCGGCGGGGTTCATCGATCTTCCGGTCATGTCGTACGCGGCCAAGTACGCATCCGCGTTCTACGGACCGTTCCGCGAGGCCGCCGACTGCGCTCCCAGGTTCGGCGACCGCCGCACCTACCAGATGGACATGACCAATTCCGATGAGGCGCTGCGGGAGGTCGCTCTCGATCTGGAGGAGGGCGCGGATATCGTCATGGTGAAACCGGCGCTCGCGTATCTCGATATTATCCACCGGGTGAAAACGACCTTCAACGTGCCGGTCGCAGCCTACAACGTAAGCGGCGAATATGCGATGGTCAAGGCCGCGGCGCAGAAGGGGTGGGTGCGGGACGACTGCATCATCATGGAGATCCTGACTTCGATCAAGCGCGCCGGCGCCTCGATGATCATCACCTACCACGCGAAAGAGGCCGCGTCGATCCTGCGTGAGGCATATTCCCGATGAACCCGCACGGCTCTTCAGGTACGGCGGATGCGCCCCCGCTGCGTCTGGTCGCCTGGGAGGTGACCCGCTCCTGCATGCTCGCCTGCAGGCACTGCCGCGCCGCGGCGCACGCGGAAGCGTACGGGGGGGAGTTGACAACCGAAGAGTGCCGGAGGGTAATCGATTCGCTCGCGGCCATGGGCGGTTGTATCGTCATCCTCACCGGCGGAGAACCGATGCTGAGGAAGGACATTTACGACATTGCGCGGTACGGCAGCGACAGGGGGCTGCGCATGGTCATGGCGCCCTGCGGCATGCTCCTCGACACCGCCGCCTGCAACAGGCTCAAAGAGGCCGGGATAGCCCGTATCAGCCTCAGTATCGATGGTGCGACTGCAGGATCCCACGACGCTTTCCGGGGAGTTCCGGGCGCTTTCGACGGCGTTATGCGCGGTAGTACCGCCGCACGCGAAACCAATCTGCCGTTTCAGATCAATACGACGGTCACCCGGACCAACCTCGCCGAACTTCCGGCGATTTTCAAACTTGCCGTTGATCTGGGGGCGGTCTCGTTCCACCCCTTCCTGCTGGTGCCCACGGGAAGGGGCAGCGAGCTTGCAGACGAGGTAATACCGGCAGTCGATTACGAAAAGACGCTCCGGTGGATCCACGAACAGGCGAAAACCGCCCCGATCACCGTCAAACCGACCTGCGCGCCGCACTATTACCGCATCGCGAAACAGGAGGTTACGGCCGGCAGCGCACCGGCGACCCGGCATCATGCCGGCCATGAACATTCGGGGCTCGAGGGAGCAACTAAAGGGTGTCTCGGAGGGCAGGGCTTTGCCTTTATCTCACATATTGGAAAAGTGCAGATCTGCGGTTTTCTGCCGCTCGAAGCCGGTGATTTACGGCAAAGCGGATTCGATTTCAACCGGATCTGGCGGACATCGCAGCTTTTCAGGGAAGTGCGTGATGTCGACCATTACCATGGGAAATGCGGATGGTGCGATTACCGCGGCGTATGCGGCGGCTGCCGCGCACGGGCGTTCGCGGTCGACGGGGATCATCTCGGCGAAGAACCGTGCTGTCTGTACAGGCCGGGGGAGAGGAATAAATGAAGATTTAGATTATTCGTGACGTCCGACCTCACCCCCCGCCCCCTCTCCTGTCGGAGAGGGGGCGGGGGGTGAGGTCTCAAGCCCACTACCAAGGGAGAAATGAAAAATGCCTGAATGTAAACGAAGTCTCGAAGCGTTCGAGCGTGCGAAGCGGCTGATGCCCGGCGGGGTAAACTCCCCGGTGCGCGCATTTCGCGCCGTGGGGGGCGTCCCCCGGTTTTTCATTTCGGGGGAAGGGGCGTGGCTGACCGATATCGACAAGAACCAGTATCTCGATTTCGTCGGTTCGTGGGGGCCGATGCTTCTGGGGCATGCCCATCCGGCGGTGGTGGAGGCAATTACGGCGGCTGCCGGCCGCGGCAGCAGTTTCGGCGCGCCCACCGAAGCGGAGACGGAGCTTGTCGAACGGATCGTCGCCATGGTGCCGTCAATCGAGATGGTCCGGCTTGTCAATTCCGGCACCGAAGCGGCCATGAGCGCCGTACGCCTTGCGCGCGGGGTTACCAAACGGGACCTTGTCGTCAAATTCGAAGGGTGCTACCACGGCCACGGCGATTCGTTTCTCATCGCCGCCGGATCGGGAGCGCTCACCTTCGGCACTCCCGACAGCCCCGGGGTGCCGTCGGCGACCGCCCGTAAAACCCTGCTTGCCCGGTTCAACGACATCGATTCGGTGAGCGCTCTTTTCGAACGTCACGGTACGAAGATCGCCGCCTGCATCGTCGAGCCGGTAGCGGGCAACATGGGCGTCGTCCCGCCGAAAGAGGGATTCCTCAATGCGCTCCGTGATATAACGAAGCAGCGGGGGGCGCTGCTTATTTTCGACGAGGTGATGACCGGGTTCCGCGTCGCGCCGGGCGGTGCACAGGAACGTTACGGCGTATTTCCCGATATTACCACCCTCGGAAAAATCATCGGCGGCGGAATGCCGGTGGGGGCGTACGGCGGAAGCCGCGACCTCATGGAGCACATCTCCCCCGCCGGGCCGATCTACCAGGCAGGAACCCTTTCCGGCAATCCGGTGGCAGTGGCATCGGGGCTGGCGACGCTCAGGGTGCTGCGCGAAACGCAGGACCTGTACGGCGCCCTTGAACGCAAGTCGGCCCGGCTCGCGCAGGGCATCGAAGCGAACTGCCGTACACTGGGGATTCCCGCGATAGTCAACCGGGTCGGCTCGATGATGACGCTTTTCTTCACCGGGGCGCCGGCGGTGGATAATTTTGAAGACGCGAAAACCGCCGATACGAAACGTTTCGGCGCTTACTTTCACGCATCGCTCGACGAAGGCATCTATCTTCCCCCGTCGCAGTTCGAGGCGATGTTCGTCAGCGCGTCCCACCGGGACGCGGATATCAATCTCGCTATTGAAAAGAACCGTTGCGCGCTTCAAAAGGTAGGGGAGCAGGCATGATGCTGCATGTGGGGGCATTGGGGACCGATTTCCGCAGCGCGTCGCTCCGCATGCGCGACGCGCTCTATCTTGAAAAGGACCGGGTGAAGCAGTTTCTCGATTCGATTCCCGACGGCGCACCGCTCCAGGAGGTGGTCGCGCTTTCCACCTGCAACCGGATCGAGATATTCTACGTCTGCAGCGACCACGCCGTCGCCTCAGCCTGGCTCCGGAACCATCTTGCCGCATTCCATCATATCCCCGACGGTCATATCGACAAGGTGATGAAGGAGTATCATTGCGCGGAGGCCGTCCGCCATCTTTTCCGCGTGGTATCGGGCATGGAATCGATGGTCTTCGGCGAACATGAAATACTGGGTCAGGTGCGTGAAGCCTATTTCCTCTGCATGAAAAACGCATCGACCGATTCCTATCTCAACCGGCTTTTTCAACAGGCGATCGCCACCGGAAAGAAAGTACGCAGTTCGACCGGCGCGGGTCGCGGAGCGTTGTCGATCGCCTCCATCGCCGTCGAGCGGATGCTCGAACTGGCGGGAAGCCTCGATGAAAAAAGTATCCTTATCGTCGGTACCGGCACCATGGGAATCCGCGCGCTCAAGCGGCTGCACGGGGAGAGCGTCGGAGAGCTGACGCTCTGCAACAGGACGAAGGAACGGGCGATAAAATTCGCGCAGCGGTTCAAAACGCACCATATCGCCTTCGAAGAGCTCATCCGCAGCATTCCGCGGTTTGATATCGTCCTGCTCGCAACCGCCAACAGCGGAAAGCCCGTCATCGCCGCGGCGGACCTGAAGCGTGCACGCGGCGATACGGCAAAACCGCTGCTGATCGTCGATGTCGGCGCCCCGCGCAATGCGGAAAAGGCGGTTGAGACCCTGGCGGGAGTGCGGCTCGTGTGCGTCGACGATCTCAAGGAGACCGCCGAACGGCGCTTGTCGGAACGGAAAAACGAACTCGACGCGATCAACGAGATCGTCGAAGAGCAGGTGCGGGAATTCACCCGCTGGTACCGGTACAAACATTCGCCCCTATGCGGAACCGAAGAGTAGTCATCGGAACGCGCGGCTCGCGGCTCGCCCGCGCGCAGGCCGCCATTGTTGCACAGCGTCTGCGGCACGCCGCCCCTCATTGCGAAATCGAGATAAGAATCGTCGTCACCTCGGGCGACCGCGACCGGAAAAGCAGCCTGGCCGAAATCGGCGGCAAGGGCATCTTCATCCGTGAGCTTGAAGGGGCGCTTCTCGACGGCGCAATCGACATCGCGGCGCACAGCTTCAAGGACGTGACGACGCAACTGGCGCCGGCGCTCGCGCTCGCGGGCTTCCTGCAGCCCGAATCGGTATGCGACGTCATGGCGACCCGCGACAACAAGCCCCTGGAATATCTGCGGGAGGGAGCGCTCATCGGCACCGGGAGCATGCGCCGAAAAGCGCTGCTGCTGCGCCTTCGTCCCGATCTGCGTATCGCCGAAATCCGCGGCAACATCGATACCCGGCTCGCCAAGGTGGAGCGCGGCGACTACGACGGCATCATGCTCTCCGAAGCGGGACTCATCCGGCTGGGGCTTGACGACAGAATCGCCGTACGGTTCGATCCCGCGACATTCTACCCTGCGCCCGGGCAGGGGGTCATTACCCTCGAGGTCCGCGAAGACGACGGGGAGATACGGGAACTCTGCGCCGAAGCGGGCGATCCGCCGCAGTTGCCCGTTTCCACGGCGGAGCTTTCGCTGCTCGAAGCAGTCGGTTTCGACTGCCGCACGCCGCTCGGTATCCATACCGTCGTTGACGCGTCACGGATACTGATGCGCGGGTTCTTCGTTGATCCGCGCGACGGTCGATTCAGGGAGGGTCGCACCGAGGGGCCGCTTTCCGATCCCGTTCCGGTCGGTACGGCCATGGCCGCGCTGCTGCTGCAAAAAGGAGCGGACCGATGATGTACCCCGCGTTCCTCGATCTTGCCGGAAGGCAATGCCTCGTCGTCGGGGGAGGCCGCGTCGCGCTGCGCAAGGTGCTGGCGCTGCTTCGTGCCGAGGCCGCGGTGTTCGTGGTGGCCGAAAAGTGCTGCGGCCGCCTGCGGTCGCTCGAAGACCGCATCGAGCTGCACGAGCGGCCGTTCCGGGAGGGCGACCTGACGTCCGCCCTGTCGCTGGTAATCGGCGCCACCGATGACGAGCAGGTCAACCGGGCCATATCGCGACGGGCGTCAATGCTCAATATTCCCTGCAATATCGTCGATCAACCGGCGCTCTGCTCGTTTATCGTCCCCGCACAGGTGCGCCGGGGCGACGTCGCCATCGCGATTTCCACCGGCGGAACGGCTCCGCGGCTGTCACGTTACCTCAAGGCCGTTGTCGCAAAGACGATCGGCCCCCTTTACGGCGAGCTGGCCGCCTACCTCGGTATCGTGCGCAGACGCATCCGCCCGCTCCTCAGCGATATCACCCTTCGCAGCGCCTTCTGGGAGGAGCTCTTTGCCGCCGATCCTATTGACGAAATAAACAGCCGCGGATGGGAGGCGTTCCGGGCGAAGACGGAGCGGCTCATTGCGAAATACCGGCGAAAGGCTGCAACGGATGAAAAAAAGTGACGGAGTTGTCTACCTGATCGGCGCCGGGCCGGGAGAGGCCGGCCTGATCACCGTGAAAGGGAAAAAGCTGCTCGAACAGTGCGATGTCGCGGTCTACGACGCACTGGTCAATGAACTCCTCGTCGCGGGCCTCCCGAAAACGGCCCGCAGGATCTTCGCGGGCAAACGGGGCGGCGCGCCCTCGCCGAAGCAGGAGGAGATCAGCCGTCTTCTTGTGCGTGAAGCACGGAAAGGCCTGCGCATCGCCCGGCTCAAGGGCGGCGACCCGCTGGTGTTCGGCCGCGGCGGCGAGGAGATGGAGTACCTTGCGGCGCACGGAATACGGTATGAGGTCGTTCCGGGAATTTCCTCCGCCCTCGCCGCCCCGACGTACGCCGGCATTCCGGTCACCCACCGCAGCGTCTCGCGCTCGTTCGCCGTGGTCACCGGACACCTCCGGGAAGGGGAACACATCGATTCCCTCGAACTTCCGCAGGCCGACACCCTGGTGTTTCTCATGGCAATGGAGAACCTGACGCCTCTCATAGAAAAGCTTATTTCATCGGGAAAATTCACCCGGCGCACCCCCGCGGCCCTCATCCGCAACGGAACGCTTCCCGATCAGGAAACGGTGACCGGCACCCTCGGAACTATCGCGAAGCTCAAGGAACAGCGTGGAATACGGCCCCCCTCGGCATTCATCGTCGGGGAAACCGTCCGGTTTGCAAAGTCCCTTTCATGGCGGAAGCGGCTGCCGCTCGCCGGGACGCGGGTCGCGGTGCTGCGCACCGGAGAGCAGTCGGGCGACCTCATCGAGGGCCTCGCAGCCAGGGGCGCCGCGGTCCTCCCCTGCCCGATCATGCGTATTGTCCCGCGCACGCGCGATCTGCGAAAAATAACCGCGCCGTATCTGAAAAAATTCACCATGGTAATCTTGACAAGCCCCAACGGCGCGTCGCTCTTCATGGAACATCTGCTCGGTAACGGCGCCGACGCCCGTTCGCTCGCCGGAAAGAGGGTATATGCCCTGGGCGGCGGAACCGCGGCGGTGCTCCATCGTTCCGGCATCAGGGTCGACGCCCTTCCCGGAAAATTCGTCGCCGAGGGGGTTCTGGAAATGCTGCCCGACGATCTCACGGGTGAATCGATTCTCATACCGCGCGCATCGATCGCCCGCGAAGCGCTTCCCGAAACGCTGCGGAAACGGGGCGCCCGCGCGACGGTGCTGCCTCTCTACGACACCGTAAAGGCCGGGGATGCGCTCTGCTCCTTCCGCGACGGCGACTACGTGCTCTTCACCAGCTCGTCGACCGTCGAGTTCTTCTACGACGACCCGAAGCGCAGCGGCCTCCGCATACGGCCCGTCTGCATCGGCGACATCACCGCGGCGACGCTCACCCATCATTACCGGGGGGAATTCACCGTTGCGAAAAACGCGACGATGCCGGCGCTTATCGCGGCGCTCGAAGCCGCCGTACGGAACAACCGGCGCAACAAACGGGAGCGGTGAACAAGCATGCAGCCGATCGAACGTAAACTCCTCAACGCGGTTCAACGCGACTTCCCGCTCGAAAAGCGGCCGTTCGCCGTTATCGCGAAGCGGCACCACATCACCGAGAAGAGGTGCATCGAAATGCTTCGCCGCCTTACCGCGCAGGGAATTCTCCGCGAAATCCGGCCGGTCATTTCATGGAACAGGGTCGGTTTCACCGGCATCCTCATCGGCCTTGCCGTCGCCCCCGACCGGGTCGACGAAGTCGCCGCAGCGATCAACGGCATCCCCGGCGTCACGCACAATTACCTGCGCGAGGGGCGGCTCAACCTCTGGTGCACCCTCACCTGCGAGAATGACGCCGACGGGCAACGCTCCCTCACCTTCATGCGTTCGCTCGACGGCGTCGCCGATGTGAAGGAGTTCGCCTCCGAAAAGACCTATAAAATAGGACTGGTGCTCGATGTCTGATACGCCGAAGGAGATCACCCGCGGCCACATGGCCGTTTTTCAGGATCCTCTCCCTCTTGTCGAGAAACCCTTCGCCGCGTACGCGAAAAAGCTCGGCATCACCGAAGACGAAACGATCGAACTCCTGCGCCACTATCTCTCCACCGGCGTCATCCGCCGCCTCGCCGGGGTGCTCAAGCACGACCGCGCCGGATTCGTCGTCAACGCCATGGTCGCCATGGTCATTCCCCCCGGGGAGTGCGACGCCGCGGGCGCCGTCCTCGCGGAGTTTCCCTTTATCACCCACTGCTACCGCCGCACCGCCTACCCCGACTGGCCCTATACCATGTATGCCATGGTGCACGCTAAAAGCAGGAGGGAATTCGACGGCGACATCGAACGGATCCGGTCGTCGGTCGCCCCTCAGGAGATGGCCGTCCTGAGGTCGGTCAAGGAGTACAGGAAGACGGCTTTCCGTATGGGGTGAGGGGATCACTTCCCCGCCGGCGGATTCGACATCCCGTTGCCGGTTGTTTTAACCCGGATTATTCATATACTTTTCTACTGCGGCGCCGGACCGCCCGTCATCTCGGGCCGTCCTCACTCAACGCATCCTCAAAATACTACAAGTATTCCTGCGGTGCGTTTCGCTGCGGGAGGCCCGATCCGACAGGCATTGCAGCGCCTCGCTACGAAAAGATTAATAGTCCGGGAAAAAAACATTTCCCCTCCCCCTTTTTCCGATAGTATTTTCATTCCGTCTTCGCAGTACCGGAAGATGAACAATTGCAGCGGATTCCGCCTCCACGATTCGACATCATGCAAGGTTCCTTTTATCCGACAGTTCCGGTTGTCATGCAGATCCGCCGTCTGAAGCGGCTGTGCGGCATACCGTATTCATACTTATCATAATCACACAAAAAGGAGGCCCCATGACGGACCAGCAGTATTTCGAACAGGTGTTGCCCAACCTCAAAGCCATTCCGGATAATGACATTCGTCGTCCCGACATGCCGGTGAAACAGGCGGTTTATGAAGCCGAACTCATGTCCACCGCGGCTGCCGAAGATGCGGGGGCGCTGGGCGCCGTCGGATTCAACGTCGCCGTAATCGAAGAACTCACCACCGCCGCGGCGGGGTTGCGCCATGCCGAAGGATTTTTAATCGCGCAAACGGGAGAAATAAAAGAGGCGACGAAACTCTGGAACGAGGCGGAACCGGATGCATATGAACTGCGTTCGGAATGTCTCGCCGCGCTGGAGCTTGCACTGCGGAAAATACCGGACGCAATCAAGGCCGTCAGAAAAATCCGCGAAGGTTCGGGCAAACAGGATCTGTTCCTCGACCTCTCCGCATCCGCGGAACTGGCAAAAAAGTACAAACCGCATCTCGACGCCCTGCACCTGAATACCGCGATTTTCGATATCGCGGAAGTAAAAGCCGCGGAACTGTACCGGCTCCACACGAAAGCCTTTATCGAAAAAGGGTCCTCCGAAACGAAAGTGATGCGCGACCGCGCCTTTACCTACATGCGGCGGCAGATGGCTGAAATACTGGATTTCGCGGAATACGTTTTCCGCAAAGACCGCGCACGGCTCGAGTATTACCACAGCACCTACCGCAGCAGACATCGTCCGTCAAAACCACAGGATGCAATTATGATAACAAAAGAGGAGGTTGCCCCTGCTGAAGCGTAGCTTCCCGACGCGGAAATAACCGGAATCCCGTTTATGAAGGCCCGTGACAGCACGGGCTTTTTCATTTTTCCGGCAAAAAGCCGTCCAAACACTGCACAGGGCGACAATCCATCCAAGGTCTATCGTGCAGTCAGGTGTTTCATCCGTGTAAGCAGGGGCAAGCATCCGTGTAAGCAGGGAGACATCCCGTGTAAGCGGAAATTTTAGCCGTGTAAGCGGAGGTTTCATCCGTGTAAGCAGGTGTTTCATCCCGTGTAAGCAGGGGGGGCATCCGTGCAGTCAGGTGTTTCATCCGTGTAAGCAGAGGTTTCATCCGTGTAAGCAGAGGGGTGATGTGGCGCCGATTCAGTAGCCGCACAGAGTATCCCCATGGCGGGGGACGCCCCCTAAATCCCCCGTAGGGGGACTTATAAGAAAGGGCGCCTCCTGCAATTAAGGCGCCTGTTTTAAGGAAACTAAAATTATATTACCATGAGGCCTGGGCGGGATGGCGGGCATTACCGCACCTCCCCATGAAAACGCAGGGTTAATCCGGCTGAAATTATCGCAAAGGAAGAGAACTGAAATGACGGGACTGAATAAAATCACGATTATAATTGCCATGGTATTTGCAGGAGCCTGTTGCATTAAAGCGGATGATCCGTACGCTTTGGATGAGGCATATGCTGATGCACATGAATACTCCGTTGATGAAATAAAGACAAAGGTAAGGAAATATTCGGTCATGCGGGCAATAGGAATCTCAGGTATAAGCCTCGGCGGGGCAAGCCTCATTACGGGCATTTGCCTGTCATCAACCGCCGATATCAGAACATTCGAGGAGACCAAAGCGGCGCGGGCGGTTAATCCCGACACGGTTTTTGACGAAAGCGGGGACATTCAAATGATTACCGGAATAATGTCCATGCTTGTCTCTCTTCCCATAGGCGCAACAGGTGCCGTTCTTACCGGTATAGGGAGTAAAAAACGAAAGGAATACAGGATGAAATTGCGAATCAGGGGAGCCCGCATTCACTTTGACGATAAAATAAAATCAATAAGAATATCGTTTGCATTTTGAAGGTGTCCCGAACCGTATTCCCGACGAATTCCTGTGGCGCGATTCCCTGCGGTCTCACCCGGACATTGCCTCTCCCCTGCCACCCTCTCCACACGTGGAGAGGGTGTGAAAAACGTCGCTTCCGCCGGGTGTGGCTGTTCCCGCATGCCCGCATCAACAAATTCGATATTATCGGAAAGTAAAATTGCAATAATGGGCAAGTCAAATTACTACCGCCGGAGGCGGTAGCTTGTTTATGGGGCGGGCAAAGCCCGCGAAATAAACAAGACGAGCAGTATTGCTCG
>JAFGIW010000152.1 GCA_016929415.1 Chitinispirillaceae bacterium | reverse complement strand
CTCAGGGGCCGACCTGAACTTGTCATTTGAGTAATTGAACCATTATATCTTATGACGCTTTCAGCTTCTGCGAAAATCGGTGTTTATGAATAGTGGTCTTTTTTGTAAAGGAACAGCATGTTTTCAGTTCCATGGGAAGATCGATTTTTTTTAATCAACGGTACTCGCGTACGCTATTGGGAGGTTGGAGCAACCGGCGAAGCCATACTCTTCATCCATGGCCTTGGGGGTTCCATCGAACAATGGGCGGCAAATGCGGCGGCGCTTTCCCGCATGCACCGGGTCTATTGTCTCGATATGCCGGGATGTGGAAAATCGGATCCGCCGACCGGCAATAATTACCCATTGGAATCGCTTTCCCGGTTTCTTGACTTGTTTACAGAGGCGAAAGAACTCCACTCGTTTTCTCTGGTGGGGCTTTCCATGGGCGGCGCCATCTGTCTTCGCTACGCTCTCGACTATCCTCACAAGGTCCGGAGACTGGTGCTGGCCGGCAGCGCCGCGCTGGGTCGCCGCATGGCTCCGGTATTCAGAGTGCTTACCCTGCCGCTCATGGGCGGGTTTATATGTTTGCTGTCCCGCGGGCGGTTTTCAGCGTTTGTACGATCCATGGTGTTCGATCCGTCAATTATATCGGAAGATATAATTGATTTCTATTACCCCCTCATCAAATCCCGGTCTACACGTCGAGCGTTCCTGCGAACACTGAACGCCAATTGTACTATTTTTGGTTTGCGAAAAGAAGTCCGGCAAAAGGTCATTGAGCGATTGGGAGACCTTAAGCAGCAAACGCTTATTATCTGGGGCAGGCAGGACAGGCACATGCCCGTGGCAAACGTTCATGAAGCACTACATAAAATTTCCGGGGCCAAACTTGTCTTTTTCGATCAATGCGCGCATAATCCGCAATTCGAGAAGGCTGAGGAGTTCAATCGGGCGGTTGAAGAATTTATCGGAAATTGATGAAAAATTCAAAATATCCCACTCTTGCACAAGGACATCGTTTCCTCTCCGCGATTTATTAATGGTCTTATAATTCTACAACGTTAAAATGGAGTCATGGCGAACTGATAGGTATTTTCTTGTTTTCAGCTCCGGCAGGAATGTTTACAAAATCGTTTGACATATAATCATCTTTTTTGCCTGAAACTCCAGTTTCTCACTTCTCAATCCATACTATTCACGATGAAAATAGGTCTACAGAAGATAAAAATGTACCACTACGACATGGCTGTCGCACGGTGGGGTAATCTCGGAACAACGGATTGAAATGGTGATTGCGGCACCGGGAAACCACTACCGGCAAAGAAACCCGGGCGACGGAGGAAAAATCGGGTACCTATGTCAGTAATACATTGGCTGATAGGGTGAATGCAGAATGGATTATCCGGCCCCCCCAACCCGGGCCGCTTTTCCATAATGTCATTAGATTACCAGTCTCCTGTGCACAGAACCCTCGCCCGACTGCTGAATTGAAGATTATCCATAGCCCCGCCGATCCGCTACACCATCCCGACTGGAATCCGAGTAAACGATTTCATCGATCATTCTTCTCAGAGGATCTTCCTTGAATGGCGAGATCTCGGTAAATTCAATCTCCCAGCAAAGTGTATTTCCCTTTTGAGCAACCTCTTTTGTAATTCCTCTGAATTTTGTTTTTCCATGTTTGGTCGCAAGGTAATATTCTCCGGCTGCCCCTTCTCTGACCTTCGGGACGTTGCCGGCCTCAGTTTTAAGCAAAGCGCCATCTTCCCAAAGATCCGATAGTACAGCATGGTGCAATTTTGCTTCCCGATAAAAGTTAACCGCTTCAATTCCCTGGTGCCGGTTCATAGGTGATAACTCCGTGGTTAGTATTTTAGAGCCGCTCATTTTCCATGAATGTGCAACGCAATTGATATACCATCATCCGGATCCACACCAATCCACGATTTCGATATTTATTCAACCGGCATGCGGCTGTTTTTCTCATTTTTAAGAAACGTGTTTCTCACTTCTGCTTCATTTCATAAAAGTGAAACGCTTACAGCACAGTTCCGAATTGATCGTGATGTCGATGTCGTTCCGGCTCGATTATTGCTTCATGTTTAACTATGCATAACAACAGATATAAAATCCGGTAAAATGGCCCCTCGCTTATCAGGTCCTCGAATGCTACATCGACGCTCAAACGATCGACCTGCGCGCAATCGACGTCACCACAACGGAAAAGCAGCCGACTGATCCGGAGTGCTACGAGCAGAACACCCGGTCCCGATTGGGTGTCGGACATACAACGAGGGATTATGACCGGGCTGACGCAGCAACGTATCATCGGTTCAAGGAAGTAACGAAGTACACGACCATGTTCGCCACGTTCATACGACCACCTGCAGGAGACAAGCATATGAAAACAATCCGTCTTTCAGCGCTGATAGCAGTAATAATCAGCCTGTGGATGGCCTGTGGTATAATAATTACGAGGTCATTACATCAAATAATTAGCCTGGCAAGTCCTCTCTCCTGGTGAAAAGTAGTCCGATGGTATCGATGAGCCTGGCAACATCTGTTTTCCGTCCAATGATGTCGAGTAAAGAGGAATATGAGTCGATAGTAAATCGGAAGCAACCTGAAAGGAGCATCGTATGGTGTGGATAATTGCAGTAATAATGTTGATTCTGTGGGCACTGGGACTGATCACCAATTATACCATGGGAGGGTTCATTCACCTTCTTCTGGTGATTGCCGTCGTTGTTGTGCTGGTCAGGATCATTCAGGGACGACGCGTGGTGTAAGAAACCATTCACTTAACGTTCCGGCGCCGAAAAAAAAATCGGAAGGAGGAAATTATGATTACATTATTGCTTGTGTTGATAATAATTGCATTGGTTACGCTTTTATCGGTGCAGAATGCAATGCCTGTTTTACTATCGTTGCTGTACTGGAAATTCGAGGTGTCCCTTGCGATCATTATCGTTCTCTCTGCTGCCGCTGGCGTTATAATTGGAGCCATTGCAGCATCTCACTTTAAAAAAAAGCTTCTTACGAATCAACAACCACTTTTTAACCAGGAGAAAGAAGGTTCAAATGAAAATGACCACCAAATCAAGCGCTAAAAACCGGACGGAAGGTGCGATTCACCAGGCTAAGGGCGCAATCAAGGAGGCTGCCGGTAATCTCAGCGACAATCCCAAATTGAAAGCAAAAGGCATAGTCGAAAAGATAGCCGGCAAGGTCCAGGAAAAGATCGGCCAGGTCGAGAAGGTATTCGGCAGGTAGGCATTCGGTTGCCGTACCCGGGTGATGTCACGCCGCTTCTCATCATTTTTGCTCTCTTCTTATCTTTCTGGGTTACGATTAATTCTCTTATAATGGCATGGCGACCGGTGGATCCGTATCCTTTCATACTTCTTAACCTCGTACTTTCTTGCCTGGCAGCTATTCAAGCTCCCGTAATCATGATGAGCCAGAAACGTCAAAATGCAAAAGGGGCTTGTATCTTCGTACAAGGGCTTGAACAAAGTAGCGGATGATGTTGAAAAAGGCACAACAACCTCGGTAAAGGACTTGGAAGAACTATTTGCCAAGACGCATTTCGCATTGGCAAAACACCACTATTTAAAAGCAGTGGAAGCACAAAGCACGAAAGATGCAAAAAGAACGGGGCATTTCCTAAAATCAGCTGTGATTCACTTATAGCACGGTTTTTCTTGGTCGGGCCATAAGATTGAAGCTGCAATTTTGGGCTCTCTCAAAGAATCTCAGGCTCTTTCTTCCAAATTGATCGCAGGAGCTGAATGGGTCCCGGATGAAATTGGTAAATCCATCACTTTTATTGGGAAGAAAATTGACAAGTTGGGCGGTAAAATCAAGGGAACAAGTAAAACGGAAAAATAAGACCTGACGGCATAGCATGTAATTTGGCAGGAAAAGGTTATAAACCTTTTCCTGCTCCTCAACTTCAGCCTTTTCAAACCAACTCTCATAGGAGAAAATTATCCCACTATTACTTTGCAGTATTTTCGTGGTCGGGTATATCCTGATTGCATTTGAGCAAAAGATACGTGTTAACAAGGCAGCTACGGCTCTTATACTAGCAGTAGCTTCGTGGTGGCTTATTTTATTTGAAAGCCGGCATCATGACATCCGGGTTGTTGAACAGTTGAGTGGTCACCTGGCTGATATTTCACAGATCCTGTTTTTTTTGATTGGCGCAATGACGATTGTAGAGGTTATCGATTCGCATCATGGTTTCCGATTTATCAAAAAGTTTATACGTACTAAAAATGCACGATCTTTAAATATGGATTGTATCGGTAATCACCTTTTTTCTCTCTTCGTTTCTCGACAATGTCACCACCCACGCCATGCGCAAGCGGGCATATATGTTCGGGCGGTCCATGATCTGGCCGCGGGTAGCGGAGCGCTACAGAAAAAGTTTTGAACGCGCCCGGTCGGAACGCCGGAATTTCACCGCTCCGGGCTTTACGGCGAAAGCTCTTGACAAAAGCTTCGGCGAACTGCCCCCGCTCAAACTCGACCACCTGCGCCGCCTGACCGATGAAACCGGCATGCTGCAGCATGCCGTTTT
>JAFGIW010000151.1 GCA_016929415.1 Chitinispirillaceae bacterium | reverse complement strand
GGAGTGGTGTTCGTTGCCGACAGTGCGCAGGATAAAATCGAAGAGAATCTCGAGAGCTTTCAGAACCTCGAAGACAATCTGGCGGAATACGGATACAAGCGTGAGAACATACCGATTATCATGCAATATAACAAACGCGACCTTCCCAACGCGCTTCCGGTCGAACAACTTGAACAGTACATCAATAAATACCATTTACCCTGGAGCGAAGCGGTTGCCAATAAAGGAGTCGGCGTTTTTGATTCATTAAAACTTATCGGAAAAATCGTGATTGATTATCTTAATAAAAAATATTCGCGCGGTTCCCGGCCTGCCGGAGCGCCGCCTCAGCAACAGGTACCGCAGTTCCAATCGCGGCAGCCTGGAAAGCAGGCGCCCGGCCAGCAACACTCTTCTCCAATGTATAATCAGCTTGGGCAGCCGCCCCAGCAACCCGGCCGTCCCCAGTTTCAGGGCGCAGCCGGACAACCTCAGCAGCGTCCCGGGTATCCCCAACCGCTACGGCAACCATCACTTCCCCCCGCCCAGATGCCGATCAACAGGAGTGGCGGCCCGCGTCAACCGCAACAACAGCCGATGCGCCAATCTCAAGGGTATATGCCGCAGCAGCAATACCAGCAGAATGTCCCGCCGCCGGAACCTCGCTATCAACCGATGCAGCAGCAACACGCTCCCAATCCCGGAGCCAGGCCAGCGATGCACCATCCGGGTCCGGCGGAAGAGTACCAAGATCAGATAACCTTCGAACCGGCAGCTCCCGGTTCCCAGGCTCCCCAACAGGGGGCTCCCGCACAGGAAGAGTATTACAGTTACGGTTCCATCAATCTTGAACCGATGGACACACAGAACCAGTCGGAAATGACGGCGCCGCAGGAACAGTATGCGGTGTTCGATCAGCCGCAGCAAAGCGTTCCCCGGCAGGGGTATGACTCCACGGGAGGCAAGACTGATCTTGATCTTGAGATCGAACGATATCAACGGGAAATAGAAGAAAAACAGCATCGCACACGCGCTTCAGGTCCCACCGCGGCGACACAGCTTCCTTATACACCCACTCCTCAACAATCCGCGCAGCAGCGACCTGCCGACAATCAGGGCAATGCACAACAGGAATATGAAGTATACAATATGGAAGCCCCGGCCTACGGTGCTCAACAGCAGCAGCCTGTTCAGCCGATTATCGGCAGCAACGAGGAAGAAGAGATGTTTTTTACCTCGGTCGACACCGATCGCCAGAAAAAACCGGTCAAGCGTCCGGTCAATCCCCGCACACAGCAGCAGAAAGGATTTCTTTCAAAATTCTTCAATAAGGAAATGCCTTGATGAAAGACATGATCCTTTTTCCGGAAGATATTGACCGTCTCAATGTCATCCTCGAACAACTTGCGGCTAAAGCGAACCTGCTCCTCGCCGTCCTCATCAACAAGGACGGACGGTTGCTGACTTATCAGGGTTCACTTGACAAAATCGACACCGTATCGATGGCCGCCCTCGTCGCCGGCAACAGCGCCTCGACACTCGCGATCGCTAATCTCATGGGCGAAACCGAATTTTCCGCAATGTATCACCAGGGTAAGGATCGGCACATTTTCATAGCGGTCGTCGACGAGAACACGTTTCTTTGCCTTGTTTTCGACGACCGGACCAATATCGACAGGGTCAAGGTATTCGCCCGCCAGTTCGACCGCCAGATAAAAAGTGCGCTGAAACAGGTATATGATAAAACCGAAGACCAGGTCGACCTTGACCTTGACATGGGCGCTCCCGGACAGCATTCCGCTCCGCAGGACTCCCACGGGTTCTTCCAGGCGGTGGAGCAGCAATCAAACCTTATCAAGCCCGAACCGGTCAGCGGACCATTTTCACCGTCCCCGACGGATGCACCGGTTCCTTCAGCTTCTTCACAAAAGGCATCCAATGTAGAGGAAGAGGCGTTTTTCATTGAGAATCAGATCCCCCCGGGCGATCGGATTGTTGACGATGCGCACGACACGAACTATCTGTATCTCAAGAAGAAAATCAGGGAAACCGTCAACCGGAAAAAAGAGCAGTAACGAGGGGTTCGGTCAGATAAGCGACCGGATGACCGCTGCAATAAAAAACAACAGCAATACCCCCCCGGTAATTATATAGACGATCGGCGGCCGCTTGCGGTGGCTCGTGGAGAACTCGTTGCGGTGCAGCTCTTCATAATCGACATCATCCCCGAGATCCATGCCGTCAAGATAGGTTCCCTCCGACCAGCCGGTCCGTTCATCGGACCCGCACTGCGGACAGACGGCGGCACCACGCGGCATGGTTTCGCCGCAGTAGGGACAATTGACCGTATCAGCAGGCTTCATGGCGGTAAAATAACACATCGGCCGGCAGGAAGGAATTATTTTTTAAACCACGCCCGGGGACTGTTTTCCGGAGTACCCTTCAGGTTCAAACGATGATCGCGACGCCATTCCTCCTTGCATGTTCCCCCCTCGTTCTCGGTGCCGGTGCCACACTGATTTTCGGAAGACGGCTGCGGAAGCCGCCGGTTCCCGGACTGCTGTTTCATTCGGTGGTCCCGAAACCGCGCGCTGAAATGGCCCACTTTCCTCGTGGCCGTTTTGAAAAACTCTGCGATGCCTTGCAACAGCGGAACTACCGTACGTTGACACTCCATGAGGCATCAAACGCCTCCGCGTTGCCCCCAGGGGAAAAAACGGTTCTGCTCACCTTCGACGACGGATTGCAATCGGTCTATCGCCATGCGCTCCCGCTGCTTGACGGTTGCGGATTCCGGGCAACCGTTTTCTGCGTCAGCGGATTTTACGGCGAGGACTCTTCATGGGACATATTCCCCCATAACCGGCACCTTACCCGGGAGGAGATTCGCTCCATTGCACAAAGCGGCCATGAAATCGGCAGCCACACCTGCACCCACGCCTACCTTCCCTACCTCGACGATCAGTCGGTCCGCCGCGAGCTGTCAAACTCGAAAAAGTTGCTCGAAAATATTATCGGTAAAGCGGTTACAAGTCTCTCCTTCCCCTATGGCGGCTGGAACCAACGGATCTGGGAAATCGCGCAGGAAACGGGGTATACGGCTGCAACACTTTATCGCGGTCATGTCGGGGTATTGAAGGGGCTTTTCCCGGTGCAGGGGGTTCACCGGTTCGATTCGGTTGACGACGTGCTCGCGAAGCTTACGACGACGCGGCCGCTTTCCCTCGTCCGTGCGCGGTCGCGGATGATGACCCACTTTGCGCGCGGAACACCCGTCTGGAAGTACCGGAAAGAGTATGTGAAGGTTTGAATTTTCTGTGCAGTTTGTTATGAATCATCAATCCATCATCGTTTGCGTCAATCTTCTCCTGATGGCGGGTACTATCCGCACCTTCCGAAGGGGCGGCCGCCCGGTCCAACACCGTCCGGTTATTATACATTTCCTTTCCGTATCGATAATTCTCCACTCAATTCATCCTCCCATCCTGCATTTCATCCACTTTTTCAGCTTTTTCATCCGGTTTGGGTAGGTAATCAAATGCCGGTATGCTAATTTAACTCATCGTAAGGAAGTATTGCTGCGCCCGTCCATCATCACGAAAGGGAGGGAAGATTATGGATACGAAGCTTCATCACCATCTCTCAATTGCATATCAGGCGGCACCGTGCGAACTTTACATGGATGATTCCTGTGTACGGGGACCACCGGCGGTTGCCACTGCGGCGTAAAAAGGAAAATCACACATCATGCCTCATTCATGATGCAATCCGGCGAGGAGGGCTTTGCCGCGTCACCGGCCGTCTACCGTGACGTGTCCGCCCTTCACCGAAGGCAGGTGGTACTCCACTTCAGAACAAGCGGCCAAGTGTTGAAAAGGGGTATCACCTGTTTTTTATGCATCGATTTTCCCTTCTAATAAGTGAAGCGGCAACGATTTACTCTTTTTCACTATCGTTTATTTTTTCCCCCGTAACCAGCCGCCGAAAGCACCGCCCCCGAACCGGTCCTCGGGGAATACCTCTTTTCGGTAACGGCGATTAAGCGGATTCGGCAGAAGAATGATCACGAGTGCAGTCAACACGGCGATGGCGGCGATAACCAATGTCGCAATTGCATTGGAAACCTGTCCCGCCTTCATTTTGTGCCGTACCATTGTAAGCCATGACGGATTATAGCGCAGCCTGATCCGCTTCTTTTCGGCAACCGTTTCCGCCAGGGCTTCGGCGACATTGAGCATGCAATCGGTGAATTCCCTTTTCCGGAAATACGGGATGCCCTCTTTTTCAATGATGCGCCGAAGTACTTTCTCTCCAAGATAGTTCCTGGATCCACGACCTGCTTTGATGTGAATACCGGGCGGTTCCACTGACAAAAGCACCAACGCATCTTCCGGTTCTTTTTTGAGCCCCGCTCCCCATTCGCGGTAAAGCGCGGCCGTATACTCCTCCGGGGAATGGCTGCCGATGGAAGGAACGGTCGCAACAATCAATCCGAAACCGGCTTCAATCCAGAGCGTTCGCGCCAGTGCGTTGATTTTCAGTTTCGTACTGTTATCAAACAGACCGGCGTAGTCGGCGACAGGTCCTGACGGACGGGGCGGAAACTGATGGTCGGCAGCGTAACCTATTGCGGTAAGGCATGTTGCACAGACCATCGCAATAGCAACTTTATGTTGAATCGATCGGTTCATCTCATGTTCCGTTAAAGGGAGTGTCTTTGGTGGCAACATGATCCGTAGTGAAAATAATACATTCCGGCACCCGTCTTTCGGGATCGTGATGTATTTTCTCTGCCACACTGTTTGATAAAGGAGTATCCATGGAGATTCCCCCCGGTCCGAAAGGGACCCGCGACTTCTATCCCGATCTGATGGCTTTCCAGGAGCATCTCTTTGCGTCGTGGCGGCGAACCTGCAGGCGGTATGCTTTCGAAGCGTGGGAGGCGCCGATGTTCGAGCACCTGGATATTTACACACAGAAGTCGGGCGCGGAGATTGAAAAGCAGCTCTATACTTTCGAAGATAAGGGCGGACGGATGATGGCATTGCGGCCGGAAATGACCCCGTCACTTGCGCGCATGGTTGCGGCCAAAGGCACATCCCTTAAACGGCCGGTCAGGTGGTATTCCATCGCCCGTCTTTTTCGTTATGAAAAAATGCAGAAAGGACGCCTTCGTGAATTTTTCCAGCTCAACATGGACATTCTCGGCAGCAGCGAGGTGGGTGCCGACGCGGAGCTGATCGCCGCGGTGATCGATATGATGCGCGATCTTGGATTGACAGGCAATGATTTTCAGGTCCGCATCTCCAGCAGGACGCTCCTCGAAGAGTGTTTCTGTGCAATCGGTCTTCCAAAGGAGTGCTTTGCCCCCATTTATGCGCTTCTCGACCGGAAAAATAAAATCACCGATGAGGAGTATACGGCGGAGTTGGCGGAAATCGTTGCCGACGGGCAGCTCCGGCAGCGTATCCATGACCTGTTTTCCGTTCGGGGCCTTGACGGGATCGCTGCACTGACCGGAGCGACTCCGGAACAAGCGGTACTGGCACGCCTGTTCACCCTGCTTGAAAAATACGGCATGTCTGACTATGTCTGTTTTGACATCAATATAGTAAGGGGACTGGCATATTATACCGGTATCGTTTTCGAGGTCTTTGCTGTAAACAAAGGGATGCGCGCAATCGCCGGGGGCGGCAGATACGACACACTTGTCGAACTCTACGGCGGCCCTCCCACTCCTGCGGTAGGTTTTGCCGCCGGTGACGTGGTGCTGGGTGATCTTCTTCAGGAGCGGGGGTTGATTCCCCCGTCATCTCCCCGATGCAGTGTATTCATCACGGCCCTTGATGATAAAAACTTCGATGAAGTGGCGCCTGTTGCCCGGCTGTTGCGTAATGCGGGAATCTCATGTGCATTTCCCTTCAAACGCATCACTATCGGCAAGCAGTTGAAACAGGCCGACGCGGCCGGAGCCGTAATCACCCTTATAACCGGCGGCGATGAGTCTGCACAGGGGCTTCTGAAATTAAAGCGTATGCGGGATGGGAATGAGACGACTGTTCCGCGGGACAAGCTGCTCGAAAACATCGCATCGATGCTTGAGGAGCGTTAAGGCTTCATACCCGGCTCTGAATTGCGTATGCTGAAGCGGCCTTTGAGGTTTTGTAGAGTACCGAAAGGTCCGATTTAAGCCGTTTCATATGGTTTCTGATAACCGTCTCGACCTGTTTATCCAGCGTTATGATGGTTGCCATGATCGATTTGATCTCCGCGCGCATTTCGCTTGCCGAGGGTGCTTCCACGACGTCGGGCGTTTCCTCTGAAATCAGCAGCTCTTCCGAGGTGATCAGGTTGATCAACTCCGCGCGCTGCCTGATCATATCGGGAATTGCTTCCGGTGAGATATCGCTGCAGCAGTGCATGGTAAGCAGCTGGATATCGTAATACTGGTCCCTTATTTTCTCGATGAGTGCCGTCTGGTCTTCCATTCCATTACCCCTGCATCGCCACGTTTCCCGCCTCGATTGCCGGCGCCGTTTCCATCTTCATTTTCCTGACCGCCTCATCCCATGCGCCGCGAAGATTTTCAAGATAACCGAGCACTTCGGCGATTTTTCCCTTGTTGTTCTTGACTCCCGCATCAACCAGCGAACGAAGGATATACTCATAGAGCCGGTAGAGATTACGCGCCACCTCGCCCACATCCATCCGCAGCGCACCCGACAGCTCCGTAACCGCATCCTGTGCCTTGAAAAGATGCTTCGTACGTTCTTCGATCTTATCACCGCGATCGAATTTCTCCAGTGCCAGCTTGCAGTTTTTGATGGCGACATCATAGGCGATGAGAATCAATTTTCCCTGGTCCGCCGTGTCGATCGAAGCATGGCGATACGCCGCATACCCCTGTTGCATCATTCACCTCCGTTATGATTTATCGTAGTATGAAAAAGAACCGATCGCGTTGAGCATGTTGGCGCTCTGCGTCTGCAGCGTGCTGAGCGCCTGCTCCATGGCGCTGAACTGGTTGACTAAACGTAATCGGTATTTCTCGATCCGCTCCTCAAGCCGCATGATTTTGTCATCCGCCCGCGACATGCTCCGCTGCCACGATTCGGTACGCAGGGCGACAAGTCCGTCCTGCGCCCTGGTCAGATTGTCGATCGCATCATCAATCACCGTCGACAACCCTTTCGACAGGGTGAACGTGGCGCTGTTCCCCACCCCGATACTCCCCGCCGGTGCGGTAAGCGACAGCCCGGTGAGCGGCCCGTCTTCAAAACTGACGATATCACCCACCCGTGCCGCCGAGGTATACCATGTTGAATCGCCCGTACGCTGCGCCTGGAAATGTTCCCCATCCACCTCTTCAAGCAGGTAAATGCCCGCCTGTGTATCGGACGAACTGGTTCCCAGAACAATATTGCTGTTGTCGGAAGTGCCGACCGTGATGAACAGATTGACCACCTCATCGAACCGTTCGGTGAGTGCCTTGTTGAACATCTCATCATCAATCTTTAATTCACCGTTCGTGATATCGGTTTTAAGTCCGATCATGTTGAAACTGGTGTAAACGGTGTTTAATTCATCGAACTGCTGATGAAACATGTTGTTGAGCCGCGAAATGATGCTCCGCACGGTCATATCACCGGCCAGATCGCCGCTCTTTGCGTTTTCATCGTTCGGGTCGACAACTTTGGTATTGCTCTTGGAAAAACGGACCAGCGCATTATAAGCATCCAGCATTTCCTGGAATTTCTGATGTATGGCATCATGGTCGCGTTCCAGAGCGACGGTTACCGTCTCCCCTTTGGATACGCTGTGAAAATCGAAGGTAACACCACCCACAAAACCCGTGGCGGAATTGCTGCTGCTGCTCATGAAAATATTCTCGACGCTGAAGTAGGCGTTTTTACCGATGGATAAAACTCCCGCCCCCTCATCCCCGTAGGTCGAAACACTCATCGTCTCGGCTGCCGCACCGATGGTCATTTCGCTGATGGAAAGCCGCGATGAACCGCCGACCTTGTCGGTGATCATCAGGAGTCCCGAACCGTCGAACGACGCCTCCGCCATGCCGTTGAATGCATTGTTGACTTCAGCGAGGAGATCCTCCGCCGTGCTCCCCGGCTTTTTGACTATCGATACCGAGATTTCATTGCCTGCCCGGTCAAGGCCGGTAATCTGTACGTTTTCACCCTCAGCCAGCGCTTCCCATGCCGACTGGACGTTGCCGCCGGAGGTAAGCACCTGACTGGTGTTTCCTTTATCACCGGCGGCGGTGAGAATGACGCCCAGATCCTGCAGGGTCGTCCCTGATACATCGCTGTAAGCTGTCCCTGCGCTCCCCGATTCCTTTGATGTAAGTACAAGCCGGTAGTTGCCTTCAGCTATTTTAAGGACCGATGCACTTACCCCGATCCGCCCGCCGTCTTCATCGGTTGCCGAGTTGATCTTCTGCCGCAGATCCTGCAGCGTATCGTCGTTATCAATCTCAATTTCCACACCATCGATACTGATGGTGCCGATACCGATCCCCAGGCTCTGCAACGAGGCATTCTGATCGGAGATCAACCCATCCGCCGAGATCATCTTCTCATTGCCGGCAAGCTGAAAAACCTGTACATCATACGTTGCATCGACACTGCCGGTCCCGGCAGTAATCGTCGCGATTTTTTCATCGGTGCTGCTTGTGGTGAAAAGGTCGAAAGAACTCAACTTCGAAAGACCGGTCGCCTTTGTACGCAAATCGGTGAGCATTGTCTTTAATTTTGCATATGCGTCGATCTTCAATTGATATGCTTTCTTCTGTTTCTCGACCGTGGTTACCTTGTTACGCTCAAGTGCCACCAGCGAATCAATGATATATTGGGTATCGATTCCTGACGGACCATTGATGGATATTCCCATAACCGAAACTCCTTAGGCCAGAATGCCGTTAAAAACCCTTTTTTATAGTATCGGTATATTGGGAAAAAAACTTAAGCGGTATAAATCGGGACCTACCGGCATAGCCGGTAGTCCGCCTGGCCCCATAGGGGCCCTATTACTGCCATTCCTTTCAGGCATACTTTTT
>JAFGIW010000150.1 GCA_016929415.1 Chitinispirillaceae bacterium | reverse complement strand
GGCGATCGTCTCGACGGTGATGCGCCGGGTGATCCGTTCTTTTCGCAGGATATCGCCGACAAGCTCCTTTGGCTGTTCAGCCGGGGGGGCGGCGTCTGGTTCGTTGTCATTCATTAGCGGCATTCCGGGGTTCCTTTCGCGCGGTAAACGCTTTAAACAGGTCGATTGTGCCTTTAACCGGCAGACCGACCACATTATAAAAACATCCCTCGATTTTATCCACAAAAATCATCGCTTTGCCCTGAATTCCATAGGCGCCCGCCTTATCGAACGGCTCGCCGCTGTCGAGGTACCATTCGATTTCGTCAGGCGCAAGGTTCCTGAAATGGACGCCCGTCACCGCGACAGCCGATTGACAAAAACCAATCTCGCGGCACGTAAGAGCGACCCCCGTCATCACCGTATGCAGGCGTCCCGAAAGCGCCTCGAGCATCCGCCGCGCGTCGGCGCGGCCGGCGGGTTTCCCGAGCACGCGGTTGTTGCACACGACAATCGTATCGGCCGAAAGCACGGCCGCCGCCGGGTAGTGTACGGCGACACCCATCGCCTTGGCGACTGCCAGCCGCCCGAGCGATCCGGAAAGGTCCCCCGGATCGATAAAGGCATTCTCCTCGAGCTGTCCGCCAGGAATAACCTCAAAAGAGAAGCCCATCGCGGAGAGCAGTTCCCTGCGCCGCGGTGAACCGGAGGCCAGAATGACCTTTCGTGTCGGGTGCTGCCATGTCTGCATAAAAAATAGTTTGACCCCCTTTTTCCGGCAACCGGAAATTTCGGACACGGACTCCCCCGGCCCGTCCGGTGACGACAGCCATTATAATATAACCTTGGGAAGCGGGAAATAAAACATGCGGGTGCTTCCCTGAACTATCTTTCGAAGAATGAACAACCGGAAGGGTGCATTGATCGGGGTAAAAGCGATGCCTGATGAATTAAAAGCCGCCGAAGCTGCGGCACAAAAGGCCGGGGAAGTGATACGGTCGCTCCTCGGAAAAACGCAGGTGATTGAGAAGGGGGTGAATTACAACCTGGTGACCGGGGCGGATACCGCCGCCGAAAGAACCGTCATCGAAACGATCAGGAAGCGCTTTCCCACAGATGCGTTCCTTGGGGAGGAGAGTGCGGCAACGACCCCGCTGTCCGCACCCCGGCTCTGGATCATCGATCCGCTTGACGGGACGACCAATTTCGCCCATGGAATTCCCCATTTTGCGGTATCGATCGCCTTCGCCCGGGCCGGTGAAGTCGAGTGCGGCGTGGTGCATGATCCGATGCGTAAAGAACTATTCTGCGCGCAGGCAGGCCACGGCGCATGGTACAACGGAGAACCGATCAGGGTGTCGGCGGCGCCTGATCTGATGAAGTCCGTTATTGGAACCGGCTTTTATTATGAACGCGGTCCGTTGATGCTCCGGACCCTCGATTCGATACGGAAGCTGCTCAGTGCCGGCATCCAGGGAATACGCCGCACCGGAGCCGCATCGCTCGATTGCTGCTACGTCGCCGGCGGCAGGTTCGACGGATACTTCGAATACCGGCTCTCGCCCTGGGACTTCGCCGCGGGGATGCTCATTGTTAATGAAGCGGGAGGGGTGTGCATGGACGTGGACGGTGTGGAGCGGGGGCTGATGTCGCAGGGGATGATCTGCAGCAACGGGATGATTCATGAGGAGTTGTGCGGGATGGTGGGGCAACCCTCATCCGACGCTTGACATTTTTCTTGCTCCGCGGAGCAGGAATACTTATATTGTCTGTCTAAAAATCAGGTTAGACACTTTCGATACATTATCCTGATGAATAAAACGGGGTGGATTTTTTGAAGGAACTGCCTGTAACCTTCCCGCCCTTAAGATACAGTCCCGCACTTAATTCAACCTACGGCCTATAGCCTACCACCTTCCCCCTTTCGACTCCTGATGTATATTTCTCTCTGACACTCTTTCGTATTGACCTCATTTCCGGGAGCCTGATGATAGGACGCAATGACCCATGCTGGTGCGGCAGCGGAAAAAAGTATAAAAAATGTCACCTCATTCAGGACCAGGCGACATCTGCGGCCCTCCCGCCGCGACAACCGCGGCGGCCCTCTCTCAAGGATAAAAAACTTATCAAATCGCCGCATGATATCGAAGGGATGGAGCGGGCAGGCGTGTTCAACGGCGAGCTGCTCGACTACATTCGTCCCCTCATCAAAGCGGGTATCAGCACCGGCGAGATCGATACGCTCGTGCATGACTATACGGTCAGTCACGGCCATACTCCTGCATGTCTCGGGTACCTGGGATATCCCAAATCGGTCTGTACATCCATCAACAATGTCGTCTGTCACGGGATTCCTTCCTCGAAAGAGGTCCTCAGGGAGGGCGACATCGTCAACGTCGATCTCACCTCGATCGTCGACGGGTATTACGGCGATTCGTCGGAAACGTTCATGATCGGTGCGGTTTCGGAAGAGGCGCGGCATCTGGTGATGGTAACCGCCGAGGCGATGATCCGGGGGATCGATGCAGTGAGGCCGGGAGTGCCGCTTGCCGCCATTGCCGAGGCGATCGAACCCTTTGTCGTCTCGAAAGGCTGTTCGGTGGTGCACCAGTACACCGGGCACGGCATCGGGAAAAAGTTCCACGAGCATTTTACCGTGTACCACCATATCGATCGGGATTGCGAACCGGTCATCCTAACGCCGGGCATGACGCTTACCATCGAGCCCATGATCAACCGGGGCGGCTGGGACGTCGTCACCGATCAGGTTGACGGATGGACGGTGCGCACCCGCGACGGATCGCTCAGCGCGCAGTTCGAGCACACAGTGCTCGTTACCGAAGGTGCGGCGAAGGTGCTCACCCTTACCCCGTCGCAGAAGGCTTCGGGAGTGCGGCTTTCGGTGGATGGAATCTCCTTCGGTTAGTGATGCCTATGCGAAATCTCGCCAATCCCCGCGAAAAAGTGGTGCTTGCCGGTCTTATTACTCCGGACATGGACAAATTGGTTTTCGAAGAGGACATGCATGAAATGGAGCAGTTGTGCGCGACTGCCGGAGCAGCGGTTGTCGCGACGTTCAGGCAGCACCGGGAGCGGGTGGCCACCGGAACCTATCTCGGTTGGGGAAAGCTCAAGGAGATAAAGGCGGCCATGGCCTCGCACGGCGCGACCACACTCGTTATCGACGCGCACCTGGCGCCCGGGCAGATAAAGACCATCGAGAATACGGTTCAGGGCAAGGTGATCGACCGCGGCCAGCTCATACTTGACATTTTCGCCATGCATGCGCGCACCGCGGAGGCGCGGCTGCAGGTGGAACTGGCGCAGCTGCGGATGCTCTACCCGCGATTGACCCATGCGTGGACCCATTTTTCCCAGCAGGTGGGCGGCATCGGCACGCTGGGACCGGGCGAGAAACAGCTCGAAGTCGACCGGCGGCTCGTGCAGAACAAGATAACCGACCTCAAAAGAAAGCTTGCCAAAATAGAGAGCGGCCGGACGATCCAGCGCGGAGGCCGCGGTTCGATATTCAAGGCGGCGCTGGTCGGATATACCAATGTCGGGAAGTCGTCGCTCTTCAATGCGCTCTGCAACAGTTCGGCGCTGGTTGAAGACAAGCTCTTCGCGACGCTCGATACTGCGACCAGACGGGCCTGGATACCCGGCACCGGTATCATCGTGGTTTCCGACACGGTCGGGCTCCTGCGCAAACTGCCGCACCATCTGGTCGC
>JAFGIW010000149.1 GCA_016929415.1 Chitinispirillaceae bacterium | reverse complement strand
TCTTACTCCACTGGCGGAGCCAGTGGTTTCCTTGTGTCTAACCCCTGGAAGGGTTGACTACCGACGCTCGACTCGTCAGTAAGTAATAATCCGGGCTAAAGGCGTTTTTATTTCAGAAGAATCGGGAGGAAGGACGCTTATCTTCCGAATCCCGACTCCTCAATTGAAAAACACCATCCCGATCTGCACGAGACCGTTTTTCGAAAAACGCGAGTTGCCCAGTGTAAATTCAGGTGAATCGGGAGGACGGGGCAGGTCGTCGCGGTGGTAGAGCAGATAGAAACAGCCGCCGCGGGCTCCCCGCGAGAAGAACGCCTCGACTCCGAACGTCTGTTTCCAGTAACAGGCGCTGTTGCTTTTCACACGGTAGCCTTCCCCGGTATCGAAAAGTCCGATCGTCGTTTCGCCGCGGAATGAAAAGATCCAGCTCCGGCGCCGATGGAACGCATACCGTGAACGTGATGCCAATTCGGCCGTCAGCGGGCTGCTGCCGTTGAGCTTGCCCGGATCGACGACACCGAAAAATTCCTTCAGGAAGTAGGCCGCCCCGATCTGCCACGAGAAACGGTTTTCGAACCGAAAGAGCGTATCGCCGGCGAATGCATTAAAATAGTCGTTGATGCGGAAATTGTGCGATGACGCCTCAAGATGGAGACGGTTGTTATAGACAAGAGGAAAATAGCTTTTGTCAATTTCGTGGTAACAATGGTGCGCCACGCCGGTGCTGATAAGCAGACGCGGCAGGCGCAGTTCGAATTTCGGATTGATGCCGAAGGCGACATTGAGTACCGTGAATACGGTGTTCCCCGGAACCTCTCCGAGGCCGAACACAAAGTCGACATCCCATATGGAAGAAATCACGTCTCTATATGAGATGAGCCGGAACTCGAGATCAGGGTGAGGCTCGGCGAGATACTGCCGTTTGAAGAATGCGTCGCGATGGAACGCAAAGGTGGAAACGTTAAAACGGAGGTAGTAATCGGGGAGCAGGTCGAAGGAACGGAGAAACGGCTCGAAAATAGAGTCGACCGAAAAGCCGAAGAGCAGGGTGGGGAAAAGAACGGGAACTACGACGGTATGTCCGAATGACTGAAGTATTTTATTCATCGAAGGAAGCATCCTGGTTGCTCCGGTGTTGGCGATTACCGACGATACACCTTAAGGAATCGGGTAAGATTGCGATTGCATGAAGTAATATACTTTAGCGCGAAACCGTTCGGATTCCGGTGGAGATCGACAGGGTGAAAGCGAACCAATTGAAAAAATTGGGGAAACCTCCGGGGCATGTCGTGGCGATTGCCGTGAGGGCGATCACCAACAACAGCACCGGACTTACACCATCATCCCCGCCGCCCGTGGTCCGACCATAGCCGGCCATTCTCGATTCTCTGGTAAAATAAGAGCACGGGTACTATTTTTCATCTTAAATTGAAATAAAATTCATATTCCCTCAAGGAGTCCTATGCCGCGGCCGGTGTTGAAATATTTCGCTCTATTTCTGATACTGCTCGCCGGAATCGCCGGCGATCAGCTTTCCAAGCAGTGGGCCGCGGAGAACCTGAAAAATCAGCCTTCCCGCGTTTGCATTAAAAACGCGCTCGAACTCGGGTACACCGAGAATCACGGAATGGTCTTCGGCATCAACAACAGGAACAACAACGCTTTCAGCAAAAAGGCGCTTTTAGCGGTAAGGATAATGCTCAGCATCGGTCTTTCAATTTATCTTGTGGTCAACCGGAAGAGGGGGCTGCCGTTTCATCTCCCTTTTCTGCTCATCCTCTCAGGCGCCATAGGTAATGTGATCGATTCGCTTCGATTCGGGCATGTCGTCGATTTTATCCATATGCATCTCGGGAATATCATCGACTGGCCTTTTCTCTATAATCTCGCTGATGCATATGTCTGTATCGGGATGGGTATACTGATACTGCAGAGTCTGGTCGGGGAAAAGAAAAAAACGCCGGCGCCGCTCTCCCCGCCGCCTGGAAGCGATTCCTGATCGGAAATCAAGATGTCCAGCGGGAAAAGAAAAAAAACTTCAGCCCCTGCGGCGACTCCGCCGCTTCCTTCCCGTCCGCGTTTTTTCCTCTCGCCGCTGAAAAAAGACGTCCTCGCCATTGCCTTTCTGATTGCGGCGGCTATTGTGTTTTACTGGCCGATAGTCACCCTGCAGGGGACGATGTGGAATGATTTCATCGAGCAGTATTTCCCTTACCGGACGTTCGCCACCCGTGCGTTGCGTCATCTGGAATTCCCCTTCTGGAATCCCTACAGCTTTTCGGGCATGCCTTTCTTCGCCGATATTCAGTCGGCGGTGTTCTATCCGCTCAATCTGTTGCTGGTACCGTTCGGCGGGAACGATGGTATAAGTCCGGTGCTGTTCGAATACCAGATCATCCTGCATGTCATGCTCGCCGGCATCTTTACCTATGCGCTGGCGCGCGATTTCCGGCGAAGCGGGACCGCATCGCTGCTGGCGGGGCTCGTGTATATGCTGGGAGGATTTGCCACAGCCCACATTTTTCATGTGACGATGATCCACGCACTACCCTGGTTTGCTCTTTCGGTGCTTACGCTGCGACGGGCGCTCTCCCGATCCAGCCTCTATTATGCGGTCGCGACCGCGTTTTCGCTCTGTTTCGTCGCGTTCGCGGGCCACCCGCAGATGTATGTCTATCTCCACTATCTGCTCGGCGCCTATCTGCTCTTTCACCTGATCGAACGGTTCAGAGGGGGCGCGACCCTTAAGCAAATGACCATCCCTGTCGCGATTTTTCTTCTGTCCGTTTTTCTCGGCGCCGGCCTCTCCTCGGTGCAACTGCTGCCGACCTCCCGGTTAAGCAAAGAATCGGTTCGTCCTGAACTGGAATTCGAGAAGTCGACACAGGGTTCCTTCAGACCCTACCGTTTCATCACCCTGCTCGCTCCCAATTTTTTCAGCATGCCGAATAATTTTCGCGAAAAGGCGCCGGCATACTGGGGAATAAGTGAAAAAGACAGTGACCCGGGCGCGCATTACTATTGGGAAACGGCGCTCTATCTGGGGGTGCTGCCGCTCATCCTTGCGTTCACGGCGCTTTTCGTATCGCGGGCGCCGCCGGTGATTTTTCTCGGGGCTGCCGCTCTGGGCGCCTTTTTACTCGCCATGGGTGATGCTTTACCTTTTTACAAACTGGCATACGCCCTGTTTCCCGGTTTCAAGCTCTTCCGCAATCCCGCGCGGATCGGCGTCATTTTCACCCTCGCCATGTCGCTGCTCGCATCGTACGGCATCGACCGGCTCTCTACAGGGGCACCGAACCTTCCCCGGAATAAAAAACGGAATCGGGGGATACTTTTCGCATGCTTCGCGGGCATGTTCCTGCTCCCGGCGATCGCTTTTTCAGCCGGCATGTTCAGAACGGCTATCATGCGGTTCATTATGGATAACGGCATGCTCGGCTCCGACGGCGCGCGGATCGAAGGGTATGTGGCGACGACGGTCTACCCGTTTACTACTGCACAGATCCGGATCTGCGCCGCTTTTGCGGTAATCAGTCTCGGACTCATTGCCGGGCGGTTTTTCCGTATACTGCCGGCACGTCTTTTTTCACTGTTCCTCCCCATCATGCTCCTTTGCGACCTGCTGGTGTTCGGCTATGGTTTTGCCGCAATGAAGAACGACCCGCGTAAAATATATGAAAAAAACATGCTGGTCCGGTCGGTACAGGATGAAAACAGAAAGGAAATCTTCCGGATCAACTCCCGCGGTTCCCTGCCCGGCAGCGACGAGATCGGCGGGCCGTATCTCATTTTCCGCCGCAACGAGGGAACCGTTCATTCCATCTGCCTGATGGAAGGGTACAATCCCCTGCGCCTTAAACGGCAGCTTATGGACCGCAAGGATCGTACGCTCGATATTCTGAACATCAGGTATAAAATCAATGTCGATGAACGGTCGTCCACGATGAATATCGTCCCGCATCCTACCTGCCTTCCCCGGGCGCGGATGGTCCCCTCGTACCGGCTGATAACCGATGAAAAAAAAATCCTTCCGACCCTGCACGACCCCGGATTCGACCATGTAAACGAGGTGATCCTCGAGGAGAAGCCCGATTTCGTTCCTCCCGGCCGCGGAGCCCCGGGCGCATCATCCGCGCGCATCACCTCCTGGAATATCAACCGTATCGTGACCGACGTGTCGACCGACCGGCCGGCGCTGCTGGTATTGAGCGAGATCTTCTACCCCGCATGGAAAGCCGCGATCGACGGCAAAAAGGCGAAGGTGCTCCGGGCGGATTACGCCTTACGGGCGATCGCCGTTCCCGCGGGGAAGCATACGGTCGTTTGCAGATACGACGACGACGCGTTCACCGGGGGGCTGGCGGTTTCCCTCATCTCACTTCTCATGTCAATCGTACTCGTCGCGTTGACGTTTTTTAAAGACCGACGGCGAAGAACCGGGACCTCCTAACCGCCCGCAATCGCATCGGTTAAAGGAAAATGGGGGAAATGTCTTTCAGTTTTCATTTCGCCGAACCGTGCATTTCTTCCCGGACCCGCTCCCCCGTTAATTATTTTTTAACGGTATGTCGTTTCGATTCCGAACATTAAAAAGGAGCCTGCCATGCCTGAAGCCGATTCCTCATCAAAGCAGAAAGAATACTTCCCCGGGATCCCCCAGAAAAACGAGCTTTTTTTCCTGAAAGGTTCGAACAACCTCGACTGGGGGATGAAGAACCGTCTTGCCCGGATTTTCAATCCGGCATCGGGCAAGACCGTCATGCTCGCCTTCGATCACGGCTATTTTCAGGGACCGACCACCGGCCTCGAGCGGGTTGATATTTCCATTCCGCCGCTTGCCCTCCAAGCCGACGCGCTGATGCTCACCCGGGGCATTCTCCGCAGCGTCATTCCTCCGTCAACGCATAAAGCAATCGTCATGCGCGCAAGCGGCGGCCCGAGCATCCTCAAGGAGCTGTCGAACGAGCATATCGCCGTGGCCATGGACGACGCGGTGCGGATGAACGTTTCGGCGGTCGCGGTACAGGTATTCGTGGGCGGGGAGTTCGAGACGCAGTCGATCCGCAACCTCACCCGTCTGGTCGACGCAGGCATGCGGTGCGGCATCCCGGTGCTCGGGGTGACCGCCGTGGGCAAGGATCTCGTGCGCGACGCCCGGTACATGAGGCTGGCGACCCGCATCTGCGCGGAACTCGGTGCGGCGTTTGTAAAGACCTACTACGTTGACGAGGACTTCGAATCGGTAACCGCCTCGTGCCCGGTGCCGGTCGTCATCGCCGGCGGCAAGAAGCTCCCCGAACTCGACGCGCTCACCATGGCGCGAAACGCGATCGATCAGGGGGCGCTCGGCGTCGACATGGGACGCAACATCTTCCAGTCCGATGCACCGGTCGCCATGCTCGAAGCGGTGCGCAAGATCGTCCATGAGGGGCTGTCGCCGAAGGAGGCGTTCGAAATGTATCAGTCGCTTAAAGGCGGAAAACGGCGATGACGGAAGGATTAAAATCCGCACTTAAGACCCGTGCGCCGCTTCTGAGTGTCGGTATCGTCAGCGCCGATCTCATGCACCTCGCCGACGCGGAGGCGGAATGTGCGGCATGCGGAACGATGCTTTTCCATTTCGACGTGATGGACGGCGGCTTCTGTCCGCGACTGACCGTCGGACCGTTTTTTGTCAAGGGTATCGCCACCCGGCATTACAAAGACGTCCACCTGATGGTGAACGACCCGCTGGCGCTCATCCCCGATTTCGCGAAAGCCGGCGCGGATATCATTACGGTCCATGTCGAATCGGGCCGCCACGTGCACCGCGCACTGCGGATGATCGGTGAACAGAAGAACGCGAACGATCCTTCGCGCGGCATTCTGCGCGGCATCGCGCTCAATCCGGGGACGCCGGTAGCCTCGATCGCGCCGTTGATCGACGAAACGGACATCGTCTGCCTGCTGGCGGTCAACCCCGGATTTCCGGGAGGTTTTATTGAATCGACGGTACGGCGTTTCGGAGAACTGAAGCGGCTTATCGCCGGCATGGCCGATCCCCCGCTCGGCTGCATCGACGGCGGCATCACGGCCGACACCATCGGTAAAGCCGCGGCGGCCGGTCCGGAGATCATCGTAAGCGGCGGCGCGGTTTTTAAAAACGGCGCCGTCCGCGGTAATCTTGACGTCTTGAACCGACTTATGCACGAAGGTTCCCGACGTACTGCCGGATAAACGGCCTTTTCAAAGGCGCTTGCCGAGCGCTTCGCCCGCCCCCTCGATACGGCTTTCAGCCACTCGGGGAGCGGGCGGAGCGTATCGAGGCAAGCCGGAATAACCAAAGGAAACAACCATGCGCCAACAGTGGAACGATGAAACGCTCCGGGCATTCGCCGCGACCTGCCCGCCGGGAACCGCGGCGCCCTTCATCGAGCAGATCTACGCCACCCGCCTCCTCGGCGCCGATCCCGGTCTCGCCCTCCACGGCGGCGGCAACACGTCGTTCAAGTGCACGGCGCCCGATCTTCTCGGCGACCCGGTCGAAATGCTTTTCGTCAAGGCATCGGGGTGCGACATGGCGCAGGCGGCCGCCGGCGATTTCGTCGCGCTCGACCTTGCAAAACTCCGCCGGCTCGACCGGGAGACGGAGCTTGACGACGAAGCCATGTCCCATTTCTTCCGCACGGCAACGGCGCTCCCCCATTCCCGTCAGCCTTCCATCGAAACGCCGCTGCACGCCTTTCTCCCCTTTGTCTGCATCGACCATACCCATCCCGCCGCGATTCTCGCGCTCACGAACCGCTGCGATGCGAAACAGTGCATCGAACAGGCGTTTCCGACGCCCGTGGCGTTTCTTCCCTATGCCGCGGTCGGCATCGGCTGCGGCCGTGCGGTTGCCGCGGCGGTGCAGGTAAGGCCTGATTGTAAAGGCATCATCATCGGCCACCACGGGCTGGTCACGTGGGGAAGCACCGCACGCGAGGCGTACAAGGCGACGATCGGCCTTGCGACCGAGGCGGAGGCGTGGCTCGAAAATCACCGGTCGCGCACCGTCACCGCACACCATGGCGCCTCATCGGTCGGACGGTCGAATGAGCTGTACCGCGCACTCGCTCCGGTGATCAGGGGCCGTCTCATGCAGCCACTGCCCCCCGACGGAGGCCGTCGTTGCGGGATATCGATGGTGCATCTGGCCGACGAACGGCTGCTGTCGCTGCTCGAAGCGCGGGAAGCGCTCCCCGCCGCCGTCTCGACGCCGCTCACCCCCGATTACATTATCCGCACCGGACGCCTGCCGCTGCTGATCGAGCGTCCGGTTCTTGACGACAGCGACCGGTTCCGTGCGCAGATCGCGGCGGCGTGCGACGCATGGCGCGGCCGCCATGAATCTTTTGTCAAAAAATATTCCGGACGGCCGCCGGCCACACCCGATACAAGCGACCGCCTTCCCCGCGTCGTGCTCATTCCCGGCATCGGCGCCGTCTGCGCCGGTCCTTCGGCGAAGGACGCCGCCATCGCCGCCGACATCACGGCTCAGGGGCTTGCGGTCAAGCGGATGATCTTCGAAACCGGCGGTGAGTATCGCGACCTCGACGACGGCCACTGTTTCAACATGGAGTTCCGCTCCTACCAGCGGGCGAAACTGCGCTCCGCCGATGCGACTGGTGCGCTGCGGGGCCGCATCGTTCTGGTGACCGGCGCGGCGGGCGCGATCGGCAGCGGCCTGTGCGCGTCGCTGATCGAAAAGGGCTGCCAGGTCGCCATCGCCGACCTTCCCGGCGGCGCGCTTGACGCGCTTGTCAATGAATGCGCCGGCCGGTTCGGCGCCGACCGGATCGTGCCGGTCACCATGGACGTTACCGACGAAGCGTCCGTCCGCGAAGGGTTCGGCCGGATCATCGACCGGTTCGGCGGCCTCGACGCGGTGGTGGTCAATGCGGGAATCGCCCATGTCGCAACGTTGGCGGCCATGGAGCTCGAAGCATTCCGCCGGCTGGAGCGGGTCAATACCGAGGGAACGCTCCTTACCATACGGGAGGCGGCCCGCCTTTTCACCCTACAGAACTGCGGGGGCGATATCGTCCTGATCTCCACGAAAAACGTCTTCGCCCCCGGCGCCTCGTTCGGCGCCTACAGCGCGACCAAGGCCGCGGCGCACCAGATCGCCCGTATCGCCAGTCTGGAGCTTGCGGGCATTGACGTACGGGTCAACATGGTCGCCCCCGACGCGGTGTTCTCCCACGGTGCGCAAAAATCCGGCCTCTGGGCCACGGTCGGTCCCGGCCGCATGAAAAGCCGCGGCCTCGACGAGGCGGGGCTTGAAGAGTACTACCGCAACCGCAACCTGCTCAAATCAAAGGTGACGGCAACGCATGTCGCCGCGGCAGTGGAGTTTTTTCTCGAACGCCGGACCCCCACTACCGGAGCGACCATCCCGGTCGACGGCGGCCTGCCCGATGCGACGCCGCGGTAGAGCCATACATCACAGTCCCCCGTGCCGGGGTGACCGGATCCTGCAATCGTGAATAGTACTTTCCCCTCCCTGACAGGGGAGGGGCAGGGGAGAGGTCGGCTGGAAATGGAAATATCCAGTTACCATTTACTCTTGAATTCAATTCCCCAATTTGACAACATCAGATTATATGACGCGGGGGCTCCCCACCCACCCCACGACCTTCACACTCTGCGCTGGTCCCAAAGTACGGGGGACCGTCGTAAAGAGGAAGTAAGCAGGAGGTAATGACGATTAGGTGTAAAGGATATTCGTACCTAAAACCACTCGAAGATCTGATGAACATATTTATTATTTATCTATATATCAGTGCGTTACAACAATCAATGTACTCGTCTTGGGTACATTAATTATCTTTTTAATCTTTTTAGGAAGATTTCTTTAATTACCTGTTCTATATTATTATATATGAAGTCAATTTTCGAATATATCGACTATCGAAAATTTCTGGCATCTTACTATAACGAAAAAAAGAATTCCTCACGTTTCTTCTCCTATCGTTATTTTGCTCAGAAAGCTAAAATTCATTCTCCTTCTTTCCTGAAACATGTGATTGACGGTAAGCGGAATCTTACCCGGCCGATGATTGAAAATTTCTGCGCCGGTCTCGGATTGACTGTAAAAGAATCGAGGTATTTCCGCAATCTTGTGCTGTTCAACCAGGCAAAAACGTCAAGTGAAAAACAGGAATATTATACGAATCTGAAATCGATGATCGGTGCGGTGAAAGAATCGGCGCTCAACGCCGATCAATTTGATTTTTATTCGAACTGGTACACCCCCGTTATCCGGGAATTACTATGCCAGTTTGATTTCAAAGACGACTTTAAAAAAATCGCCGCGATGCTCATACCGCCGATATTGCCGTCTGATGCCAAGAAGGCAATAAAGCTTCTGTTGCAGTTGAAATTGGTTCGCCGTCGGGCTGACGGAACGTATTTTCAGTCCGATTCGGCGATCGTTGCCGACAATGAAGTCATGTCCATGGCAATGCGTTCTTTTTCAAAGGCAATGATCGAGCATTCCAAAAATGCAATTGAAGGTATCGATTGGCGGCAGCGACACATTTCAGGGCTTACGATCGGGATTTCCCCGGAAACGTATGACGTACTTTCCGCCGAAATCGAGGCATTCAAGGACAGGGTCAAACTCATCGTCAACAGAGATAATGAGAGCTGCACTGTTTATCAAATGAATCTGACCCTTTTTCCGGTGACCCATACTACCCGGTCTTCAAACGGTGATAAGGCGGCGGATAAGTGAAATTTTTTACCTATATTCCTTATGCGCTTATCGGCAGTGCGCTACTCTGCACCTGCGTGAAATCACCCACTGCCGGCGGATCATCCGACTCGGGAAATGTAAAACTGGCGGGGATCATCCACACGAATTCCGGCAGCAGGGCAATCGGCGCAACGGTGACGATCTGTCCGGCGAATTATACCGCCTCGACCGGAAACGATTCGGCAGGTGAAGAGCGTACATCGTTAAAAAGAACGATTACCGACCACACGGGACATTTTCAGTTCGATTCAATTAAGGCGGGTGACTATTGTATCGAAGGAAACGACGGCATTTCATCCGCCGTCCTGTTGAAAGTAAACGTTGTTGATTCCACCGATACGTCCCTGTTCCATGAGGATACACTTCATCCGTATGCCGTTGTTGAAGGCAATATCGGCCGCTCTCCCGCCCCATCCATCCAACGGTATGTACTCGTGTACGGGCTTGACCGCAGGATTCCGGCCGATGCCGAAGGAGATTTTATTGTCGACGACATGCCGGTCGGAACATTCCGCTTCCGGATAACCTCATCGGACACTTCCTTTGATCCGATTAGTTTCGATGCCGTAACTCTGGTTTCCGGCGACACCCTGTCGGTTCCCTGTTTCGGATGGCGGCATCATGCCCGCATATTCCTCAATACCACATCCTCCGGAGCGGATATAACCGGTGATGTCGTGGGGTTTCCCGCACTGCTTCGTCTTACAAAAGACAATTTTACTTTCGGCGAGGCCGCCGCCGGAGGGCTTGACTGCAGATTCACCAAATCCGATGATACTCCGCTTCCCTTCGAAATAGAACGATGGGATGAAGAAAGGGAATTTGCCGAAATATGGGTAAAAATCGACACGGTTTTCGGTAACGACGATTCCCGGTATTTCAACATGTTTTGGGGCAATCCCGGTACGGTGCCATTGACCATGGCCAGTGGAGCCGTATTTGATACATCCGACGGTTTCCAGGTGGTATGGCACCTTTCCGATACACACGTTGATTCGGTCAATGATGCCACATGGAACCATTACAACGGAACCGCCTCAGGAATGACCGCCACATCGGTGACCGAGGGCATAGTCGGCAAAGCGCGGCTTTTCGACGGAGTTTCCTCTTTCATATCTCTCGAAAATTCATCAAACGGCAAGCTGAATTTTCCGCAGGACGGCTTTTATTCTTTGTCCGCCTGGGTTTTCGCCGAAGCCTTGGATCATGGATCTCATGTGGTCATCTCAAAAGGAGACGAACAATATTTTCTATGCAGCGTCGAGGGTTCATCTAAGGAATACTCATGGAGTTTCACCGAATTCAAGGATCAGGTCGGTTGGTTGAGTACGGCATCTCCGGCCACCGAAGGGGTATGGGTACTGCTTACCGGCGTAAAAAACGGCACATCCCAGTATCTCTATGTCAATGGAGAAGCCGTCGATTCCGGCACAACGTTAACACCTTCCCAGAAATCGAGAATTACCACCTTCGACATTGCAATCGGGAAATTCATGGAAACGGGAGTGAAGGAGGGAGACGGTTTTTTCAACGGCAGTATCGATGAAGTCCGGATCAGCAGCATTCCCTTGAGCGCCGACTGGATTCGATTGTGCCGCATGAACCAGCAGGCGGAAGACCGGCTGCTTGCGTTTCGGGATAAGGAATAAACCGACGATATGTAAGATTTCTTCCTTCCCCCGTTAACGAGGGAAAGGCATGGGGTTAGAGGAGTACGAGGAAGAGGAATGGGCTTATCCCCTATTCTCAAAAGAGAACGGCAGATGAACTAACAAAGTGTGGAATAAAACTGACCTAACTGTTTTCTAATTATATTGGTTATAGTATATTCCCACTATAGGAAGATTTATATGAAAATTGAAATTTAATCGCTTAATAAATTTAACCCCCATATTTTTTCAACACAACCTGTTTTAATATTTATTTAATCGGGTTATCAACCCGTAATTTAACCTTACCATATCGTATTGGAGTTTTAATGATGAAACGTTTTTATCCCATTGCTCTGTCGGCTGCCCTACTGGTCACTTTCAATGAAACGGTTACCGCCGAGGTTAAAATCAATGAGTTCATGGCATATAATTTTTCGATTTATCCCGACATGTGCGATTATGACGATTTTTCGGACTGGATAGAACTTTACAATCCAAATGACAGTTCAGTCAGCCTCTCCGGATACTACCTTTCCGACAACCTGAATAATCCGAAAAAATGGGCGATCCCCGGTCATGTTTCCATTCCGGGGAAAGGATTTATCGTGATCCGGGCCGACGGCGCCGACGCCGATTCCGGGAAGCTCGATACGCTGGATTCCTATCAATGGAACGTCGAATTTACCACGAAACGGCTGCATACCAATTTCAAATTGAGCGATGCCGGTGATGAGATCGTCCTTTCCAAAACCGAGGGCACAACCGTTAAAACGATCGATTCGGTGATCTTTTCCAACCAGCTCGCCGATGTTTCATGGGGAAGAAATCCCAGCAACAACAATTGGTACAAATACGATGAACCGACACCGGGCGCTCCAAATACGAGCGACCCCAAGGATGTCGAGGTATATTCAGGCTCGGTAACGTTTTCGATCCCGGGCGGTTTCTACGATGCGGCTCAAACGCTTGTTATGACTGTCGCATCAGGTGAGATTTATTATACCACCGACGGGTCGATTCCTTTCAAGAATTCAGAGACGACGTTCAAATACACCGCCCCGATCGCCATTGAAAGTACGACCGTCATCCGGGCACGGTGCATCGAACCGGACAAAATCGCCGGCAAATCGACGACCAATACCTACTTCATCGGGAAGAACGAAAAACGCAGCCTGATGACGGTTTCGATCACGACCGACACTTCATTTCTTTACAGCGATGAGATCGGCGTTTTCAAGAACAGCTTGAAAAGCCGCGAGTTCCTCGTTGCAATGGAGTTCTTCACTCCCGACGGCAGGCAGGTTTCAAAGGTCAATGCGGGCATGACCATCGGCAGCATGACCAACTTCACCTGTCCGCAGAAACCGCTCCAGATCCGTCTCAGGAACAAATACGGTGATGATTACGTCTGGTACCAGCTTTTCGATAAACAGCTCGCCTGTTTCCGGCGACTGCGGTTGCGTCAGGGGGGTGACGCATGGTCGACCAACCTGATATCCGACGGCGTGCTCGAAAGCATGTGCAAAGGGCAGCTCGAACTCGGGATACAGGCCTACCGGCCGGTCATTCTTTTCATCAATGGGAACTATTACGGCATACAGGACCTTCGGGAACAATTCGACGACCAGTACTTCACCAATAATTACAACGCCGATCCGACGACGAAGGAGGAGGTACGAAGCACCTTTCTGCCGGTTCCCGGGAAGAACGTCGAAGGCTGGGAACTGGTTGACGGAAGCTGGGACGGTTACAACGCGCTTCTCGAACTGGCGCGATCCGGCGATATGACCGATGAGCTGTATAACGGAATCAAAGAGCAGGTGAACATCAACAGCTTCATCGATTTCTTCTGCGCCGTTGTCTTCGGCAAACAGATCAGCTGGGGACACAACCAGGACCTCTGGAAAACCAGTACGACGAAATGGCGGTGGCTCTGTACCGACTTCGACCGCAGTTTCGTCTACTCGGACGGCTTTTCCAATATCGACCACAACAATTTTACCACGGGCGCGGGTGTGAGCGGCAGCATCATGGAATCGGATTCGCTCTTCCCGAAACTCATGAAGAATGTCAATTTCAAGAACTATTTTACCCAGCGATTCGCCGCCCATTTGAACAGCACCTTCAAACCATCACGCATGCGCAACATCGTCGACAGTCTCGCCGTAATGTTGTCCCCGGAAATGAAAGAGTATACCGACAAGTGGGGATCCCAGGGCGGAGTCAACTCCCCCGATGCATGGAAGACACAGGTCGACAGCATTAAATATTTCTGTACGGACCGGGGCAAATACATCTTTCAGTTTTTCACCGAAGCTCCCTTCGGTTACAGCGGCACGGCGCTGCTTTCGTTGTCCCTCGATACCGCCGGTACGGGCGATATTTACATCAACGGCGTACGGATGTGCGCCGGGCTCGACAACATGACCTTCGTGAAAGAATGTCCGATACAGGTAAAGGCGGTCGCGAAACCCGGTTTCGTTTTTGCCGGATGGAAAGACGGCACGTCGGGCGCCGACACCACGCTCACCCTTACCGCCGATACGACGAGGCTCACGGCAATGTTCACGAAAGCGGAGGACCATCTCATTCCCGCGACCATCTCCTCGGACACCACCTTCAACCTGACCGATAATCCGTATATCGCTTCGGGCGATGTCGTTGTCGAAAAGGGAGCGACCCTGACTGTCGAAAAAGGGGTGACGCTGCTTATGCCGCAGAATGCCTGCATTTACATCAGGGGCAGACTCCTCGTCAACGGTACGGCCGATGCGCCGGTAAAAATAAAAGAGAACGACAAAGACGGCGCGACCAGTTGGGGTGCGCTCAATTTTGAAAATGCCGTGCTGGAAAACCGCATCACCTACGCGGAGATTACCGGCACCACCAGCGGACACGATGCGCTCAACGAACGCGGCGGCATCAACGGCAACGGCTCCAATACGGTATTCGACCACCTTACCATGTATAACGTCATTTATCCGATGTATTTCGAGTACGGGAAAACCACCATCAGGAATTCAACAATCACCGTCGACCACATGTGCAACGGCGCGGTTCATATCGGCCGCGGCAGCGCGCTGGTCGAGAACAGTCTCTGGTACAGCACCGGCGTTACGATGAACAGCGACGCCATCGACATCAAAGGCGTTGAAAACGGCGTCGTACGCGGAAACCTCGTCTATAATTTCAACGGGTTCAACAGCGACGCCATCGACCTCGGTGAATCGTGTAAAAGCATCCTCATCAAAGACAATATCGTTTACGGAAGCTACGACAAAGGTATTTCAGTCGGCGGAAAGTCAACCGCGAAAATTACCAATAATCTCATTGTCGCCTGCGATCTCGGCATCGGCATCAAGGACGATTTCTCATACGCCGATCTCGACCACAACACCTTCGTGCGCAACCGGATCGCCATCGCCACGTATGCAAAAGCGTTCGGTCGCGGCGGCGGCCTCGCCAAAGTCACCAACTGCATCCTGGCGGCGTCGAAAGTAAGCTCCATTTACGAAGACCGCTATTCGACGATCGAAATAGCCTACAGCCTCTCGGATGTCGACATTCTCCCCGGAACCGGAAACATCTGCGCCGATCCGTATTTTAGCGATATCATGAAAAACAACCTGCAGCTCGATCCGGCTTCCCCGTGCATCAACACGGGCGATCCGTCTTTCCGAAAAGATGCCGACGGTTCGATAACCGATATCGGGGCGCAATATACTTTCGATTCAACCGATTTCCCCGATTCCCTTGCCCCGCCGGTCACTCCCCCCGCAGTCGTCATCAGCGAGATCATGTACAACGACGCACCGGGAAACAACAGCGGCGACTGGGTGGAATTTTATAATACCACCGAAAACGAGATCCCTCTCGCGAACTGGAAATTTACCGACAAGGGCGATTACCGGAACTGGCAATGGAATGAAAATACAAGTGTCGATATCGTCGCCGATATCGACAGTGAGGATATCTTCTTCTTCCCCGTTGAGGCAAAACTTCCCGCAAAGGGGTACCTGGTGGTCTGCAGAAATCTCGAAAACTTTACAGCGGCCAACCCCGATGTAGACACCTGCATCGGTGAACTGCCCTTCAAGCTCAAAGGCAGCGAGACGATTCTCCTCTTCGACGACAAAGACGAATTGATCACCGCGGTATCGTATAAAGATTTAAGACCATGGCCGACGGCACCCGACGGCAACGGACCGAGCCTCGAGCTGGTTCATGCCGACAGATTCAACTACCACCCGCTTAACTGGGATGCATCGAAAACCGCGGGCGGCACTCCGGGAGAGGATAATTCGGCCTCACCGGTCGTTCGTCCGTCAAAGATAATCATGCCGCTGTCATACATGCTCGGTCAGAATTACCCGAACCCGTGCAGGGCCGCGACGACGATCCGGTTCGCTCTGCCGGCACAAGATCACGTGAAAATCAGTATTTACAGCATTTCCGGAAGACTGCTGGAGACTTTGGTAAACGACAGAACGGATGCGGGTTTCCATCAGGTCAGGTGGAACGCGCAGAAATACTCCGCTGGAGTCTATTTTTACCGGATACAGACCGATCGTTTCGTGGCAACCAGGAAGTTGACCATCCAGTAACCCGCTCGAAGCGCCGCAGCGGAGGTTCTTTCCGCGGCGGCCATTGTCGGGGCGTTCGATTAACAACCACCCCCGAGGGGCGGAAATTTTTATGCACCTGCAGTCTTTTTTCGATAATTCGACAATTTTATATACAACAACCAGTAAAGGAACACGTGCAGTATGAACACGAACCGCAATCTGATAATTGCCGGAGCACTTATCGCGATGTGCTTCAGCCATGCCGCCTTCTCCACCGACGATAAAAATCCCCTGAATGCTCCCGGGTATACCCTTGTAAAAGGTAACTACTCCGAGGGGGTACCCGATTCGCTTATCGGCGAACGTAACCTCTATGTCGACTATGCGGCCAGAAACGACGACGGAACAGTCAACGCGGTCATCGAAATCCCGGCGGGTACCAATGACAAGTGGGAAACCGACATCGAAACCGGGCACCTTTTCTGGGAACTGAAAAACGGGGCCCCCCGCGTAGTGGATTATCTCGGCTATCCCGCCAATTACGGAATGATACCCCGCACGCTCGGCGGCGACGGCGATCCGCTCGATGTCATCGTGATGGGCGGCATGCTGCAGCGCGGGACGGTTACTCCCGTCAAGGTGATCGGGGTTTTCCATCTTGTCGACGCCGGTGAAGTCGACGACAAGATTCTTGCCGTACTTCCCGGGACGTTTATGGATCCGGTGAATACGTTCATTGATTTCGAAGATCAGTATCCCGGCATCACAACCATTATCGAGAAATGGTTTACCAACTACAAAGGCATCGACGGAGGCCTCGAATCGAAAGGGTTCAGTGATGAAATCAAGGCGATGGACGTCATCGATTCGGCACTGGTCGACACCAATGTAACGGCCGTCGCCGCCACGGTTGCGCACCCCTGTGACGATTCGTTGACTGCCGCGGGCTATACGCGAACCTTCGGGGATTACGGCAACCCGAATGGGGTGCCCGGGAGCTGTGATTCGCTTTACAACGATACGAACATGTACTGGGCTTTCCCCCCCGTCGCCGGGGAGGGTCTGGTAAACGCCTTTATCGAAATTCCCGCCGGGACCAACAGCAAATGGGAAACCGGTCATGAAAACGGACGGCTTTTCTGGGAGAACAAGGGCGGCAATCCCCGTGTGGTCAAACTCCTCGGCTATCCGCTCAGCTACGGCATGATCCCGCAGACCGCCTACTACGACTACGACCCGCTTGACATTGTCGTGCTCGGTGCGACCTTGCTCCGGGGTACAGTTACCCCGGTAAAACTCATCGGCGTCGTCTCCCTTGTCGACCAGTGGATCGTCGATGACAAACTCGTCGCCGTGGTTCCGGGCTCGCCCATGGGAAATGCCGGTTCCGTAGCGGAACTTAAGGCATACTATCCCGGAGTCTCTGAAATTCTCGCCGCCTGGTTCTCGAATTACAAGGGGATCGGCGGAGGAACGACATCGAAAGGCCTGATCGATTCCAATCCCTGGACCGTGCTGGATACGGGAATGACGCTCTTCGGACAATTCTACCCTGAAGGCGTGACCGCGCCGAAACGCAACCGTTCGTTTTCCCGACTGCAGGTAAAATGCATGCCGGGCAACCGGGCGGCCGTCGGTTTTACTCTTGACAGAAAGCAGCAGGTCGACATCGAACTCCATTCGGTCGCCGGCCGCAGGGTCGTCTCGCTCAACAGCGGCGTCCTCGATGCGGGGAGTCACGCCATTACCGTTGATATGCATCTCTGCCCGCCGGGGTGTTACCTCCTGAAACTGCGCATGGGAACCGCAGCCGTGGTGCGGCCGGTTGCGCTGTTCTGATAGGGGATCGGACTTTACCCCTTGCCCCTCCCCTCCCGACCTTTACTCTATTCGCAGGCCCCCCGTGCCGGGGGGACCTGCGAAAGGTGGAAATGGACGGGGGGGTGGGACATTTCCGGCGCAAAAACGAGAATCGGATTGAATTTTCCTACTTGAGCATATTCGTTGAAGGGGATGCCGCTTGCCTACGCGCTCGCGCAAGCGATGCAACTGCCTGCACCATGAGTATTAGTGCCATCACAAAAAAGAAAAGCGTTGCCACCGTGAGCGCCGCATTCGCACCAAGGTTCTTGAAAAAGAGCTGAAACAGCGCCCATATTGAAAGCACTGCCATGAATAGCATAGGCAGCAAGGAAACCCAGAAATTCGCCCTCTTCTTCACAAGAATCAGGGTAACCACCAGAAGTGTCAGAGCGGCCAGGAGCTGGTTTGATGCCCCGAACACCGGCCAGATAGACATGCCGCCGCCGGTAAAAACAAGAACTGCCGCAAGTGCAATCACCACAAGGGTTCCTAAAAACCTGTTGCGCAAGAGCGCTACGGCAAAACCGGGAGTTTTCTCCTGGCTGCCCTCCTTGTGCAAAAACAGCTCCTGCCAGGCAAAGCGGCCTAAACGGGTTGCCGTATCAAGTGTGGTCAACATGAACGCGGATATGGCCAGAGCGCCGAAGGTCATGCCTGCTTTTACCGGCAATCCGAATCTCGTTGCAAATTCCGCAATGCCTGCGGCAAATGTGGGGACCGCACCCGGACCTTTGGCGCCAAGCGCGGTGAAATACTCCCCGCGTGTCAACACTGCAACGCTTACCAGCGCCATGAGTCCCACGACTCCCTCGACCAGCATGGCGCCGAACCCAATAGGCTGGATATGCGACTCGTTGTCAATCTGCTTGGCGGTCGTACCTGAAGCGACAAGCGCGTGAAAACCCGAGCATGCGCCGCACGCGACCGTCACAAACAGGATAGGGAAAAGCGATGCAAACCCTCCTCCCGGGAGTTCTGCTGACCAGCCGGTAAATGCCGGCATTTCAAAATGCGGATGCGCGATCAGTATACCGGCAAGTCCTATAAGAAGCATCGCATACAACAAGTATGAATTCAAATAGTCGCGCGGTTGCAGCAGAATCCAAACCGGTGCTGTCGAAGCAATGAATACGTACACGAAAAGAATGATGAGCCATAGTGTCTGCGCTCTCGCGGCTGAAACGCCAAAAAGTGCGATCAGATCAAGCGGGAACCGCATTCCCACGGGAATGAATAGGAAGACCAGGGGTACGCATACAAGACTCGCCCATAGAATTGAAACACCTTTTCGGTTCAACAGGTACCCGAACACAAGCGCCAGAAACACGAATAACAGTGAGGCGGTTGCAACAGCGGGCGAGCTGACAAAGGTCTTGGCTACAAGAATGGCAAAAATGGCAATGACCAGTACAAGTGCGGCCCATGTAAAGAGCAGAAATATCTGCCGTCCGCCATATCCCACGTGCTCTTCAATTACATGGGCGATCGACCTGCCTTTATCCCTGATTGAAACGAACAGCGCCGCGAAATCATGCATGGCGCCGACAAGCACGCATCCAAGAAGTATCCAAAGCGCTACCGGGCCCCATCCGAGATACGCGCCTATCACCGGACCAACGATAGGACCGGCGCCGGCGATTGAAGCAAAATGGTGTCCGAACAGTATCGGAAGCCGTGTGGGAACATAATCAACACCATCTTTGAGCGTATGGGCGGGGGTCGGCCGTGACGGCGTAATTCCAAACAGGCGTCGAAGATACCCGCCATAGACAAAATACATGGCGATAAACCATATCACCCCGACAATCAGCAGTAAAGCACCATTCATAAAGACTCCTTTTCCCGGACGCACCGCCTTTCCGGCGCAACTGATAGATAATTGCTTTCAGTACTCCACCTTCCCCGGCGTGGGATCTGCGACCGCCCAGTTGCCTGGATCATTGCCGAATGACTTGTTGGAAATGCGGGTCAGCGAGGAACCGGTCCCCAACGCTCCTGCCGGCCAGGGCGACCGGTTCTTGTAGGATACCTTCTCATACTCCATGTAATTGACGGTCGTCGAAATGACGGCACCGGTACTGTCTTTCTCCGGCTCCGTCGGTTTTTCCAGTTCGAGAACCTCCCCGCTGTCGGAAAGACTGCCGCTGAAGGGAAAAACCTGAACGTCGGCGGCGATAGTGTAGTTACTCCTAAACGCATCCACGGAAATCCGATCGGACACGACGACGACCGATTTTCCCGATCTGATGGCGGCTGCCTTGGGAAATGAAAAGGTGATGCCGTCGATCCGCCAGGTATTGTCGGGATACTGCGGGTCGTACAGCGTCACTTCCCTGTTGCTGATATTGGTGACTTCGATATAATCGGAATTGCCGTCCTGCGACCGGTACATGATTTCGCTGATGACAAGCGGGCCGACCAGCGGACCGGTATTCGGGTCGCCGAGCGTGACGTCTTTCATCGGGACGAAAACCTCGTTGCCGGTTGACGGGATGATATACCTGCCGTAGGAGATGCCGTTGTCCAGCGCCCCGAAGCTGCATCCGTGGCAGTACCCCCGGCATCCGGTCGCATCGGACATGATATAGGCGTCATCGCCGAATTCACTGAACGCGAATGATGTCGGGCTTGTCGGGTCGGCGTTGAAATCATCGGCGGTGAAAACAACATACCCGCCCGCGGGAACGACGGTATTGTCCGGGATGCGGAACTTGGCCGGATCGACCCGCCGGTCGGTAATGAACCACCCGCCGATATCAACCGCGGCGTTGCCCGGATTGCAAAGCTCGACCGCGTCCACCTGCGGCGCATCGGTGTGCGGCAGCACTTCATTGACAAAAACAACTCCGGGGTCGTCTTCCCCCGGCGAACCGTCGATACGGAACGATTGCCGCCATGACGCGGGGTTGTTCTGCTCGTTGCGGCCCGGGTTGACGTTGATCGTTACCAGCGACCATCCGTCCCCGTCGGGGCGCGAGGGCCACGGATTGCCGTCGGAATAGGCGATCGAAAGAAGCGTCACCGCCATTCTCACCTCTTCAACCGCGAGCGTCTCTCCGCTGTTTCTCAATTGTCCGTCATAAACGTCGAACGGATCGACCTGATAGCGTTCCTTGAACCACTTCGCATTCGACGCCAGAACGATGAACGCTCCCGGTTGCAGTTTGGTAGCGGCGGCGAATTTATAATCGATTCCTGCGGTGAATTCGACGTTGGTCAGCTCGATCGTTATCGAACCCGTATTTTTAAGTTCGATGAATTCGAGACTGTCTTCGCCGATCGTATCGGCAACATACAACGGATGATAATGGATTTCGGTAATGCGAAGATCGTAAAGCGTGGAATCGAAGACTTTCGGCTCGTCGTCTTTACCGGGAGACCCGTGGAGCCTGGTTGAACTCCGCCAGAACTCGGGGCCGGTCTCGTCCCTGCCGGGATTAATGTTGACCGGCACCAGTGAATAGCCGTCGCCGTCGGCGTCCTTGGGCCATGCGCCGGTGTCGGCATAGGACTGCGAAATGATCGTTTCAAACGATGCGTTGTCGAAAACCTCGATCCTTTCGCCGCCGTTCCTAAGATGCCCTTCAAAAACGCCGTCCGGATCGTAGCCGTAACGCTGTTTGAAGGCGTTTACACTGGAAGCGATCACGAAAAAATCGTCGGATTGAAGCCTTGCGCCGCCCGGGAATCGATAGGCAATGCCGTCGATAAACTCAAGCTCTCCCAGATCAAGTGCCGCCGATCCGGTATTCTTCACTTCGACGAATTCCAGACTGTCGCAGCTGTAATCGTCAAGCGGCAGCGGGTTGTAGTGAATTTCCGTCAGGCGGAGGTTGAGGAGGTCGGGGTTGAGCTCTTCGGGTTGAGCATTAACGCAGCCGCCGATGATGCCCGACGAAACCGCCGCTGCAGCAGCCAAGCAAATCGATTCCCATGTAAATCCGCCCGCCTTCATACTCCCTCTTCCCGCATCGAACGACTTCCGTGGAGATTCCGTTTCACTTCGCATGAACGCCGCCGGTACGTATGCCTGTCACTACCACCACGTAACCGGTGCCGCGCCGCGGAGGCGCGGCTCCGGTTAATTTCCTTCCGCACCCGGCCTTCCCGGAGAAGGACTCCCCGCACTCCAGTTGGCGCGATCGTCGCCATAGGTCCCCGGTTTCCGGTGGAGCGACATGCCGTTTCCATCGGCCGACGGCCAGTTAGAGCCGTCGGAGTATTCGACTTCATCGATCAGCATGTAAGGATAAACAGGCGTCGTCGATTTCGTGCTGTCCTCGACGTAGGGGTCTTCGGGTTTGAGCAGTTTGAGATTCTCAGAGCCGTTTTTCAATCCGCCGGTCATGGTGAAAATCTGCACATCATCCGGGACGTCGTAACGCGTCCTGAACGCTTTATCCGAAATTGAATCAGTGGCGATGACCACCGATTCATCCGTCTTGATGACGCTGTTCGGAGGAAACCGGAAACCGATTCCGCTTACTTTCCAGGTGGTGTCGGGGTAATCGGGATGGTAGAGCTTTACCTCCTGGCCGGAAACATTGGTGATTTCAATGAAATCACCGGCGTTATCGGCGGAATGATACATGATTTCGCTTATGACAAGCGGCCCGACGAGCGGTCCCGAATTTGCTTCTCCCAGGGTAACGTCTTTCTGCGCGACGAAGACTTCTCTTCCGGTCGAGGTGACATGCCTGCCGAAGGATATGCCGTTTTCAATTTCGCCGAAGGTGAAACCGTGGCAATACCCTTGAGTGCATCCCCGTTCATCCGCGACAAGCCAGACCTCTTCCCCATGGGAATTGAGGTTGAATGAGGCGAACGTCGAATCGGCATTGAAATCGGTTTCGTCAAAAAAGACATATCCCCCGGCGGCGATGAAGGTACTGTCGGGAATCCTGAACTTGATCGGATCAACCTTGCGATCAGTCAAATACCATCCCCCCACATCGACCGGTTCGTCGCCCGGATTGTACAACTCGATCGCGTCGTAATCCGGCGGATCGGTGTGCGTCAAGACCTCATTGACCAGTACGATGCCCGGATCATCGGCTCCCGGCGACCCGCCGACCCTCCGTGAGCAACGCCATGCCGCCGGATCGTCCTGAGTGCGGTCGGGGTTTGCGCTCACCGGTACTATCGAGTACCCGTCGCCGTCGGCGACTTTCGGCCAGGGATTATTGTCATTGAAATCGATGACGATCAACTGCACGTCGGAAGCGATATCGAAAACGACCACCTTTTCACCGGTATTGCTCAAATTATCGGCGTACTCTCCGTAGAGGTCGACGTCGGGATAGCGGCGCTTGAATGTCTCGCTGTCAGAGGCCAGCACGATAAAAGCGCCCGCGTCAAGTTTGGCGTCGTCGGGAAATGCGTACCTTACTCCTTCGGTAAACGCAACCGTCCCGAGCGGGAGCTCGGTTGAACCGACGTTTTTCAGTTCGATGAATTCGATGCTGTCGCCGTCGGTGCCGTCGAGGTCGAGCGGATTGTAATGCAGCTCGGTAATCCGCAGGTTGAACAACGTCGAGTCAATCTCTTTAACGACGTCATCCTCTCCCGGCGACCCGTTCAACCGCGCCGATTTCCGCCATATGCTCGGTCCGCTCAGGTCGCGCGCCGGGACTCCCTTGATGGTTACCAGCGAGTAACCGCCGCCGTCCGCCTCCTGCGGCCACCCTTCCGTATCCTCATAGGGCTGGGAAAAGATGACCGAATCGGTTGCCGTATCGACAAGCGTAATTCTTTCTCCGCCGTTTTTCAATTGCCCGGTGTAGACGCCGTCGGGAGAAAGTCCATACCGTTCCTTGAAGCCGTTTTCACTGGAGGCGATAACGAAGAAACCGTCCGGTTCCAGTATCGTGCTGTCGGGAAAAACGTATGTAATGCCCTGATCGAAGGCGAGCCCGCCCAGATCGAGCGAAGCAATACCGGTATTCTTTATTTCGATGAACTCGAGGCTGTCGCTCGGGAAGCGGTCGTCCAGATCGGCCGGGTTGTAATGTATCTCCGTCAGGCGGAGATTGAAAAGATTCTCATCGAAAACGGCGAGGGTGTCTTCCCCTTCCTCACCCGGGCCGGCCGGATTTTTTTCGCAACCGGCGACAAACCATCCGACGAGGGCAACGGACAGGAAAAGGAACAGTGATTTCATCAAGAAACGGCATTTGGGATTCATACTATCATCTCCTCTTGGTAAACTTCATCCGACAGCAGCGATCGCACCATCGGATTGAATGATATATCGTTTGAATTTGCAACCTGGCGGAGTCCCGACATGTATTTCGAAAATCCCCTCCGGTACAGCTCAAACTTCCGGATAAGGTCGATCATCCAGAGCGGTACGTACGACGTGTAACATTTCAGCTCGAGGACGACGCTGGCGCCGGAATCGTATATATTCTGCACGTCGCATGGAAGCATGAATTCTTCATGCGGGATCGGGTCGTACCCGGTCTGCCGCATCGAGCGCAGTCTGATGTCGAACGTCACCCGCGCGTACTCCTCGACATCCGAAATATACGCCTTCCGTTTGTACTGGATGAGCACCTTCGGCTCCGCATTATAGGTTTGCACGAGCCGGTAAAACAACAGACGGTTGAACTCCTCTTTTTCATCTTTTACATGGTGGCGCAGCAGTTCCGGCGTATTGAGCATCAGTTGGAGATGCTCGCTGTGTATTTTCGCCCGGTATTTACGCATGATATCCCCGCGCTTGTGCTTGATCTCGAGGAACCAGGGAAGCACCGGGTGTTCGCCGTAGGTGCGCACGCGCATATTGAACCGGTTGCCCGCCTTCGTCAACCGCAGCCAGAGAAACAGATAGTCGGGGGTATCGAAATAGAGGCTGTTGATCGTGTAATAGAGGTCCGGAGACTTTTCCGAATAGGCGTCGAGCGAACAGTAGGGTTCTATGAAACGGGAAATATCGTCGACCATCCACAGGGGAACCGTGTACTTCGCCTCATACCGTTCAAGTACCGGCGGAATTCCTTCCTGCTTCTGTTTCTTATGAGTTTCGTGGGCGATAACCGTTTCCTGCTTCACTGCTCCAGCACCTCCCGTTGCGCAGAGAGAAAATTGACCATCGGTTCCTTTATCAACCGCCCCGTCACGTCCATCACATAAACGAAATTACGGAGAATACTGAAATATATTTTCTCTTTCTCCACACGGTTTTTGATCAGGCTCTCTTTGATCGCCAGAAGAACCAGCGGATCGACGCCGCTCATCTGAAGGTATTTTTTGAGCGATGTTTCGGCGTCGGCCTCCGTTTCACGCAACGTCAAGAGTTCATACCGTTCGATATAGGCCTTGATGTCCTCTTCGTCCTTTTTCATTTTCGTCGCCAGTTCCCGGCGGAGCTTGTCATAGTCTTCCTTGTCTTTGAGAAAATCTATCCGCCGACGGGCGACGTCTTCCCGTGCGGCGGATACGAACGGCAGCGTGATTCCCACTTCCATGATATAGGCGTTGTTGAGATTGTAATCCTTGCGGTCGTCCCGCCGCGCGTACTCATCCAGTAAAGAGCCATGATCGTAGGAAAATTCCAGAAAACTGAACACCTTCCTGTTCTGGGATTTTTCGAGATTATACCGTTTTTCTGAAAATTCAAACTGCCCCTTCAGATGATTGAGATAAATATTGTTTTCATCGAGAACGAATCGGACCCCCGAAACCTCTTTTTTTATTGCCGCGACGGAGATAAACCCGGTCGTATCAACTCCGCCCGAGAGCGAATCTCCGAGGATGAACCATATGTAACGGTTGGCGGTCGCCACTTCCTGCTCCTCCTCGATCTGTTCGCTTACCAGTTTGGCCAGCTCCTTTTCCGTCTTGATGAGGTCGGTAAGATCGAAGTCGGTGCTGTTCTGTAATTGTTCCATAACTTTGATGCGGTCTTCGTAGACGGGTATGAGGTCCCTGTAACTGTCCGCCAGCGATTTACGTTCGAGCATATCGATAAAATAAATATAGCGCCGCAGCAGGAGGTCATTCAATGCATATCCGTTCAGGCTTTCTTCATACGCAAGCCTGGCGCGCTTGAGTGAACGCAATGCCTTCGTCTCCCCGAAGCCCCGCGGGTCAAGCCGCAAGGTGTACCGCTGCGCGCCGAAATCGAAGGCCCGGTTCCTGACGCGCACTTCGGCGTCACTGATAAGCGGCATGGAAAAAGACGCCTTGCGCAGGATGGACGCATGACTTCGCTGGCCGACGATCTGTGAGTCGTTTTTAGCGGCCTGCAGAAAACGGCAGAGAAGGCTCTTCTGTGCCGTTGCGGGTACGAACCAAATGAGCATTATTGACAGCGAAACAACGATACGCATCATCGAACAACCTTTACTGTTATAAATTGGGAAGAATTTTTTGACCCGTTGTCGAACACGATACCCCATTCATCCCGATCGCCGTTGAAGGCGATGCCCTCCGGTTTCATCCCCGGAAAAGAGCGTACGATCTGCAGCTTTCCCGTTTCAGGCGAATAATTCCAGCAGATACCGACGTCTTCCTCGACACCGCTCCGGGACGATACACCGGTCGATAGGCCGTACAGACGGCCCTTTTTAAATGCCAGGTCGGAAATGCCGCAGAAGGTTCCCGTTGCTTTGTCATAAACCGTTATTCTACGCCAGAGGGACACTTTTTCCGGTAAAAGCCGGTTCTGTTCGAAAAGCGAATCGGGTTCGGCAACGGCTAAAATGACCGCATCATTCCCCATCTTTGGATTTTTAAATCCGAAAAGAAGAGTATCGTTCAACCATGTCATTCCCTCGATATCAACGGTTTTTTCCCGCGCCGCTCTTCCGACGAAATCCGCCCATTCCGAAGCTCCGGTTTCATTCGCCGCGGCAAGCAGCAAATCGAACAGTATGACGCTTTTGTCAAGATAGAACGACATGTCGTTTCGGCGGACACGAACAAGCAATTGCCTCGCACGGGCTTGTTTTCCCTTCTTGTTGAAACTCTGGGAGGCGAGCACGTAGATGCGGCCCCGTCCATCGCCGGAAATCGCCTCCATGTCGTTGATCATCCCTATACCGTTTATTAAAAGCTTCATACGGATATGCCCCATCACATCCATGAGAAACAGCGCCGGTTCTTTATTGTCGGTATCGTCGCTGATCACTAAATACGATTTGATGTCGGTCAGGTAGAGGATGCCCGACGCTTCAACCGGAGAAACCGTCAGCCCTCTGTCAACGGTAATATCCCTCATTCCGCCATCAGCTCCGGGACTTCTTTCTCCCCCGCTGATTTTAGCCGCCTCTGCTTTCGAAACCATCCGATCCGCAACTACCGTAGGAAACCGGATCTTTTTTTTTTATCGACGACGGAGATCAGGACTTTTTCCCCAAGCAGGAAGCTGTTGTCTTCGGGAATCTTGATGAGCACTTCACGGCCCCAGACCGGTATATCCTGCCGTTTCCGGAGACGTTCCGGATAATCGACGATCCGCGACCCCACGCCGACCACTATTCCGCTGATACCCTGTTTCATATCCGCAAACGATTTGACCTCGACCGTATCGCCCACCGCCACCTGACTGTAAACGTTTTCGTGGATGTATCCTTTGATATACGACGGCGCCGCGGCATGAAGGGTAAGGATGGTGTCGAACGGAGAGATCTTCTCCCCCTCCTTGAATTTGACCATTCCGATCATACCGCCGATCGGCGCCGTTTTAACCAGCTGCTGCCGTTGTTGCTGCAGCAGTTCGAGTTCCCTGGTATAGCGGCGTATCTGCGCCTGCGTGGGGTCGTCGTCGGTGTTTTTCAGCAGCTTTTGACGATTGATATCAACGTTCAGGGTATATTCGGCCGCTTCGAGCTGCCGTTTAAGCCCGTTGATCTGTTCGAGAAGCGTGTTGGTGCCGTCCTCGATCTCCGCGATCATCCGTTTCTCCTTCTGTAGGCTGGTCAAATCGTTGACGAGTTTTATATTTCTCGCGTACTGCGCCTCGAGTTCACTGATCTGCGTCTTGATTTCATTGATCTTCTCTTTCTGCTCGGCCTGGTACTGGCGTCTGTCCGCCTCGTTCGTTTTGGTCTGATATCTCAACAGTTTCCGGTACTCTTCGAGCGTATTCTCGATCTGGTTGATCCTGATGGCCAGTTCCGGCTGATCGAGGATGACGATCGTATCGCCCGCCTTGACTGCCTGGCCCTGAACGACACAGAGCTTTTTTATCGCAACGCCGTCTTCGGCATTGACGATCGTCTCCTTTGTATCCGCTATACCGTAGAATTTGGTCGGTTCATTCCGGTACGAAAGCGTTATTCCCGCCAGTACCGCTCCGATGCCTATGCAAACAACATAATAACGTTTCATGTCGCCTTTCCATTCATCTCACGTTGAAGACCGGAATGGTGAAGATATGCCGTCCTGATGATCACAACTCCACCGTCGTCTCCTGCAGCATCATACTGACGTCCTTGACGTCTTCAACGCTCTTCATCCGGATGAGGAATTCATCCTTCACTTTTTTCGGTTTCAATTTGATATGGTACGAATATTCGAGCCGGTTGCCCTGCGTGGTCTCGCGCAGAGTGATGAGCACGAACCTGCGGCAGAACTCCCGCATAATCGTCTCGACGGCCGCGCGTCCGTGGGACTCAACGCCGATGTTGAACCGCAGCATGCCGTCGTACGCCCGTGCCTGACCGAAGGGAGAGAAATAGAGCAGTAGCGCGGCCCCGCAGAAGCCGAGCGTGCCGACCAGCGCAACGCTATAGCCGAAAACGCCGCAGCTGATTCCGACCGCCAGTGACGCGAACATGAAGATGATGTCGCGGGGGTCCTTGAACACCGTCCGGAAACGGATAATCGCCAGAGCGCCCATCATTCCCAGGCCGCGTGCGAGACTGTCGCCGATCGCCTGCATGACCGTCGCGGCCACGATCGAACTGAGGATCATCGCCTGGGCGAAATTCCGCGAATACGACAGCCCCCTGAAGGTGCGGTCGTAGGTGATCGCAATCACGGTCGAGAGCAGGAACGCAAGCAGAATGGTATATATTATTGAAATAAACGTCGAATGGGTTGTCGTAGTCTGTAACGTAAGAAAATCGAGCATTTGCATCTAATAAATTCTCCTTGCTGTTCTCCCCGGTATTCTGCGGAGGTTATTTGGTAATGATTATCCGTTCCGACAACGATGTCCCGCCGGTCTTCATGACGATTGAGTACACCCCGGGAACGATGTTGGCGGTCTTCCACTGTATTCTCCCCTGTTGCGGGTCCGGTACGGTCATCCGGCCGACGACACGGCCGCGGCTGTCACAGAGAACGAACTGCGTTGTTTGTGCGCCCGGCGCACCGGCAAAGCGTATCAAAATCGAAGATGTAGTGACGTTCCACGCACACTTCAGAAGATTCCCTGAATACCCTGCCGCGGCGGGGCGGTTCGACACGCCGGCCAGGATCTGCTGCATCAATGCGGCGTTGCGCTGATCGGGGAAGGATTTGATTCCCAGAATGGTTATTTTGCTCAGTCCGCTCTGAATCACCAGATCACCTTCGATATTCGTGGTGAATTGTTCGTAAGAGTAGAATTTACTGGTATCCGGTTCCACCTTGACGACGGAGTCGATGATTCCCTTCAGACGGTCAGCCTCTGCGGCGATACTCTCGTTGCTTGCCCGCCCGGCAATCATCTCCTTGAGGCATTCAAGGTAGACCGTCTTGAGCGAATCGTTCTCAAGGATCCTCCTGTTGAGCGGCCGTTCCGCCAGGTTCCCGATGGCGATGGGGCTGTTGGTGATCATGTTCCAGTTGTTCGGATACTGGCCGAACGAGAGGTTGAGGTCCCACGGAATGATGAAAAACCGGCCGCTTTTAGGATCGTCGTACATGTAATAATTGCGGCCCGACCCCGTATAGCTGTCGAAGTGGGAAAGGACGATCGTCCAGGCGAGGTGTTTTATACAGTTGTCAAGGTCCAGGCAGGTCTTCATGTCGCTGACGAACTTTCCCGCAGAGGACCTGTTGAGCTTGTAGAGCATATTGACGAAATTCGACCAGTCTTTATCGTTCTTATTGGTTTTCAGCTCGTAGAGGGCTTCGTAGGTGGTCTGGTTCGGTCCTTCGTAGGTGAGTACCGCCCCGTCATCACCCGCCTTGTAGAGATTGCCGTCGGGGTTGTCGAAATTGCGTTCCAGAAAAAGTTCGTCCACCTGCTCGACCTGCGTATAGACGCCGATCATCATTGTGTCGATCATGATCGTCGCATAGGCTACGCGGGGTGAGGCCATATATTTACGGGCAATGTCGTAGCTGATCTTTTCGCGTAAATAACTTGGATCGAGCACGCAGTTGTTGAAATTGAGCCGTTCGCATCCGAAAAAGGTCTGGTCCTTGTATTCGTCGAAATGGAATTTAAAGGACTTCTTCGGCGTATTTTTAGCCATCTCGTAGGATGAATTGCCCTTATACCGTACGCCGATCGAATCGAGCACCACGCTGTCTCCCCCCGCAGTACGATAGATCATTTTCGCGGGCATGTATATTTCGTCGGCATCCTCCTTGTTGTATTCCATGATACTGTCCCAATCGGCAACATAGTATTGCAATTCATACGTATGAACGATACTGTCGTTGAAGATAAGTTCCGTAGAATCAACATCCTCACCGAAAGAGCGGACGTTTAAAACAGCAAGAATGCCAATTAATAATAAATCCCTCTTCATGAACTCCTCACTTTCATGGTTCCCATATTATCAAGTGTGAAAGACGGTTTGTTTTAACCGTTTAAACCGATCGCATTTCAGGCATCGCTGATATATTAAAAATCCTTATATACTGCTAGACAATCATTAATTTCAAGTTTAATAATATACATCATAAAACAGGACATTATTAAGAAAACAAAACAGTTTTTTAATAATGTCCCTTTTCCCACATTATGCTTGTTTTCATCACGTCACTGCATTTTAACCGGAAACGTGTGCCCGGAAAAAGCCGCCCTTTACGGGCAGTTAAAATGAGGCGTTTTTCCTGCCTACGGTACCGTCACCACTCTTGTCCTGGTTGCGGTGCCGGTTCTGATCCGGTAATAATAGACTCCCGATGCAAGCCTCTTTGTCGACAGGTGTATATGGTTCGTCCCTGCCGCCACCTCGGCATCCATCATGTTTTCCACTTTCCGGCCCGAGAGATCGAACAGGCCCACATCGAGGCGCTCGCCGACGGCGAACGAACAGTCAAGCGTCAGGGAAATCGAACCGTGCGCCGCGACCGCGCGATCGATGACCCCGTATCCCGCAATCAGCTCAAGGACGGGTAGAGAATTGACGGGAACCTCACCGAATTTGGCGGTTACGGTCTTGTCGCCGCTGAGCGTGACCGTCATTGAGTCGGCACTGCCGCCGCCCTCCCATCCGCTGCATTGCCAGCCCGGTTTCCCTACCGCTTTTACTGTAAATGAGATGTTCTTATACAGGCTGATGTTCGAGAGTCCCTCGCTCATCCGTACGCCGCTAACGAAGATGTCCGCCTTCGCGCTTGAGGGCGAAAGCGTTACGCTGAGGTTGGCCCTGCCGCCGGAAGCGCCGAAGGGGGAGGCTTCGAGGTGCTGCCAGGCATACTTGGGGCGCTCGCTCATGAATTTCTTGATAGTGGTGATTTCACTCTGCCAGCCGGAAACCGATTTGACCTTGTTTCCCCATTTAGCGACATGGGCTGCCATCTCCAGGCTGTAGATATTGGCGATGCTGTCGACGATTCTATTCAACCGCGTCGTCTTGAGCGTGCTGTTGAGGTGCGCCGCATACCGCTGGATGAAGTAGTTTTTAAATTCCGTATTTGTTAATAGCGGCTTGAGCACCTCATCGTCGGCGATTTTCGGACTCACCCCCGCCGATTGGACGAATTGATTGAGATTGATGCCGGAATAGGTGTCCGAATACACCCAGCCGCGATCGAAATCGGTCACGAGCCAGCGCCACTTGCCGCCCTGTATCGTCCACATGTCCTGATTGTGGCCCCAGCTTATCGCCTTGGCAAAATCGATCAGTGCGAAAAAATCGACCATGCTGCCGGCATCGATCAGCTGCTTGTATTTGGATGCATCCGATTTGATGGTTGAAATAAGCGACTTACGGGCGTCCGTGCCGTTGACGATCTCCCAACCCTCGCCGCCGCCCATCATGCCGCCGCTCGCCAATAATATGGAACGTACCTCATCCCGTTTCGCCGGATCGGCCACACCGTAGTTCTCGGCGAAATACATGTCCTTGAACTGTTCGCGAAGGTCCTGTATGCCGTAAAAGGCTCCATTAATGTAGACGACCGCGGCTCTGAACGCCTGATAACCGACCGCCGTCTGGTCCTTGCATATCGGATCGAGCAGCGCGTCGTTGATGACGCTGGTGTTCCAGACGTCGCCCCCGTCGCGCAGGCGGAAGCGGTCGAACTTCGTGACCGGTTTCGCGTAGAACTGGTAATTGACGAACGGGTCTCCGTAGCGGTTGCGCAGCGCGATCTGCAGGGGCTTCTGCGGAATCTCCGGCCCGTAGTTGGTCAGACTGCCGAGCCGCACCCCGGCGTTCGCCTTGACGGCCTGCTTGCCGTCGGTGGTGAAGAACTCGACGGAGATGGGGACCTCGAAGCCCTTCCTGCTGTTTTTGTAAATCCCGATCGTATTGTCGAAAAGAAACGCAGGCTCGCTGACGATCGACACCGCCATCAACTTCCGCTTGTCATCGATGAAATACGTATTGGTCGCGAGCTTGCCGGGGAATTTATCCGCCGTGATGCAGCGCGCGCGGATGGCGGTCGTTTTGCTTACGGAAATCGGACCGGAATACTTGGTGTCCTTCGTAAAGGGGATCGAGCAGTCGGTGGTGTAGTAAATGTCGCTGCCGTCGGCGGCGGTCAGGGTCACCGTCTGCGCCGACGAATAAAACCCGCCCGCCACCGAAAAGACGACGGCGCCGGCGACCTGGTTGGTCGTCAATGGCTTCGGCGTGGTGCTGTTCGCAGCGGCGGGAGTCGGCTCGTCGAAAAAAGCCCATTTACCGTCCGATGTCCTCCCCATCGACACATCCTTAAACTGTTGTCCGAAGGTGACCGAATCGACATACGCGCCGGAAGCGTTGAAAAGCGCTACCTGTTCTCCTTCCTTGTCGAGGCAGAAGTTGCTATGGTAGTACTTTGCCGTTTTTGCGCTGGCGCCGTACCATTGCGCAGGTATGGAGGTTCCGGGTTTGGCGTTGTGATCATCGCACCAGATAAGCAGATATCCGTTGGCGGGAACGGAGGTCCCGCTCGGGATCTGCCATTTCTTCGGCTGTTTGAAGTCGCCCGTCAGATAGTATCCCCCGATGTCGGCCGCGGAACTCCCCGAATTGTAAAGTTCCACCCAGTCGGAAAAGTCGTCGTAATCTACATTGTCGGGGTTGACCGATACATTGTTCGCCAGAAATTCGTTGATTTTTACTTGAGCGAAACCGTTTGAGATGAGGGGGCCGACAAGTACCAGTGCGCAGAATAAAAGCAGGGACCTTTTCATGATAACCGCTACTCCTTTAACATTGATATTGATGCTTCAGTTGATTGAACATGCAATTCCGGCCCGGTCGCGCGAGGCCGGGCCTTCCTTGACCAATGCATCACGATGAACCTCCCGCTGCAGCGCACCCCTCGATTGTGCCCCATCAGAACCGTTCACCGCGGAAATAGTTCAAAATAATTGTAAGATTCTCGCTTTCTTGGTTATACGTTTAATCAATTAACATTACCGTTCACTGTTTTTTTTCCGTCCGGTTTCTCCCTGTTACCAATACGGACAATAAATTACCTTTATAAATATATGTACTTTATGGAAAAAATCCGCATTAAAAGCTTAATAAATGTTATTAATGTACCTAAAATGAGTACGTTTAATATTATAATACATTGATTCATATGCAGATAAAAAATCAATTCAATTATTCTTGAGATGGTATTAGGTACGAACACGCCATTGCTGATACCGTGTGGAATCGGCAATCAATAACACGCCTGTTCCTCCCGCCACCCCGGGTCATACTTATCCGCCCATCCGGTAATGAATGTAGACATTGCGCACAGGCGGTTGCCGGAGAGGTCGAGTCCCCGCATCGGAGATATTTTGTAAATTCTCTCGGGGAGTGTTTCAAGCTGATTGTTCGACAGATTCAGTTCCTGAATCTGGAAGGCGCTTTCAAAGGCATGGGAGAGCCCCGACAAATTATTGCTGTCGAGAAGCAATGTTTCCAGGTTCCACAGTCCACAGATGAACCGGCACGAATCGGCAGTCCCGGTACTCCCCAGATCAAGCTTCTCGACGCCGTTGAGCGCTCCGAGCGGCGCAAGCGGTATGGCAATGGGAATATTGCGCAGGTTAATCGCGACGATACGGCCGCGGAACCCACATGTCGCAACCTGCTGTACCGGGATATCCGGATGACCGGCCGAATCAAGAAGGGCCCGCAGCGCCGACGAATCGCAGGTATAGTCCCAGCAGGGCGGATAGGGCAGGTAATTCAATCGCCGGATTCCGATAAACTGGTCCTGGGAAGGCGACACTTCAACGTAAATCATCAGCGAATCGAAGTAACTGCTGTCAACACTGAATTTCAACCGGTGCCTGCCTGCCGGAAGCGAGAGCTGAAACCAGCCGTCCGAATCGGGATGAACGATATGTTCGGTACCGAACACCTCAACCTTCGCTCTGGACCTTATAAGATTGTTTTCATAGGAAAGGTCGATCGCCCCGATGACCGTACCGAACGGTTTCAATGTCGTCGAAACCGTGCATGATGCAGCACCGCTCATTATGCATTCAGCGATCGCTCCGTCGGTATCTCCGCCGGTCACTTCAAGGATATAAGAACCGTCGCTGATGGAATCGAAAATATAGGAACCGTTTTCATCGGTGACGCCGTCAATCATGGTGCGTAAAACAGCCGGTTTTTGAAGCCGTGAACTCGGCAAATAGTCTTTGGGACGCAACTGCACATGCGCTCCTGCGACCGGATTGCTGTCACTGTCGACGGCAATGCCCGAAATGCGGGCGCTCACCTCGGTATCCGATGAACCGCCGGCAACCGGCCCCTTGACGCACCGCAGAAACAGCACGGCAACGGTCACGGCAACAGTGCCAAGGATCAGCCTATGCTTTATCATGCCCCGTCCTCCGACACACCGGAAAAAGATTCATGGTGAGCTGATACACACGTTCCTGCGATGAATCAAGACGCGCGATCTCGGCGAGTTCCTTGCGGAATTCACGCGCCTTCAGCTTGAAAAGCTTGAAGGTCTCCTCAGAGATGGAAAACGTCGTCGATGAGGACATCCGGTCGTAGATCGGAATCCGTTCATATGACTGAAGAGCGGCCTGCAGCATCTCCATCTGAAATTTTTCGATGATGAAGGTTTCTTTGGGAACCGGATGAACTCCGATGACATTGCTGGTCTGGTGAAAAAGCCCCTGTTGATCGCGCTCGATAAACCCCAGTTTTTCAAGCAGGGCGATCGAATCGCGCGCCTGTTTTGGGGAAATCGGGGGTATAAGTACTGCGCCCAGCGCTGCGTAATTCTCCTTGAAATCGAAAAAAGTCACCACCTCCCGGATGACACTGTGGTACCAGACACTGTAATATTCATACCGGTCGAGGGGTATAATCTGTATATCGAATGGCTTGCGCACCTCGACGATCCGGCTGTAGTAGAGGCTCTTGTCGTGGATATTATCCGCCTGATTGAAAAATACGAGATTCTCGAAATAATCGGTCTCTTCACGTGTATGACCGATTGCCCCTGAAATTTTCAGAAGGCTGTTTTTCGTAAGATTCCTTTTTCCATCAATAACATAAAATAAAAATGAAGGAGCCTGGATACCCGCTTTTTTGGAAAAGGAACGGTAGGAAAACGATTTTTTAGAAGCCTTCTGCTCGTTATAATAGGCCTTTAAATAATCACGGTAATTCTGGTATTCAAAAAGATTGACCATTCAATGTTCTCTTAAAACGGGTAAAAATCCGTTATAATGAAATAATATAGCCCCTTTTTCCAATATAATACTACTATAAATGATCTTTTAAAAAAGAACCGTTCTCTGATGAGAACGATTTTCAGATTAATGGGGTATACCCTTTATTCAGATGAAACGGTAGGTCGTGTCGGCGATTCGCCTGACCGTGCAAGCCGGTTACTCAAGGCCGCGCATCCCGATGTTGCCGCTGCTTTGTTCCGTCAAGAGTCGCAATGACAATGGAGACGCCGGTGTAGTACGATTTGAGGATGGTTATGAAGTTCTGCCCGGCCTGCGCCCTTCCCACCGCTCCCATTTGGCACATGCCCACGCCGTGGCCATACCCCCTGCCGCTGAAGCTGATGGTGTTCCGGTCAGGCGAAACCACAACGAAATTGGAACTCCTCAGAATCGGATTCCCGGAAGTGCCCCTGCGCAGGAGAAACCTGATCTGGTCGCCGCCGCACTCCTGCGCCCAGCCGCTTCCGGTGATCGTCGCCCGTTTGACCCTCCCGCAGGCAAACCGCTCCTCCACCAGCAGGCTGGTAACCACACCCTTGAACGGTGTCTGAGGAAAGAGCTTCTGCAGGGACTGCAGCACGATGCCGGAAAACTGTTTCCAGGGCCATTTCTCTTCCCAGGTAAAATAGGCGGAATTGCGGCAGAAGGCTTTTCCAGACTCGTCACGATCCGCCACCGACCGCAGATACGTTCGCGGCGGCTTGCCCCATGCCTCATTGACATCAGCCGTCGTCCCGCCGCAGGTCGAATGGTAGTAGGCCTGAATGATGCTGTCGCCCGACGCCATGATCAGATTTGCGGTCGAGTGTATCGCCATGTCGGATACACGGTATTCCGCGGCAACGCCGCCGTACACCTGATCCTCCGTCGTGGCGACCATGTCGAAAGGCTCGGCGGAGTGTTCGACGATCTGCCGATATGCATAGGTCCGGGCGGCGACCGCCTGGGCCTTGAGCGCCTCGATCTCCTCCCGCGGCCGTTTTCCCATTTCGAGCGGCACAACGCCGCGAAGGTACTCCTCGACGTCGAGATAATTGACTAAAGTAAATGTTCCCGTCTTTCCGGCAACGATTATCAGCGCTCCCCGGTAGGTTGTATCCCCGATTTCGAGGAAATTGTACTCCTTTTCCGAAAGAAGCGTACAGGGCGATGCGACCTCGAAATGCTCCCTCCCGGCAGTCACCAGAACGTTCTGCCTCCCCGGTTTCATTTCGAAAAGCATTCTGCCCCGGCAATAATGCGGCGGTTTCTTCGGATACCTGCTCCGCAAGCTCACGGTTCCCACCGAATAGACCACCGACTTTTTGACCCCCTGCATGAGCGCGATGCGCACCGTCTTTGCAGGAACCGGCAACGATGAAAACCGCAGGGACGCGATGGGAACATTTTCCACCCGGGGCGTCGGCGGCATCCGGAAGCTGTCGCCGGAAGGTTCCGCCGCGGTCGCAGTATCGAACGCATCGGCAAAATCGATGTCGTGCGCACCCCGCCCCGTGTCTTTGACACCCGCTTCAGCGGTGCCCTCCGGCATGTGGTCGCGCGGCGGCGGGGGAGGGTTCGGCCGGATGGACGTGGGAGAAGTGCACGCCGGAAGAAGCAGGGCGGCAGCCAGCAGCGGAAGGATTATGGAGTGATGGTTATCCGTCGGCACTTCCCGTTTTCGCCAGTTTTTTGAGTTTACCCCTGATCATGGTCCTTTGCAGAGGTGAAACATGATCTATGAACAGTACCCCGTTGAGGTGGTCGATCTCGTGCTGCAGCGCCCGTGCGAGCAGCCCCGCCGCCTGTTCGATCGTAAACTCCCGGCCCCTGCGGTCCTGAGCGGACACCGACACCCGCAGGTGACGTTTGACCGGAAGGGTGATTCCGGGCAGGCTGAGACAGCCTTCTTCGGCCTCCGCCATTTCATCCGATGCAGCCGTGATGTGCGGATTGACAAATATTATCGGCGGCTCCTCACCGGCGGTCGTGTCGATCACCACGATCCTGATCGCTTCCCCCACCTGATTGGCGGCAAGGCCCACGCCGTCCTTGACCAGCATGGTTTCAGCCATCTCGTCGATAAACCGGTTAAGTCGTTCGTCGAAGGTCTCGACTTCCTGAGCGCTCTTCCGCAGTACCGGGTCTCCGTAAATCCTGATTTCCTGCATCGCTATTTATTTTCCTCCGCCGTCGCCTCGGCCTGTTTTTCCGAACCGTCTTTATTAACTACGGTGGTGACCGCGCTTTTGGTAAACTCCACAACGGTGTTTTCGGCGATCTTTACCATGATGGTCGTGTCTTTCACGGTTCCGACCGTACCGAGTATTCCCGCGGTAGTAAGGACCCTGTCACCCTTTTTTACCGCCTGCAGCATCGCCTGACGCTGTTTCTGCTTTTTCTGCTCCGGCCGGATCATGAGAAAGTAGACGACGGCGAACATAACCAGCATCATGGGAAGCAGACTGCCGAAACCCGCCGTGGGCGAGGCCTGTTTTGAGTCTGTCTGACCCAGCGCGAGAAAAAGCGGTGACAACGATGCGACCCATAGTGAAATTCTGATGGATTGTCGAAACATGGTTGGTCCTCTCTGTAGTAGTGAATACTGCGTTAGGATTGCAAATGATCAATTAATGTGCTAAATATACCAAGCAGGGGTTGTCGAGTCAACGTTCAACGCGAACAGCGCTTCATACCCGCCTTTTTTCTCGCTAACGTAACGATCGCACGATCCGATAATGCTTTCGCCGAGAGAACCGTATCGCCCGCCGCAAGACCATTGCGTACGATACTGCATCCCTCGCCGATATCGGTAAGCTGTACCGGGTGTCGGTGTGCCCGGTCTCCTTTTTTCAGATAGACGTAATCACCTTCAGGAAGCGCTGCACGGAAGCGCTTGTCAATGACGATGGCATCCGGGATGCTGCGGGTGATGATCTGCACCGAAACCGTCTGACCGGTTCGAAGGTCGATGTCCGGGGATCGGACGCCGCCGAGTATAACCGTAACCGAATCGCGTTCACCCCCGGACCGGCCGGCCGTTTCCTTGACAATCGCTTCAATTGTCCGCAGCCGTCCGCCTGCCGTCACGATGCGTGCCCGCTGCCCGGTGCGTATGGCCGCGGCCGCGCCTCCTCCGACCTGCACTTCAACGGTCAGCACCGTATCGGCAGGCTGAAAAAGCAGCAGCGGGCTGCCCGGCGCGGCGAACTCGCCTTTTGTGCGCAGAACATCAACAACTTTCCCGTCGGAGGGAACGGTAAGGATCGTGCGGGACAGCGTTATCTTCGCCTCCTGCAGCAGAAGTTGCGTCTGTTTCAGACGTGCTTCCCGGAGCTGCAGCTCGGTCGTCGTGAGGGAGGCGACATCGGTTTCCGCGATCAGCCGCTGCGAGTGCCTGATGTCGTACTCCTTTTTCAGCTCATCGAGTTCCGATTGCCTGATGGATCCCTGCAGAAAAAGCGTATCGCTGCGAATGCGTTGTTTTGCCGCCAGCACCTCCAGAATGTTCGCCTGGTTGAGACGCTCCCGGGCCTGCCGGAACTCGATGTTCTTCAATTTTTCAAGGTTGATCCGGGCGACTGAAACATCGACACCCCGCTGCGCAACGATATTCCTTTCTTCTCTATTATCAATAACAACGAGCGTGTCGCCCGATCGCACCTGTACGCCTTCCTCAACCCGTACCTCTTCGACAATACCGGATATCATCAGTGCAAGCGGCGCCACCCTGCCTCGAACGACCCGTCCGTCGGCGAGAACCTTTGTCAAGGCCTCCCGACAGGAAACGACCGTCCAGTCGGCCTTGACCGGCCGTTTTCCGCACCGGAGATAAAGGGCTTCGGTCAGAAGTGCGACAGTCACTGCGATGATGGTCCCGACCATTCTCTTTTCCATATCATTCCCCTGAAAAAAGCCCGACGACTGGTGGATAAACGGTAAAATACAAGGGCCGGGGGCCTAAATCAACGCCTTTCCGCACTCACGCAGCCGCAGCCTTACCGTTCCCGGTACTGTATCTCGTAACTGTATCCCTGTTCGGTGAGAAAAAGCTGTCGGTTCATCGCGAAATCAAGCTCCTTCGACTCGCGGGTGACCACCGAATAGAACACCGCTTTTTCACCCGACGGCTTCGGGCGAAGGATCCTCCCGAGGCGCTGCGCCTCCTCCTGACGCGATCCGAACGAACCGCTGATCTGAATCGCCACGTTGGCATCGGGCAGATCGACGGCGAAATTACCCACCTTCGAAAGGATAAGCGTCGTAACGGCGCCGGCCCTGAACGCATCGTAGAGTTCATCCCGTTTACTGTTCGGGGTCGCCCCCGTGATGACCGGGACATTGAACTCGGCGGCAAAGCGGGCGAGCTGCGACAGGTACTGACCGATCACCAGCACCTGATCGGCGCAGTGCCGGCGCAACAGTTCGCGCACCACGCCGACCTTGTCGGGATTTTCGTAGGCCAGCCGGATCTGATGACGCGGGGGAAGGGAGAGGTAGCGCATTTTTTCGGCAGGCGGCAAATCGACCCTTATTTCGACGCACCGCGCCGAAGCGATCCATCCCTGCCGTTCGAGGTCTTTCCAGGGAACGTCGAATTTTTTAGGACCGATCAGGGTGAAAACGTCCTTCTCGTGGCCGTCTTCACGGATAAGCGTGGCGGTGAGCCCCAGCCGGCGCCGTGCCTGGAGTTCGGCGGTAAACTTGAAAACCGGAGCCGGAAGCAGGTGCACTTCGTCGTAAATGATGAGTCCCCAGTTTTCCCGGTTGAAAATCCCGTAATGGAGGAACGATTCACTCTTTTTCCGACGATAGGTGAGGATCTGATAGGTCGCGATCGTTACCGGTCTGATGGACTTTTCCTCACCGCTGTACTCGCCGATTTCACCGTCCGCCAGTAACGTCTTGTCAAGAAGCTCGCGCCGCCACTGGTGCACCGCGGTCACGTTCGTCACCAGAATGAGCGTGCGGCGCTTGAGCAGGCTCATCGCATAAAGGCCGACGATCGTCTTGCCGGCCCCGCAGGGCAGTACGACAACGCCGCTTCCTCCGGGTGCATCCGGGTTTCCGAGAAAGTTTTCCGCCGCCTGAAGCTGATATGCCCTGATAATAAACGGCCTGCCGTCGGGCAGCTGCCGGCGGATCTCGATCGGATGCGGCGCCCCGTCGATATACCCTGCACGATCATGCGCCGGATAGCCGATTCCGATCAGGACCTGCTTTATAAGTCCGCGATGTTCAGGTGCGACTCTTACCCTGCAGGCATCGACCGGATCGCCGATAAGATGACGCAATCCGGGATGTTTTATAAGGTGGAGGAGCATATCTGAATCGATGCACCGTAGTACCAACCCTCCAGAATCATTCTCAAGCACCAGCTTGCCGAATCGACCCATCAGTTCGTCGATGTCATCGATGACATTCCGGGGGATCGGGTATTTTGAAAACTTTTTCAGCCTTTGAACAACCTCCCCGGACGTGACCCCGAGTGCCGCTGCATTCCAGAGAGAGAGCGGGGTAATCGAATAGGTATGCATGTATTCCGGGCTCTTTTCGAGGTGGGCAAAACTGCAGACGGCATTTCGCGCCTCAACAAAAAGCGGATTATTGACTTCAAGCAGTATGGTACTGTTACTCTGTATTATCAGAGGATTTTGCGGATATATCATTGTGCTGCAGCTCATTGTTGCGATGTTAATCCATCGGTAATAAAAAGAGACCCTCCGGTAGTCATCGAGTCGGGTTGGTTGAAAATAATATTCCCCCTAGGTTGACCGCATACGCTACCCTGACGTAATTTAGAAGCCCGGTTAAACCGGGATCGGACCTCTTTAATAGATACATTCAACGGCAGCCGAACACGACGCTTTTCTGATCTTTTAAGCCGTAATGCCGTCTCGTCGGGCGATTTTGCTGCTGCTTTGTAAAAAGATACACGATTCTTTCATTGAAAATTATATTTTTATCAGGGTGGAATATTTAACTGAAAGAGTATAGGTATATTAAATATGTCGAATGCGGTAATTGTCGGAACACAGTGGGGTGATGAAGGGAAAGCGAAAGTTATCGATTATCTCACCGAGCGGTCGGACCTTGTCATACGCTTCCAAGGCGGGGCGAATGCAGGTCATACCGTCATCGCCAACAGACGGAAATTTATTTTTCATCTTGTTCCATCGGGAATCATGTACCCCGATAAGGTCTGTATCGTCGGCAACGGTGTCGTCTTTGACGCCGAACAGTTTCTGAAGGAAGTCGACGAACTGGATGCAGTCGGCATTTCCGTTGCAGAGCGTCTGTTCGTTTCCGATGTGGCCCACCTTGTCCTCCCCTATCATAAATCGCTCGACACGGCCCGCGAGTCATCCATGGGGAAGGAAAAAATCGGCACCACCGGCCGGGGTATCGGGCCTGCTTACGCCGACAAGGTTTCCCGCACCGGAATTCGCGTGGGGGACCTTGCCGACGCCGACCTTTTAACCGAAAAAATCAGGCGCGGTTTCGAACGGCACAGGGCGCTCACCGCGTCTATTTACAAAGCGGATTTTTCGCTCTCGCTCGACGAGATCATCGACCAGTACGCGGTAATCCGCCAGCGGATGCTCCCCTATATCGACGACACCGCCTTTCGTATTTTCGAGGCGTACGGCAAGGGGAATCGGCTTCTCTTCGAAGGGGCACAGGGTACGTTTCTCGACATCGACCACGGCACCTATCCCTTTGTCACCTCAGCGAACACGATTGCGGGATGCGCCTGTTCCGGCAGCGGAATCGGTCCCGCCGCCATCGACCATGTCATCGGCATCGTCAAAACCTACACCACGCGCGTGGGCAACGGGCCGTTCCCCACCGAACTCGACAACGCTACCGGTGAAATGCTCCGGACCCAGGGAGGAGAATTCGGCGCGACTACCGGACGGTCGCGCCGCTGTGGATGGTTCGACAGCGTCATGGTCCGCAAGGCGGTTCAGGTCAACGGACTTACCCATCTGGCGCTCACGAAACTCGATGTGTTGAATAACTTCGATGAGATCTGTATCTGCACACATTACGAGATCCGCGGGAAACGGGTTGACCAGTTCCCCTCCAACCCGGAACTTATTAACGAGGCACTACCGGTCTACGAATCGCTGCCCGGCTGGAAAAGCGATATTGCTCAATGCCGCTCCTACGATGAGCTCCCGGCACAAGCCCGTATCTATATCGAACGGCTCCGCGAACTCTGTTACAACATTCCGTTGCTTATCGTCTCAGTCGGGCCGGACCGTACCCAGACCATCGAAGTGACACCCCTGACATGACGGCACATCGCAGGTATCGCGTCATTTCCGCCGGCAGGCGGCATACCGGAGGGCATTTTCGATGATCCGCGTGGAAGTGGTCAACACCTTTCTGGTCAATATGGGAAAAGAGTTCGTTATTCTCCTCAGGGGTACCGACGACGAACGTACGCTGCCGATTTCAATCGGACAGCTCGAGGCGCAGTCAATCGCTCTGCAGCTCAACCGGATACCTTTTCCCCGTCCCTTGACGCATGACCTGTTCAGAAACGTCATCACCGAACTGAGCGGAATGGTGCTCCGTACCGAAATCTGCGCCCTTAAAAATGAGACTTTCTATGCGCATCTGGTGTTGCAGGTGAGCGACAGAACCATGTCGATCGACGCGCGGCCGAGCGACGCCATCGCCATGGCCCTGCGTTTTTCAGCGCCGATTTTTGTTGACGAATCGGTGATGGACGAGGCGGGCGTCATCATACCGAAAGCCGACCATGACGCGGTCGAAGGCCGGCTGGAACCGGCCGGGTCCGACGAACCGCAACACGAATTGACGCCGATAGAGGTCCTGCGAAAGAAGCTTGAATCGGCCGTCGCCGAGGAACGTTATGAGGATGCCGCACGCATCAGGGATGAAATCAACAAACTCACCACATCGAATTGAACCAGCTGCCGGAAATAAAAAGCATGGAGTTCAACCGTACCTGTTAAAGGAATTATAAGTATGTTTCATATGTTTCTCAACGGTAAAATAAGGGATATCCGTATCACGAAAACCAACCTTGAATATGAAGGAAGCATCACCGTCGACGAAGACTACCTCGAACGCGCCGGCATCCACCCCAACGAGGAGGTGCACGTGCTCAACACGGACACCGGTTCGCGTTTGATAACCTACGCGATACCCGGCAAACGGGGCTCGGGAGCGGTGGAACTCAACGGCCCCGCCGCACGACTCGGCATGGTAGGCGACCGGGTCATGGTACTTACCTACGTACAGCTCACCCCGGAAGAAATACCCGGACATAAACCCCGGGTAATTTGCGTCAACCCCGGGCCGTGAAACGGAGGCGGACCGTCATCGGTATGAGAAACGTTGTTGCCCTGCTCGCGATCGCCGTCATCATCGGTTTTTCGATACATAAAGGCACGGCGCTGCAGAAGCGGGCGGCGCCTTCGTCCCCGGCGGCGCCGGCTCGGCAAAGCGATGTTCCCTCGATCGGCCGCATCGAGGTACTTAACGGATGCGGCAGCGGAGGATCCGCACGCATCATGGCGGATTATCTGCGGAAAAAACATTTCGACGTTAAATATATCGGCAACGCCGACAACTGGAACTTCACGGAAACGCTGGTCGTCTCGCGTGTCGCCGACACCTCGATCGCCCTGCAGGTGGCCGCGGCGCTCGACACGAAAAATATGGTGCTCATAAGGACGCCTGAAAACCTCTACGACGTGACCGTCATCGTCGGTCCCGACTACCGGGAGCGCCTGCCGTGAAAAAAATCCACGGGAAATCGCTCGGCGGGACAGAACTTGTCAACCGGATCATTCACGCGCTGCAGGAGGCGCTCGCCGAAGCGATCGTCGTCATCGACCTGCACGGTCTTCCGGGGGCCGCCGATCATTTTATTATCTGTCAGGGTGACAACACCGTCCATAACCGCGCCTGCGCCGATCGCGTCATGGAACGGCTTGCCCTCAACGGCACCCGTCCGTGGCAGCACGAGGGGCTCGATGAAGGCCGATGGATTCTCCTCGACTATTCCGATGTCGTGGTGCATGTCATGCTTCCCGAATTGCGCGACTACTACAACATTGAAGCACTCTGGGCAGGTGGGGTTGTGCGGCGGATTGAGCATGATGAAGCGTTAAGCGAGAGAAGCCGCATACCGTGACCGTCGAAGCGGCATTCTGAAGCGGGGAATCCACCGTAAGTTACCGCCCAACCAGCTCCTCCACCCCAGTTTCATTCTCCGTCACCGCCGTGGCCAGGGCCTCTTCACGCTCCGTGCTTCCAGCCCGTGCCCCGAGAACAAGCATTTGAAGCCGGTTATGCACATTCGCCATGCTGGTGTCCGGATCGAAATCGAGGGTGAGGATGCGGACGTGGGGATAACAGGCCCTGATCGCCTTTATGACACCCTTGCCGCTGATATGGTTGGGCAGGCAGCCGAACGGCTGAACAATAAGAAATGAACTGATGCCCTCCCCGATCCAGTTGACGATTTCGCCAGGAATGAGCCACCCCTCGCCGGTGCGGAACGTCGGATCGATGATCTTGGCCGCCTTTGCCGCGATTCCCGTGATATCGCCGTGTTGCCGGTACCTGAAAAAACGTTTCTTGCGCTGCTCGACCGCCCGGATGATGCGATTGAAGAGAATACCGTACTGCACGGCGAACTGAGTCACGATCCATGGAAAACGCACATGATGGTGCTGTGCCGCAACGCGGTAATTGACGGCATCCTGACGAAAGAATTCAATGAGATTCGGCAGCACCACCTCCATGCCGTGTTCCTCGAGATACTGGACGATCCGGTGGTTGCCCGATTCGTGAAAATTGACCAGAATTTCGCCGATGATTCCGACGCGCGGCTTTCTCATGCTCCTGTTGATGTTCAGGCCATTGAAAGCGTCAACCGTTGCATCAAACTCATCAAGCGCGTTTCGCCAGCTTTTAGATAGGGCGCCGATCACCCGTTGCGTCCGTTCTTCACAGACCGCCTCGGTCTGCCCCTTCACCTGTTCGTACGGCCGGCACCTGCGCGCCATATCGTCGATCGCATCGATAAGCGCGATTCCCCTTATGAAATCAATGGAAAAACGAAGACGGTTGAGTTTCATCCCCGGATGCAGACGGTGCCGGTCGTTGTCGGCGGTGGTGACGATCGGCACCGAACCGAAACCGGCGTCATCGAGCGCTTTACGTGCAATCGCCGCATAATGACAGGCGCGGCAGTCATTGCAGTTTTTCGCGAGTGTCGCGGCTGATGTCGAGGCGCGTTCGGGGTGTTCGATGAGATAGTGCAGGATTTCACCTACATTGATCTGCGCCGGATAGCAGATATCGTTGTTCACGTACCGTTTACCGATAGCAATCGCCTCTTTTCCGGCCACCGGAAGGACCTGTGAACTGTATCCCTGCCGTTCGAACGCCTTGGAAATAACCATCGAGAATGACCGCGACAGATTCGGAATGAGAAAAATCCGCCGGTTGCGGTCGCCTTTCTGGAACCGGATGGGGAACGGATCGATCCACAGCCCGCGTTTGGGGGATTCCCGCCGCGACCGCTGGGTGCGGACGGTCTCGATAAACGAGGTAATGCGGATGTTGAGCGGCCCGCTGTTTTCTCCTTCGTCCAGTTTCAGGGTGAGCAGTTCCTTGCCGCCGTAAGTGCGCAGGATACGGTTGAGTTCATCGGTCAGAATCGCATCGTGGCCGCACCCGAAGCTTACCAGCTGCACCATTTCCAGCTGCGGATGACCGGCAACGAATTTCGCCGCGGCGAGCATACGGTTATGGAACGTGTTGATGGTATCCATACGGCTGAACGACAAGTCCATTTCGTCAAGGCCGGGAAGCGCCTCGTTGACCAGCACCGGGATTCCCTGCCGGATAAAATAGCCTGCGATCCGATGATGGACGAAAGGATCGTTATGGTAAGGGCGGCAGGCGATCACCACGCCGAATCCGTCGCTGCCGCGCAGGTCGTGCAGGACTTTCTCGCCCTGCTGCCGAAGTGCCTTGCGGAACACAGCCTCTTCCTTTTCTCCCTTACTGATCGCCTGCTGTATGCGGATCCGGCCGCGGCGCAAATGCGTTTCCGCGAACCGGATAATCTGGCGGTCGCGAACCGTCGTATTTGTCAGCTTGAAGGCCGGGGTGAGAAAACGGACGCCTCCGTTTTCGGGGATGCAGCCGTTGAGGCGGATGATCTCGGGATATCCCTGCAGGACGGCGCAGTTCCACGAATCGTCCCGGTTGGGGTTTTCCTTGCGGTTTTTCAGCATCATCGGCATGAAAATCGTTTTCACGCCCATGTCCAGAAGCGATTGGATATGCCCGTGGGCCATTTTCGCCGGAAGGCATACCGTGTCCGAAGGGACGGTCCGAAGCCCCGATTCGAAGAGCGGATAGTTCGATTCGCCCGAAAGAACAACGGTATAGCCGAGATGCTGAAAAAAAACATTCCAGAAAGGAAAACTATCGAAAAAATCGAGGACGCGCGGAATCCCGATCACCTTTTCAGAATCAATTTCCTCCGGCGACGCGGTTTTTACCGCACGCGTGAAGAGCAGCCTGTATCTTTCGGCAAGCAGGTCGGGTACCCTGCTTCGCTCCCGTTTCTGCGGCGCCGAGGGGTCGGGTGCGGCGCCGCGTTCACACCGGTTGCCGGTGACGTACGATCCGCCGTGCGAGAAGGTGACGATATGGCGGGCGCAGTTGTTGGAACAGTGCGGGCACCGGTCGTCGGCGGTGACGGTATAGCTTAACTTTTGCAACTGTTCCCGGGTGATAAACGCCGCCGCCCGTGAAGTGCCGGGGAATCTCAGCGCCCGTTCTTTACAGAGCAGGGCGATACCCAGCGCGCCCATCTCCCCGCAGTGCGGTGGGCGCAACACCGGCCGGCCGATATAATCCTCGAACGCTTTCAGCACCGCATCGTTTTTGAAGGTGCCGCCCTGGACGACGATATGGTCCCCGAGTTCGTCTAAGTTTGCAATACGTATGACCTTGGTAAAAACATTTTCGATGATGGAGCGGCAGAGCCCGGCGAGGATCTCACCGACGCTGCGGCCGTTGCGCTGTTCGGTGATCACCGAGGAATTCATGAACACCGTGCAGCGTGATCCGAGACTGCTCGGATGTGCCGCCGCAAATGCGGCAGAGGCGATCTGCGCCGGTTCAATGCCGAGCGTTTTCGCATATGTTTCGAGAAAAGAGCCGCACCCGGCGCTGCACGCTTCATTGAGAACGATATTGGTGATAATCCCGTTTTTTATGAAGATCGCCTTCATGTCCTGCCCGCCCAGATCGAGCACGAAGCTGACCTCCGGGCAGAATTTTACCGCCGCTTCCTTATGGGCGATCGTTTCCACCGTATGGTACTCGGCATGAAATGCAACCGCGAAGAGATTCTCGCCGTAACCGGTCGTACCGAGCCCTCCGACGACGGGGTCGATCCCGCCGTCTTCGCAATAATCAAGAAACGCGAGCAACCCGTCACGAGCGGTGTCGACCGGTTTCCCCCGGTTGTTCGCATAAAACGAGAACAGCATATCACCCTTCCCGTCGATCACGGCCAGTTTCGTCGTCGTGGATCCTGCGTCAAGACCGATATAAACCGGCACCGTTCCCTTCACCCCCGCCGGAAGGCCCTGCCGTGCGGTCGGGCGGCACCGTCCGATAAAGGAATCACGTTCCGCGGCGGAGGCGAAAAACGGCAGTGAGCCGCCGCCGTCGGAGCCCCCGTGCGTTTTCTGTTCAATCGCACTGATGACCGACGGAAGGCGCGTCTTTCTGGTGGTACACCCCAGGTCGGTACGCAGGCTCAGCGCGGTCCCGTAAGCGATAAAAGTTTGCGAACGGTCGGGAAGTACGATATCGCCCGGTTTCAGACCGAGCCGCTTTACGAATACATCGACCAGAATCGGGATGAAGAAGAACGGTCCGCCGGCGAAAAGCACCGGCGGCGCCATGACCATACCCTGTGCCAAGCCGCCGATCGTCTGCTTTGCAAGTGCGTGCAGGCAGGAAAGCGCGATATCGTCGGAGGCGGCGCCCTGATTGAGCAGGGGCTGGATATCGGTCTTGGCGAATACGCCGCACCGCCCGGAAATGGCATAGATGCGCTCCCCCCGTGCCGCGGCTTCGTTGAACCGCTCAATAGGGATATTGATCAGCAGCGACATCTGGTCGATAAATGCACCGGTACCGCCGGCGCAGACGCCGTTCATGCGCATATCCGCTACGGCATTGCCGGGGAGGTCGGAATAAAATACCATTTTCGAGTCCTGGCCGCCCAGTTCGATCGATGTCCGGGTTGACGGATAGAGGCGTTTTACCGCGATCGACTGGGCGATTACTTCCTGAATGAAGACCGCCCCGATCTTCTGGGCGATCCCCATGCCCTGTGAACCGGTCACCGCGATCAGAAGCGGCAGTGAACCGATTGTTGTACCGAGGAGCTCGAGCTGCGGCAGAAGCGTTTCATAATGCGACCCGTTATGCCTTTCGTAACTTTGAAAAAGCACTGCATCATCGGCACCCAGGGCGACCATTTTAATCGTGGTGGAACCGATATCGATTCCAAGATTAACGGGCGGTGTTTGATTCAGCGGGAACATCGTCCAAAAATACATTACCCGGAGCCGCAAAACCATACCACGAGCATGATTGTCCACGGCCTTCCGCTGTCGCTATCGGTTTTCATCTTCTACCCGACCGACACTACGGGCGCATTTCATTTTCACCCCATTCCCATCAAATTTACTCCGTTTACCCTGATACGTTGATTGACTTGCCATCCTATCAGGAAGTAGTTTTTATAATCATTATGGAATTACAGGAAACAATTTCTTATCCGGAAATACATCCCGCGATGTTCGCACGACTGCCGGCGCTTCATGGATCGGTAGCAAACAATCGCTTTAAAATCAACCGATTACCCGGAAACGTCGAAAGGACTGTCGCATGAATATTCCCGTGCTGGATATGATGCTCCGTTCAGGGTGGGCGGGTCGCCTTATTGTCATCTTACTGTTGCTCTGCTCATTTGCAACATGGGGAATCATATTCAACCGGTTTTTTATTATTGCACAAGTAGCGCGCGGAAACAGGTTTTTTAAAAAAAAATATACCGGATTGTCCCGGCTTTCCGATGTAGAAAAGCTGACCCCGAAAGAGTTGTACTCACCCATGGCGCAACTGGGAAAAATCGGCGCAGGAGAGTATCGACGGATCCTCGAAGATGCACATTCGCATACGGGGGTTAAAGACTGGTCGTTTTTTCTGCAAAACCAGTTTACCATAGCGGCAGACAGTCTCGAAAACGGTTTTCTGGCTTTGGTTGATCCCTTCAGCCGTGGAGTCTTCCTGCTGGCGATGATGAGCAGCGTCGCCCCGTTTCTGGGACTTTTAGGAACCGTATGGGGAATCATGAACTCTTTCTACGAGATCGGCAATCAGGGTTCCGCCAGTCTTCCTGTTGTCGCGCCCGGAATTGCCGAAGCGCTCATCACCACGATCATCGGATTGATTGTTGCAATTCCCGCCCTCTTCTTTTACAACTATTTCACCAACCGCACCGAACAGATTGAAAACGATATGGATGAATTCAAAGAGCAGGTCCTGATCCGGTTGAAGCGTGAACTTTTCAACCTGCTTTATTCGGAGCGGAGCGCCTCACGGGGCTCCGCTGCGCGGGAGTAGAACTGTCACGTTTCATCGAATTGAAATATCGTCATCACTGAAGTGGTGGAAACCGGGAATATGAGTACAAGAAAACGCCGTCGAAAACATATCATCAGCGATGTCAATCTGACGAATTTGATTGATGTCGTTTTTTCGATCCTGATCATTTTCATGATCACCGCACCGATGATGACGCAGGGCGTCCAGGTCGATCTCCCGAAAACCGAATCGGACAACGTGGAATCCAACCAGTCGATCCAGGTCTCGATCAACGGCCGCAACGAAATTTACATCGATCAGCAGAAAGTTTCGCTCCTCGACTTCAGACGCGAGTTTAAAGAGGTATTCATCAACCGAACCGACATTCCCGTTTTCGTCAATGCCGACAAGAAGGTCCCGTACGGCATGGTCATCAGGATCATCTCGGAATTGCAGAACGCCGGCGTGGTGAAACTCGGGTTCCTCACTCTTCCGCTGGACAAAGCGGGCGGCTTGTGATGACGTATCAGACGATGCCGCTTTTCGAAAGGGAGACTTTCAAACGGGTACCTACCCCGGCGGTACTTACCGTATCGATCCTTTTTCATGTGCTTTTTCTGGTGGTCATTCCGCTGTTAAGCAGGATTTTTTACAACAGCCGGCGGTTTGAACGCCCCAAAACCTTTCAACTGGTGGCCTCTCCCCTCCGCCCGTCCCCCGCGCGGCGCGTACCGGTAACCGCTGAAGCGCGGAAGCAGCGTATGCCGCAACAGGAAACGAAAGCGCAGCCGCGTCAATTACCCGATCCCAACGCGCCCCGGAACAGGCGGGAAGCGCGGAAAGAAAAGGACGCGGCAAGGCCCATCCATGAAAATCTCGATGAACTCGCCTCGATCCTGGATGAGATACCGGCCCCGGCTCAAGTGGCTGCCGTCGGCAATTTCAAATATCACTGGTATCTTAACAATGTGCAGCAGAAACTCGAACGGTACTGGAACCCCGGCTCGGAAAACAGAACCGTCAAGGTGATCGTCTCCTTTACCATACATCAGGACGGCTCGATCTCCGACCCCTCCATTCATTCCAGTTCAGGCAACGGTATGTTGGACAACCTCGCGCTCCGCGCCGTCAAACTTGCCGCGCCGTTCGGTAAACTTCCCCCCGGATTTGCCGACAACCGGCTCGATCTGAATTGTACCCTTATCCCCACCAGGAAATAGCCATGAAACCTACCTTTCTACCGATACTACTTGCAGCAGGATACAGCACGTTTATCTTTGCGGAGCAGTTCGATCTTGAGGTGTACGCTTCGAAGTTCGACAGCATCCCCATCGGCGTTATCGATTTTACGCCAAAAAATAAGAATATCCTCAACAAGGACCTGCCCGGGGAGGTGATCGCCGCGGATCTCGATTTCTGCGGCCGGTTTATTGTAGTTAAAAAACCGTCATTCGACAGTGCAACCTTCGTCGACTCGGGAATCGGCATCTACATCGACGGCGAGTATACGGTCTCCGACAAGAAGGTCGTTATCGAATGCTTCCTGCGCGACGCGGCAAACCGCGAACTTATTATCGGCAAAAAGTACAAAGGAGAATTGAAATTTCTTCGCAGCATGGCCCATCGCTATTCGAACGAAATCGTCGAAATGCTTTTCGGCGACCGGGGCATTTTCGAGAGCCGCTTTCTCTTCGTGAGAACCGAGGGCAAGAAAAAAAACATCGCCATCATGGATTTCGACGGCTTCAATCAGGCCAATCTTACCAATAATACTATCATTAATATTTTTCCCGTTTTCAGCGACAAAAGCACCGTCATCTGGACCTCCTACCAGAAGGGAAATCCCGACCTGTTCCGCGGATCGATTTACAGCGGCGCGTCGAAGCTGTTCATTTACAGCAAAGGCATCGAGTCGTCTCCCGACGTCTCACCCATCGACGGGACCATCGCCTACGCTTCTTCGAAAAAAGGCAACCTCGATATTTACACCTGCAACCCCGATGCAAGCAATACCCGCCAGCTGACGATGCATTACGGCGTCGACACGTCGCCGTCGTGGTCGCCCAACGGCTACCAGATCGCCTTTACCTCCGACCGTTCCGGAAGCCCCCAGATGTACGTTATGGATGCCGACGGCGCCAATCAGCGCCGCGTCACGTTCAACAGCAAATATACCGATTCCCCCGCCTGGTCGCCCAAAGGAGACCGTATCGCCTACATGTCGATGGCGGAACGCGGCAAGTTCGATATCTGGATGACCGGTCCCGACGGATCGGACCCGGCGCAGATCACCTCGCTCAACGGCAACAACGAATATCCGACCTGGTCGCCCGACGGCGCGCTTATTGCCTTTGTAAATAGCTACGGCGGCCGTAACGACCTGTATGTCATGAAACCCAACGGCAGCCGGGTACGGCGCATTACCTCGACGGGGGATGTGAAAATGCCCGACTGGTCCGATTTCTAATATTTCCAAGGGGGCTTCCATGATGTTGCGACACTATGGCATTCTTTCCGTCGGTGCGGCGCTGATTGTTTCCGGCGCCGGCTGTTCCAACATAACAATGCTGCGGACACAGGAACTGCGTGCCGTGCAGCAGCACGTCGATTCGCTTCGTACCGATCTGATGGCGCTGCAGAAAACGATGTACGAAGAACAGAAGACCCAGACTGAAATCGTTCGCCTGATCCGCGCCGACCAGCAACTGCGTTTCGGCGAACTCGACCGGAAGGTGTCCGAAATCACCTCCAACCTCAGCGAGAACCAGTTCCGCCTGTCAAAAATCGACGAACAGACCGCCGATTTCAGGAAAAAACTTGAGGCGAAACTCATCTCCGACTCGATGTCGCAAAACTCGCGCACCGCGGAAATCGAAAAACTGTTCCAGATCGCGATGAGCGATTTCAACGCCGGGCGATACGGTATCGCCATCAACGGATTCAAGGACCTTTTTTCGCAGTTCCCCGATTCCCCGCTGGCCGCCGAAGCCGAATACTGGGTTGCGGAATGTAACTATGCCAAACGGGCATATAACGCCGCCGAAGTGGATTATATCGCGTATGTAAAAAAATACCCTCAGGGAGCGAAATTCTGCGTTGCGTTGTACAAGCTGGGCCTTGCCTATGAAAAGCAGAACAAAGCCAAGTCCAAAACGATGGTATGGAAAAAAGCGCTTGAACAGTGCCCCGACTCACCCGAAATCCAGGTGATCAGAGCACAGATGAAATAATCGTCTGCGATTACGGAGCGAACATGGCCGAAAAATTCATTTATTACATGCATGGACTTACGAAAATATATCCTCCGAAAAGGGAGGTTCTCAAAGACATTTCACTTTCTTTCTATTACGGTGCAAAAATCGGCATCATCGGTACCAACGGATCGGGAAAAAGCACGTTGATGAAAATCATGGCCGGTATCGACACGGAATTTCAGGGCGAGGCCTGGATCGAGAAAGGACGCACGGTCGGCTATCTGCCGCAGGAACCGCGGCTCGACGAAACGCTTGATGTACGCGGCAATATCGCGCTTGCCGTCGCTCCCACCCGCCGTTTGCTCGAGGAATTCGATACCGTATCGACAAAGTTCTCCGAAACGCTGACCGACGTTGAGATGGAGAAACTGCTCGAACGGCAGGCCGCCCTTCAAGACAAAATCGACATCGTCGATGCGTGGGACCTCGACCGTCATCTCGAAATCGCGATGGTCGCATTACGCCTGCCCCCCGGCGACGCGAACGTCGCGACACTCTCAGGCGGCGAACGGAGACGTGTGGCCCTGTGTAAACTGCTCCTTCAGCGGCCGGATCTTCTCCTGCTCGACGAACCGACCAACCACCTTGACGCCGAATCGGTTTCCTGGCTCGAACGCCATCTCCGCGAATATACGGGATCGGTGATTCTCGTGACCCACGACCGTTATTTTCTTGACAACGTGGTCGCGTGGATCCTGGAAATCGACCGCAGCCGCGGAATACCGTGGAAGGGCAATTACAGCTCATGGCTCGATCAGAAAACGACCCGTCTCGGCCAGGAGGAGCGTGAGGAAAGCGCACGGCGGCGGCGTCTCAAGCGCGAGCTGGACTGGGTCAGGCTTTCACAGAAAGCGCGTCAGGCGAAGGGTAAGGCGCGTCTGGCCGCTTACGACGAGCTGCGCAATCAGACGGCCCCCGAAAAAATCACCACGGCGAGCATCGTCATCCCGCACGGACCGCGCCTGGGCGATGTCGTCATCATCGCCGGAAAATTGACAAAAGCATACGGCGACCGCCTGCTCTTCGAGAACCTTGACTTTTCGCTTCCGCGTGCCGGTATCGTGGGGATCATCGGCGCGAACGGCACCGGAAAGACGACGCTGCTGCGGCTCATCACCCGCCAGGAACAACCCGACGCCGGCGCCCTTACCATCGGCGAAACCGTCCAGCTGAGCTATGTCGACCAGACCCGCGACGCGCTCGACGGAACGCACACCGTTTTCGAGGAGATCACCGGCGGCGACGACACGATCCTTCTCGGGAAAGCCGAAATCAACGCACGCGCGTATGTCGGTAAATTCAATTTCTCCGGTTCCGACCAGCAGAAGCCGGTCGCCGAACTGTCGGGCGGCGAGCGGAACCGTGTGCACCTTGCAAAACTGCTTCAGCGCGGCGGCAACCTTCTCCTGCTCGACGAACCGACCAATGATCTCGATGTCGAAACACTGCAGTCGCTCGAACAGGCCATCACCGATTTCTCCGGCTGTGTCGTCGTCGTGAGCCACGACCGCTGGTTCCTCGACAGGATCGCGACGCATATCCTGGCATTCGAGGGCAACAGCACCGTCGTCTGGCATGAAGGAAACTATGCCTCATACGAGGAGTCACGCCGCGTGCGCCTCGGAATCGATGCCGATCAGCCGAGACGCGTCAGGTATAAACCGCTGAAGCGGAACAACTGAACAGGGCAATTGCAACTGTCAATACATCAGCTTTCTACATGACCTCACAAGGAAACGACCATGATCGATGAAACCATCAAGCGGATCGAAAAAACCGTTACCGACACCGGCATACTCACCGGTGAACGAAAAGCCGAATTGCTCCACCTCGTCGCCGACCTGAAAAAGGAGGTCGGGGAACTGGGTAAAACCCATCATGAACATGCGGGGAGTATCGCATCATACGCCGAATCGTCGGTGCGGGAAGCGGTCCGATCGGAACCGGACACCGAACTTCTGGAACACACCCTCAACGGTCTGTCGCTTTCAGTCAGACGCTTCGAGGTATCTCACCCGACACTGATCGGGATTATAAACAATATCGGTCAGGTGCTCAGCAACATCGGCATCTGATTATATCATACGCCAAGTGCACCCGGCCGGGTTCAAAAAAAAAGGCTTGCGTCAATCGCAAGCCTTTTACCGATATTTCAGATCAAAGGTTTTTACGTGGGAATGACATTCTGAGCGTTGGGACCTTTTGCGCCGTCAACGACTTCAAACTGCACCTTCTGTCCTTCTTCGAGCTTCTTGAAGCCATTCGACTGAATAGCGGAAAAATGGACAAACACATCGCGGGATCCATCATCCGGAGAGATGAATCCGTAACCTTTGGCCTCATTGAACCACTTAACAACACCTGTTGGCATACTGCAAAACCTCTTTTAAAAAAATGGAAAACTTCGGTCCCCTGATAGGACCCTGTAAACGATATGTAAGATAGGTTGTGCCATGCGCAATTCAAAGAACTATTTTAATTCTTGAGAACAAATATTTGTCCGGGATTGAATTAAAAGGTGTTTCAGCGTGAAAAGCAGCGAACGCATGCACTGAAAAAAGGGGAAACGATCCCGCGACCGTTTCCCCTCCGTTCCTTGAACTTCTCTGCGCATGATCAGTAATCATCCATACCGCCGCCGGGCATACCGCCTCCACCCGCCGGCGCCTTCTCTTTTTTCTCCGGTATATCGGTAACGATACATTCGGTCGTGAGTACCAGCCCCGCGATGCTCGAGGCATTCTCCAGTGCGTTGCGCGTCACTTTGGTCGGATCGATAACACCGGATTCAATGAGATCCTCGAATTTGTCGGTATAGGCATTATATCCGTATGCCCCCTTTTTATTCTTTATCTCATTGGCGATCACCGAGGCCTCCTGACCTGCGTTACTCACGATCAGCCGCAGCGGTTCTTCACATGCGCGTCGGATGATATCCCCCCCGATGGCTTCGTCCCCTTCCAGTTTCAGCCTGTCGAGTGCGGTCGAAGCGCGCAGCAGGGCGACGCCGCCTCCCGCCACGACGCCCTCTTCGACCGCGGCGCGTGTCGCATGCAAAGCGTCTTCCACACGCGCCTTTTTCTCCTTCATCTCCGTCTCGGTGGCGGCGCCGATCTTCAGCACGGCGACACCGCCTGCGAGTTTCGCCAGACGTTCCTGCAGTTTTTCGCGATCGTAATCGGAGGTCGTTTCATCGATCTGTTTACGTATGACATTGATCCGGCCCTTGATGTCATCGGGTTTCCCGGCGCCTTCGACGATGGTGGTATTGTCTTTGTCGATCACGATCCGTTTCGCCTTCCCGAGGGAATCGAACGTCGTGTTCTCAAGTTTGAACCCCGCCTCCTCGGAAATCACGATACCGCCGGTGAGCACGGCGATATCTTCGAGCATCGCCTTGCGGCGGTCGCCGAAACCGGGAGCCTTCACGGCCGCCACCTTGAGGGTGCCGCGCAGTTTATTGACCACCAGCGTCGCCAGCGCTTCACCTTCAACCTCTTCGGCGATAATGAGAAAATTCTTGCCCATCTGAGCGACTTTTTCCAGAACCGGCAGCAGGTCTTTCATTGCGCTGATTTTCTTATCGTGAATGAGGATCATCGGCTCCTCGAGCACGCACTCCATCGCCTCGGCGTTGGTCACGAAATAGGGTGATACGTACCCGCGATCGAACTGCATGCCTTCAACGACTTCAAGCGTGGTGTCCATCGATTTCGCCTCTTCCACGGTAATGACGCCGTCCTTGCCGACCTTGTCCATCGCGTCGGAGAGCAGATCACCGATAGTATTGTCATTATTGGCGGAAATGGCTCCGACCTGGGCGATCTCTTTTTTCCCTTTGACCGGACGCGAGTCTTTTTTAAGCTGCTCGATGACCGCTTTTACCGCTTTATCAATACCGCGTTTCAATGCCATCGGATCCGATCCGGCCGTAACATTCTTAATCCCGAGATGGGCAATGACCTGCGCAAGAACCGTTGCGGTGGTCGTCCCGTCACCCGCCACATCGGAAGTCTTCGACGCCACCTCCTTGACCAGTTTTGCGCCCATATTTTCGAACTTGTCTTCCAGTTCAACCTCTTTCGCGACGGTGACGCCGTCTTTGGTGACCGTTGGAGAACCCCAGCTTTTCTCGATGACGACATTGCGCCCTCGCGGACCGAGTGTTACCTTTACCGCGTTGGCCAGTCTATCGACTCCCTTGAGCAGTTTTTCCCGTGCGGATATATCAAACGCAACCATCTTTGCTGACATACCTGTTTCCCCTTTCATTTACTTATAGTTAATTTGTGATTCGATGAATTCGATCGGTTACATTATCGCCAGCACATCGCTCTCCCGAACAATAAGATAGTCGGTTCCATCAACGGTGACCTCGGTACCGCTGTACTTGCCGTAGAGTACCTTATCGCCTTTTTTCAGGGTCATTGTGACTTTCTGACCTTTGTCGGTTACTTTACCCGGCCCGACGGCGATCACTTCACCCTTCTGAGGCTTCTCTTTGGCATTATCGGGAATAATGATTCCCCCTGAGGTTTTCTCATCGGCTTCCATCGGTCTGATAATGACCCGGTCTTCAAGCGGCTTGACATTCATACAAATTCCTCCCATGTTAATGATGAGTATGTAAAAATAAAGAGTTCACTGAATTCCGTTGTATATTGCAAATCTTATACCAGAAGAATGATATTGAAAATAACTGCTGATCAACAGTTCCAGGTAATTTTTTATTAAAAAGGTGTTTAATTATAGAACATGATCTCAAATTTAAACAGCACACCCCTCGCCGAAGCCTTCATTAAATATAGTCTCTCGCCCGGATAAATCGTTATTTCCCGTCGGAATAGCCGGTAGGAAATCATCCCGGGCATCGAGTGAAAAACGTATCAAAATGCCCGAAACAGCACGGGAATGCATTGACCTTCCGTCCATAGGAGGGTATAATGATGCTATATTCCAACATTTTCCCATTTCAAGGGGTATTCATGGGAAGTATGCACTGCAGATTATATGATGAGAACCTCGTTCACAACATAATCATGTCGGCGGGAATAGCGGTTGTCGATTTTCTGAACGAAAACCGGAATGCCGATGCCGATGACGTCTGTGAATATCTTGAGCTGCATGCCGATTCCATCATTAAAGAGACGATCGTTCAATTAAACGACAACGAAGAATTCCCTGAAAAAGAGGATAATGACGACTCCTGGCCGCTGACGTCCGATGAGGTGGGTTAGGCTGGCAGCGGCGCCCCCGGAACTACTTTCTAAAATACAACTCGACGGGTATTTAATAGAACACCCGAAATTATTTTGCATATTAAATACTCGATAGTCTCTAACCGATCATACGTTGCGGGATCAGTAATTGTATCTCCTAAACAGGTTTCACGATGGCAATAAAAAGTCTTACTCCGTTTCTGCTTATTCTCACTGTTCTTCCGGTCGACGGTATTGAACGAAACAGCATCTTCCGTTTTCACCGGCTGCTGCGGCAGTACGATCAACCTGATTACCGTGCGAGTGATCGGGATATTTTTGCCGACATTGAATATTCAGGTCAGACTCGGGAGGAAAAACCGCGCTATTCAACCGTCTCTAGGGAGGGGTCAGGTTATCAGTCCTACTATTTGGATTTTTCAGACACTCTTGGTTTTACCGGTCGACGCCTCCGGAGCAGTTCAACAAAACAGTCGGATCAAAAACTGATGTTGTCGCTAAGTGGGGCTATCGACAGGAGATCCGAGGTCACCGACAACAGCCTCACCGGTTTCAATTCTACATCTTCTGATGAATATTGGAAGGCTTGCGGATCGATCAAGTACTCGGGCGCCATTCGTCGCTATTCCCGTTTATCGTTTCTTCACAAACTTCTTTTCCTTGAACTGAACACCAATGCGGACGTATCAGGCGTATATTACAGGGACCGCCATTTCACTCATAACGTGGACAGGTACTCCGATTCAACGTATATGAATACTGCCCGATCACGCAATGCGGGGGGTGGAATTGGCCTACGGCCTGCCGTCGGATACGGAAAAAGGCTTCCGGTAGCGCCGATATACAAAGCGTTCGAAATCGAACGAAAACTGAAAAAAGCGGGTGCTCTTCGATCCGATCTTTCGGATACGACACTGATGAAACTGGCGCAGCTCTGCGGATCTTTAGAATCATTCCGGGTCAACCACGACCGTCCCGATAAATACGTTATGCGGCAGCTTGAGAAGATCGTATCCGGAGACTCCGCAGTCGATTCGGTTCAGCTGCAGGCGTTTGCTCTTTTCAAAGCGTATGAAACCTTTTCGGAACAGATGCCCCTGCTCTTCAAAGGCTTCGAAGTGAAACTCAGGGCCGATGCCGATCTCTACTATTATTACTACCTAAACAGCAATTCCGACAGATATTCTGATCCGAACCCGTATCAGGCGCTCACGATCGATCTGGATTTTATGAATCCACTGGAACTCGAATGGACGCTGCCGGTTGTTTCGCGCCTCTTTATCGAGCTCGGTATAGGTCCCCGTTATGATTGTTCCAACAACCCGCTTCGTTTCGACGGTACGATCGGAGCATACTTTTTTATTACCGACTTCATCGTGGCCCATGCCTCAATTTCCGAGATCCCGGTCTATATTGCCGCACCCTATGATACACCGGATAGATTCGAACTTGAAACCGACATTTTCCTTGAAGACCATTTTTCTTTAAAGATCAAATGCTTCAAGCACATTAATGACTACTGCCCCGGCTGGTATGTAAGAAAAGTCGATGAAGGCGTCTCACTGCGGGTGAACTATGATTTCTAAACAGATACGATTCGTTACGCTCTCAATGGTTATGATCTTTCTGACGCCCCTGCATTGCGTTAGAAACCCCGCGGATATACCCTGGGGTGACAACGGGGAATCCGTCATCAGGAACAACTACGTAAATATGGAATTCTTCGTCCGTAAAAGCGACGGAGAACTCTACGGCGCTTCGGAGTATGATTTCTATCGGCTCGATACCGCTGATTTCGCCGCCAATCGCCCCCCGGCCGATACTCCGGGCGAAGTTGTGTCGATACATGCAATGGGTATCGACACAAGCGACAATATCCTTCTGCTGAGCACCTATGAAGCGTATGTGCTGTATAATGGTTCGGATACGCTGCAATCATTCGATTTTTATGAAAACGAGAGGATTTATTATACGTATTTTTCCGTGCCGGTATGCGTGAATGGCCGCATCTATTTTTCAACTTATGAATTTAATTCAGATCTGAATTACATCAGAGTGTGGGACGGCAGCTCATCCGAAGTCGTCGCGCGCATTTATGCGGAAGGTGATGTGGCGGGTATCGTTCCGGAAACGGATACGCTGCACGTCTTTACATCGTCCCGCTTTTTCGGGAGTTCCGACAACCGTCATTTTTATTTGTCAAACGGCGATGAAACGGAAGTCGAAATAACCGGGGACCCGCTATCCATATATGATGTCGTTCGCATCGGAAAACGTTTTTTCGCCTTCTGCGGGATCTATTCTTCAAATGAATACCGCTATTCGATCTGCGAGATTCTTGAGAACGACAGCCTTGCGGTTCTTGTATCCATACCGTCGGAGATCGACAGGGCAGTGAAAACCGGTGATGCCTGGTACCTTCACGAAATGTGCACGTGCGAGAGTTGCATTTATAAAGTAACCGCGGAAGGAGTCTGGAAGCTTCCCGCAAACTGCTCAAACCCCATTGCCGGCGCCCTTTTTCTCGATCGTGAAAACCGGCCCGCTTTATTTTATGCCCCGACACGTCGTGTTATCCATATCGATTCACTTGACGGATATGAGCAGATGGCCGGGTGGTGAACTGATGTATTTTTTTTTAGATCAGGCACTGCATTCCGGAAAATAAGTCGACCGTCGGTTACATCAGCTTCCCGGTAGTGCGGACATACCCGTATCACGGCAGATTAATGGTGCAGACAGAAGCGCCCCCCCCCCGGACACTTTAAGCCGGATAAAAAATAATATTTTTACTGGACTTATCCCAAAAAATCATAAGGGCAACTCCATTTGCAGGTCAGCATCAAAACTCTTTG
>JAFGIW010000148.1 GCA_016929415.1 Chitinispirillaceae bacterium | reverse complement strand
TCCGAACGCAAGTATTGGGGTGGTCCCGTTTATTGATTAGTGCGAAATTAGACAAGTCGGATATTTTATTTGTGCGGAAAGTAGGATGGAGCATACTTGTTACCAATACTTTTTTTTGATTTAAATAACATTGATATTAAAATTTTTATTAATAACAATCAGTTTCAGATTTTTACAATAATTGTTTCTGCAGTGGCTTCAAAACTTCAAAGCGGTATTCGCCAAACTGAAATCGTCAACCGCCTCACCATCTCCCGCCAGGCCAAGGAACTCGAGGAGCGCGACAAATACAAGCGCGAATTCATCGCCAACATCACCCACGAACTCAAGACGCCGCTGTCGATAGTGATCGGCAATGTGGACCTCATCATGGAAACGCTCGGGGAGCAACAGCCGCAAATCATGGAACAGGCGCGGCAGGTGCAGCAGGCGGCGTTCCAGCTTGCGAACCACGTGGACCGGATCATTGAGATTTCAAACATCGACGATCCGACGGTGAAGCTTGATCTGCAGAATTACAATTACTGCGGTGTGGTGCAGAACCTGTTCCCGCTCTTTGCGCCCAAGGCGCAGGAGGAGAAGATCGCCTATACGCTCAACTGTCCGGACAAGCCGCTGGTGGTGAACGTGGATATCATCCGGATTGAGGAAGTGCTGACCAACCTTATACAGAACGCCTTCAAATTCACCAATGAGGGGGGGACGATCACGGTGACTGTTGCCACGGACGGAGAGCGGGTGGTAACCGAGGTGGCGGACACGGGAGTGGGAATCTCCGAGGAAAAACAGGTAAAAATATTCGATCGCATGTTCCAGGCCGACGATGTGCTGTCCAAGCGGCATGGCGGCATGGGGCTCGGATTATATATTGTCAAAAAGAACACCGAGATGCACGGCGGCACCGTCGCCGTGGATTCACGCGAGGGTCAGGGAACCTCGTTTCGGTTCGTGCTGCCGCTGCATGTCGACCAGACCGTGCCGGTCAGGAACGAACCGTTCGAGGGTGAAGATCGCCGCCAGACGCATCGACGTTCGGGCCGCGACCGGCGCGCGGACGAGCGGCGCCGCAAGTTCGAGTACCAGCAGAGCATGGGCATCGACGACCTCGCCAGGATGAGCTTTGCCGGGAACATCGAAATGTTCGAGAATATGAGTCCTTCCCAGCCCACGGTGCTTATCGTGGAAGATAATCCCGGCATGATGAAGGTGGTGATCGAGGCGCTCAGGCATGATTATAATCTGATACTGGGCCGCGATGCTTTCGAGGCGCTCGACAAATTGAAAGCCTGCACAGGCAAGATATCGCTGATATTATCGGACATCATGATGCCCGGCATGAGCGGGTTTGATTTTTGCAGGAAGGTGATGGAAAACGGGGAGTGGAAGTGCATCCCGATGATTTTCGTCACCGCGCTGATGAGCGAGCAGGATCAACTCAGGGGATTCAGTCTGGGCGCCACGGATTACATCACAAAGCCGTATAATATTAAAATCCTCAAGGAAAAGGTCGATCACTGGATCTCCCGCCGCCAGTATGAGGCAATCCTGGAAAACATGTCGCAGGAGCTGGAAGCGAGGGTCCGGCAGGTCTCCAGAATCAAGGATATCATCCTGCACGAGATCCGCAACCCGATGGCCGTCATCTCCGCGGCCGATTCCCTCATCACGATGGTGAAGGAGAAAAAAGGCGCAAGCGCCGGAGATCCCAAGATCGAGCAATATCTGGACTCGCTGCGCACGGGTATTAAGAGCTTGAATTCGGTGTTGGAAACAACACGCCAGCTCGATATCGGCGCCATGGCCGTGCGCAAACCCGAAGCCGTGGGATCGCTCGTGGACGAGGCTGTAGCGCAGACCCGGCACCTCTCGGGCGAAATCAAGTTGATAATGGAGCTTGATCAGGCCGGGGGCGCTCTCGTGAAGGCGGATCGCCGGATGCTGGTGCAGGTGCTCATCAATATCATTCGCAATGCCGTGGAAGCCATCGGTGAAAGGAAACCCGCCGAAGGCGGGATCATCACTATTTCGTGTACCGTGTCCGACACCGGACAGATCGCCCTTAAAATATCGGACAACGGCATCGGCATGGACGAAAGCGTGCGCGAGAACATTTTCCGCTTCAAATACACCACCAAGCGCGACGGCACCGGCGTGGGTCTGCATCTGTCCAATATGCTGCTCAAACTGAACGAAGGATCCATTAAGGTTGATTCAACAAAAGGATCCGGCAGCACCTTCACGATATACCTTCCGGTCTGCTGACGAGACCCCATAACTTACGAAACCGACAAACGGTGTTTTATTGCGTTAAGTAGCCGTGGCCTTCAACGGTAGAGGCCGCTGTGGTCTGAAGAATAAATCCATAGCCCGCAGCACCCCTACCATTATGACTATTAATGGTGTATATTAGGGGTCACCTCACGAAACTGATTTTAAAGAATGTTCGGTCCCATGCACTGCGTTATTAGTGAATTTCCCCGGAAAAAGTTGTTCGATAATGTCCATCCTTCCCGTTTTTGACTACCGCAGCCGGATCATCGATTCGCTTGAACGCGGGAAAAGCCTGATCGTCAAGGCTCCCACGGGTTCGGGAAAATCAACCCAGGTCCCGCAATTCCTTCTGGATGCCGGCGTATTCGAAGGCCGCATCCTTATTCTGCAGCCGCGCAGGCTGGCGGCCCGGATGCTCGCGGCGAGGGTCGCCGAAGAACGGGGCGTGGAGGTGGGCGCTGAAATCGGGTTTCAGACACGCTTCGAGACGCTCTTTTCGGACGCAACCCGCGCATGCTTCATCACCGAAGGCATTCTCCCGCGAATGCTCCTCTCCAACAGGGAGCTTGCGGGCGTTTCAGTGATTATTTTCGACGAGTTCCACGAACGCAATCTTGCCACCGACATCGGTCTGGCGCTTGCCGCCCACCTGCGCAGGACGCGCAGGCCGGATCTGCGCCTTATCGTGATGTCCGCCACGATCGACACGACACCGGTTGCGCAGTACCTGGGAGACGCCGACGTGATCGACTGCCCGGGGCGGGCCCATCCTATTGACATACGCTATGTTTCCGCGCCGAAGGCGGCGCCGCCGTGGGACACCGCCGCCGACGCCGTCCGTTCGCTCGTCGCCGGGGGCGAGGAGGGCGACATCCTCGTCTTCATGCCGGGCGCCTACGAAATCAGGCGTTCCATGCGGGCGATCGACCAGACCGTCCGCGGAGAACCGATAAGCATCGTACCGCTCTACGGGGACCTGCCCCCGAACAGGCAGCGGCAGGTAATGGAAAAAGTATCGCGTCGGAAAATCATCGTTTCGACGAACATCGCCGAAACATCCCTCACCATACCCGGCGTACGCCATGTCGTCGACAGCGGATTGGCACGAGTCAATCGATACGATCCCGCGCGGGGGTTCAACACGCTTTTTGTCGAACCCATAAGCCGGGATTGCGCGGACCAGCGGGCGGGCCGCGCCGGAAGGGAGGCGCCGGGCGTATGCATCCGGCTCTGGAGCATGCCGCAGCATGCGGGACGCGGCATGCGGACCGCTCCCGAAGTCGCACGCGTCGATCTGACGGAAACGCTTCTGCAATTGCGCCTGCTGGGATATGATGCAACGGACGACTTCCCCTGGTTTGAGGCACCCGATCCCTCAGCGTTGCAGTCCGCTCATGCGCTTCTCCGTTTACTGGGCGCATTGACACCCGGAGGCGATCTGACCGAAACCGGAAAGGTCCTGTGCAGGTTTCCCATGCACCCCCGGCTGGCCCGCCTGCTTCTGGAGGCGGGAAAACGGGGGGCAGTCCGTCCGGCGACGTTTACGGCGGCGCTTCTTTCCGAACGCCCGGCAATTTCCGGAAAACCCGAGTACCCCGATTCCGCCTGTCGCCGGGAAATCGCCTCGGACCTGTATGGACACTATTGCTTACTGGAAAAAGTCCGCATGAGCGGATTCGATCCTGCGATCTGCACCCGATTCGCGGTAAATGCGTCCGCGGCTCAGGCCATTTTCCGAACACAGGCGCTGTTTCTGCATTATTGCCGCCGCTCCGGCATGTCGACGCGCGATGCGGACAATGCCCCCGAAGCACTTGCCCGAAGCCTGTTGACGGCTTTTCCCGACCATCTCGCGGTTCGCCTCGACAAGGGAACGCTTTTCTGCGCGCTGCGTGAAGGGCGGCGGGGCGAACTCGCGAAGGAGAGCCTTGCGCGAACCGCACGGCTCCTTGCGGCAACGGATATCAGGGAAATAAAAACTCCGAAGGCCGGACTGAAGACCATACTCACCCTGGCTACCGAAATCAAGGAAGAGTGGCTCCACGAGGACTTCCCGCATGCATGGACCACGCTGTCTTCCCTCGAATGGAACCCCGCGGCCGGGGCGGTTGAACAACAGACGCGAATCCTTTGCCTGGGAGTGCCGCTCTCCAGGAAAACCGGCGCGGAGGTGGACACACGGCACGCCGCCGCGCTGCTCGCCGATGCCGTCATCTCCAAAGGGCTGAAACTGCATTCGTGGGACCAGGGTGTTGAAGCGTGGATCAGGCGGGTGCAGTGGGTCGCGCGCCTTTTTCCCGGGCGCCGGCTGCCTTGCTTTACAGATGATGACCGCCGTTCGGCGGTGCGCAGACTCTGCGAAGGGGAAAGCAGGTACGAGCGCGTAAAAGACAAGCCGGTCATTCCCGTCCTGCGCGGGCTGTTCGACCGTGCGCAGCTTGATTTCATCGATGCAATGGCGCCTCAGGCGATCGTGCTGCCCTCGGGGAGGAAAATGGCGCTCAGCTACGAACCAGGCTCGGCCCCGCGCGGCAGGGCAAGGATACAGGACCTTTATAATCTGCGCGCGACGCCGAAGATCGCGGAGGGTAAAGCCGCGATTCTCATCGAAATCCTTGCTCCCAACAACCGGCCCGTACAGATCACCGACGACCTCGGCCGTTTCTGGGACGTGCACTACCCCGGCATTAAAAAAGCCCTGTCGCGTCGTTATCCGAAACACGAGTGGCGCTGAGCGGCCGCTTCACTGTCCGGTCACTCCCCCTGCCCCTCACTCCTTCCCCACCTCATACTCCCCGTACCCGAACGCCGTTTTTTTCCCGACGCCCAGCACCTCGCCCGCCTTGATAAGCGGCATAAGGGTTCCGATGTCTCCCGTCAGTTTGGCAATGCCGGTGATGCCCGGAGAGCCCGCCTTCGCAGTCTGCGGGTCGTGCTGCTCAGGGGTGTCCGTTTCCGTCTCATACACTATGGATTTTGCCGCGTCAAGCCACGGCTGCTCGTCGACGGCGCATGCGGGATCGACTCCGTAGAAGGCGTTCACATCAACGATGCGTCGAAGCAATGCGGTAAAAAACGGATATGATTCAAAGGATGATACTATGGCCGCCTTTTTTCGTATCACCAGCGGAGTTTTGAAATTGAGAACCGCCGAACCGTACAGGGGATCTCCGGGAGCGACCTCAAGAATGCGCGGCAAGACACGCCCACATTCATCCGGTTGCTGCGCCCGGTAAACAGGTTCATTCCCTTCCAGACGCACTGTCGCGACGGTAAAGGTGGTTTTCTGTTTCCCCAGCCCCTTCTTACCGAGTTCGTTGAGGGTGTAAATGAAAAAAGGGAGCATCTCCACCGCTTTACCGATAAGCAGCAGCTCCATCGTTTCAATGCCGTCACGCCCGCGGGGCCGGAACGAAAAAGGACGAGGGATGTCCCTGTACTTTTTCAGCCCTGCCGCATCGGGCGGCAAAGGCGTCTCAAAAAGAAACGGGTAGATGCAGCTGTTTTTCAACATGCATCGGCGGCACCGGGTGCCGGGTTGAATACAGACAATGCTCTTGAACAAGGGACCGAACCTGTTGCGGATTGCCCCTGCAAACGATGAAGCGGCAGGGACTCCGGATTGAAGATCAAGTGCAACCTTGAAAAGCCTGCAGGGAATATGAGGTCGCGGCAACGGTTTTTCCTTGGGATCGTTCAGAACAGGTTTCAATTGATTGTCGAAGAAATCGGGCATATATTGTCATCTGATGAAGGTGAATACGTTAATATCAATTTTGCCCTGCCCTGAGGCAATAAAAAATGAAAGAGGCCCCGCCCTCTTCATCACACCGCCGTTTCTTCAGCCTGCCGGAGAGAACGGTAACCGGAGTGAGGCGAATCACTCCTTTTTCGATCCTCTTCCCGGTTTTGCTCAAGAGGCGGCGTTCTTCGATTTCATCTTCGTCTTGACCAGCCCTAAAAAAGCCTCCCGCGGCCGCCGGTAATGGATATAGGCGTGCAGGTTTTC
>JAFGIW010000147.1 GCA_016929415.1 Chitinispirillaceae bacterium | reverse complement strand
TGTGGGGATTTCCGGGAGCTGCGCTATGCCGTCTTTGACCACGATCGAGTCGGGGATGAAAAAGGGGCTCATATCGATTTCGGCAAAGACCTTGCCATCGAGTTTCCGCCGGAGATAATCGACGGTGATAAGTCCGACATTACCCATTCCCGGCCAGGCGGCAATCACCGTCGGCGCTGTTGTAAAGTTAATTTCTTCGAACATTTTCATGAAATAAAACGCTCCTTGCCTACGCTTTCATTCAATAACTATGTAATCCCTTGACTAATATTGATGAATCGGCGGCCCCTTTAACTATTTTAACACGCATGCATTTCAAAAACAACCGTTTGATCGCCGCCCCGATGGCCGGTGTCAGCGATTCAATCTTCCGTTCGCTATGCCGGGAGAACGGCGCGGACATCGTCATCACTGAAATGGTCAGCGTCGACGGCATCGCTTACGGCGCTGAAGCGACCCTGGAACTTCTGCGATTCGAGTCTCTTGAACGGCCGGTGGGCATACAGCTCTTCGGCGCTGATCCTGAAAAATTCAAACGAAGCGCCGCTATCGTCGCCGAGCGTTTCCAGCCCGATTTCATCGACCTTAATGCCGGTTGTCCGGTCGCGAAAGTCGTTAAAAAAAACGGCGGTGCGTCGCTGCTCAAAGACCTCGACCGTTTCGAAAAGATCATCAGGGCAATCATCGAAGCGGTTGCGTTCCCGGTAACGGTAAAATTACGTTCGGGATGGTCTAAAAACCAGTGGGTTGATTGCGAATTCGCACAGTGCGCGGAAAGCCGCGGCGCAGCGGCGGTCATCCTCCATCCCCGTTCGCAAACAATGGGGTTTTCGGGGCACTCCTTCTGGGAACGGATTGCCGCGGTCAAATCGGCACTATCAATCCCGGTGATCGGCAACGGCGACGTGACCTGCGCCGAAGATGCACTTGTCATGAAAGCCCAGACCGGTTGCGACGGTATCATGATCGGACGGGGAACGTACGGAAACCCGTGGATTTTTTCCCAGGTCAAGGCAGCGCTCCGGGGCGAGCCGGTATGCCGTCCCGGGGTGGCGCAGCGGCGTGCAATGGCGCTTCGACATATCATGCTCCATCGGGATCGTTACGGTGAACGACGCGCCGCGAAAGAGATGAAAAAACACGTTTCATGGTATATCAAGGGAATGGCGGGCGCGTCATCGTGGCGCGACAGGATTTTCAGGTCATCCTCGACCGGGGAACTTGAGGCGGTGATCAACGAGGCGTTCAGGGACTGAACCGTCCCTTCGTGGCGAGGCTTTGTTCCAGCCGCCGCCGGGTGTATTTTCTGTTGCGTAAATGAGGGCTAGGGTCTCCATGAAAACAGCAATCATCTTCGATATCGACGGCACCCTGATCGACAGTGAACGGCTCGACGCGCGGTATTTCGTCCGGGCGGTCAGGGAGGTGCTGGGAAACATAAAAATCGCGCGTGACTGGAGCGGATATAGTAAAGTAACCGACGTCGGCATCCTTGCCGAGATCCTCGAACGTAACGGGATCGTTCCCACACGCAACCGTATTGCCGAAATCCGGCAGCGGTTTCGTTTGCTGCTGCAGCGATTTTTCGATCGTGGGGGTGTATGCAAACCAATTTCCGGCTCACCCGAATTCCTTCACTTGCTGGCTGGATTGCCCGCCTTTTCCATCGGCATCGCCACCGGGGGCTGGGGCGTTACCGCGCTTATGAAACTTGCATCAGCCGACATCGCGATCAGCGCCCTGCCGATGAGCAGCAGCGACGACGACGACGACCGTACCGCGATCATGCGGCATTGCCTTGCGAAAATGAACGGTCCGTTCGAACGTATCTTTTACTTCGGCGACGGCATCTGGGACAGCGATGCATGCGAACACCTCGGGTGGAGGTTTATCGGCATCGGGGAGAAACTGCGGGGAAAATGCAAAACGTGGTTCGAGGATTTCCGGGACGGAGAGGCGATTGCGGCGGTTATTGCAGGGTTCGATTAATACTTCCCGCGATCCGGCCTTGAGCGCGCTACTCCTTCGACACCACCTTCGCCGTCCTCACCTCCTTGTTCGCCAGCCGCACCCCCCCCGCCTTAACCCCTTTAACGAGGTAGTCGACGATGGTGAAGCACTCTTCGAGCACCTTGAGCCGGGGTTTGGGCTTGTATTCGCACTTGATGACCGCATCGGAATCGGTCGTCAGCTTGAGCACGGTGCAGTTGTCGGGAACGATCGAATAGCCCTTGCCGAGGATGAACTGCTCGATCCGGCACCGTTTGATATAGGGAAAACCGGTGGCGTCGTCGCGGTAGACCACGTTGAAGACAAGCTCCTTGTCCACGAATCCGCAGTGGAGCATTCCCCTGTCAACAAAGAGCTTATCTGGTGCGTCGACCACCGAATAGGCGCCGCTTTTCCGTATGACGAGCAGACGGTCGTAGGGGGAAACATCGAAAAGGACATTGCCGTTGACCTCATGACCGAGGTAGCCGGTGTCGCGGTCGTACCGCATCTTCAGGTTGCGCTGCGCCGCCTCGCGCACGTCGATTTTTTTAAGGGAAACCAGTTCGGTGCGCCTCCGGTACTGCGCGCCGTATTTGTCGATGAGTTTCTGCAGAAAATCGATCGCGTAATCGACAATCGCCGCGAGAGCGGCCCTGATCTGCCTGAGACGGTCGTTGATCTCCCGCATCTCTTTTTTCGCACGGTTGATGTCGTACGCGCTGATGCGGCGGATGGGGATTTTGAGCAGCGTCGCGACGTCCTCTTCCGTCACTTCACGCTTTATTTCGCCGGCGAAGGGCTTGAGTCCGTCAAGCACCGCCCGCACCACTCCCTCGGCGGTTTTCATCGATTCGATTTTTTTGTAGACGCGGTTCTCGATGAAGATCTGCTCGAGCGTCTTTGCATGCAGCTTGTCTTTGAGCTTGCGTTCCTCGAGTTTGAGCTCCGCCTTCAGTATCTCGACGAGCTTGCGGGCGTTGCTTTCGACCACCTGCGAAACGGTCATCTGCACCGGCCGGTCGCCGTCGATGACCGTAAGGTTGACGGAAAGCGATGATTCACACTCGGTAAAGGCGTAGAGCGCATCGACCGTTTCGCTTGTGTGAACGCCTCGCGCAAGGCGGACCTCGATTTCGACCTCCTCGGCGGTAAAGTCGCTGATCCCGGCGATTTTAAGTTTGCCTTTTTTCGCCGCAGCTTCAATGGAGGCGATGAGCGATTCGGTGGTTGAACCGAACGGCAGATCGCGGATGATGATCCGTTTTTCGTCGCGGGTATCGAGCTTCGCGCGCACAAGCACCTTCCCGTTGCCGTCTTCGTAATCGGAGACATCGGCAAACCCGCCGGTAAAAAAATCGGGAAAGACAAGCAGCTGCTCCTCCCGAAGGACGGCGATCTCAGCCTCAAGAAGCTCGACAAGATTGTGCGGGAGAATTCGGGTCGCCATGCCGACGGCGATTCCTTCGGCCCCCATCGCCAGAACCACCGGAAGCTTTGCCGGAAGCACCACCGGTTCACGGTTGCGTCCGTCGTACGAGTCGATATAGTCGGTGATTTCCGAATTGAACAGCGTCTCTTTCGCGAGCGGCGTGAGGCGGCATTCGATGTATCGTACCGCCGAGGCGGGGTCGCCGGTGTAAATGTTGCCGAAATTACCCTGCTTTTCGATGAACAGTTCCCTGTTCGCCAGCCCCACCAGCGCTTCACCGATCGATGCGTCGCCGTGCGGGTGATACTTCATGCACTGCCCCACCACATTGGCGACCTTGTGGAACTTACCGTCATCCATTTCGTACAGCGTATGCAGTATCCGGCGCTGGACCGGCTTGAATCCGTCGGCGACATGGGGTATCGCACGGTCTTTAATGACGTAGGAGGCGTATTCGAGGAAGTTGTGGTCGTAAAGATTCTTTATGTAAGCCATCAGCGCAGGTTCCCCATGATGTATTCGCGGCGCTCGGGAGTGTTTTTTCCCATATAGAAATCGAGTGTCTCGGGAATGTTCTTCACCGATTTGATATTGACCTCAACGAGCCTCATGTCGGGGCCGATAAACTGCCCGAATTCCTTGGGTGAAATCTCGCCGAGCCCCTTGAAACGGGTCACTTCAGGATCGCGCAGTTCCGCTATGGATCGGTCGCGCTCCTTCTCGGAATAGCAATATCGCGTCTCCTTTTTGTTGCGTACCCGGAAGAGCGGCGTCTCGAGGATGAACACGTGACCCGCGACCACCAGTTCCTCGAAATAATTCAGGAAGAACGTCATGAG
>JAFGIW010000146.1 GCA_016929415.1 Chitinispirillaceae bacterium | reverse complement strand
TATTTATATATCAACATTTTACCTATCTTATAATACCATAAAACCGTTTACTATAAATCAGCCATCTGCAGTGGCATCAATCGAATAAAGGACATGCACCATGAAAAAAAGTAAACGCAACAACTTTAAATCGGTACTAGTATATTGTACCCACATCGTAAGGGGTGCTTTCAGAATGGCGTTTCCAGCAGATGAAACCACTATCATCTATTTAAGGAGATAAATGATGACGACAAAAAAAAGGTTCCGGAGCATTATTCGAGATGGCCGATTATATAGACGTCTGATACTTCTCTGCATGTCGACTGTCAATTTTATATCCGCTGAAACGTACTTTGTCGCACCTGACGGCGATAATGTAAATCCCGGTTCGATTGAGGAGCCATTCGCCTCGCTTAAAAAAGGCGGCGACGAAGCGACCGCGGGAGATACCGTCTACATCCGCGGGGGCACTTATGCGATGAGTTCCGGCATCTCCATCAGGAAAAGCGGATCTTCCGACACGAAGAGAATCTATTTCCGGGCGTATCGGAACGAACAACCGGTATTCGATTTTGCAGGAATAAAAACTCAAACCAACGGTGTAACCATCAGCAACAGCGAGTGGCTGCATTTCAAGGGGCTTGAATTCTGCAATGTTCCCCAGCTCACCGGAGCCACCCCCAACTGTGTGCTGGTCGACCATAGCGGTCATATCACCTTTGAACAATGTGAATTTCATCATAACGGCGGAACGGGGCTTTTTTTTGCTTATGGGACCGGGGGGCATCTGGTCCTCAATTGCGATTCGCACGACAATTACGATCCCTTGTCAAGTCAGGGCGACGGTCAGAACGCGGACGGATTCGGGGTGCATTACCAGACAGCGGGAACGGATACCACCATTGTACGGGGATGCCGGGGCTGGTGGAACTCTGATGATGGTATCGATTGCATTCACCAGAATACCGCCGTTATCTTTGAAAACAGCTGGTTCTGGCTCAATGGGTACAAGCCCGGCTCAATGGACCGTCCACTGGCAGGTAATGGCCAGGGTGTTAAAGCCGGTGGTTACGATCTGCCGCCGAACCGGGTGCCTGAAATGGTGCCGCAGAACATTGTCAGGAACTGTGTCTCGTTTTTAAACGGCGACAGGGGATTCAACGCGAATTATCATCCCGTCGCGTGCTACTGGTACAACAACACGGCATTCAACAACAGAGGCGCCAATTTTTTCATGCAGGGGATCACCTACTCCGGAGGATCGGATTATACCAGGACCAATCGGGGTATCTTGAGAAACAACCTTGCGTTCAAAGGAACCGACATTACCAACGGTACCGGAAGCGGGGTCGATGCGGCCAACAACTCGTGGGACCTGCCGGGAGTCAAGGTTTCAGCCGACGACTTTGTGAGTATCGATACTGCAGGAGTGTTCGATCCGCGGAAGGAAGACGGAAGTTTGCCTGACGTGAAATTTCTCAAACTCGCGGCAGGAAGCGATTTGATCGATAAGGGTGTGGACGTGGGGTTGCCGTTTTCGGGCAACACCCCGGATCTGGGAGCATTTGAATATCAGGACCCCTCCTCAATTACTATTGCTGCACCGTCTCGAAAAACACCGCCTTCAATGATGGGCCTTTCGGGGGAATTCGATCATACGGGATACGTGATATACGATCTGTCAGGGCGCATGATACCATCCGATAACATGGGTAAGATATACCATTTTTTCATCAGTGATCGGAGGACACCGGACGGATCGCATTATATATCGACAAATCTATACATGCGATGAAATATTTAATTTGTTAAACGTATGTACGTTCGGACAGACACTATTTACTATTATATGCTTATGCGTTCAGCACACACTACGTTCAGCCTATTGATGTATGTCTATAATCGATTAGTTCTTGTAAAAATAAAGTGCGAATATGAACAATAAACGTTTTTTTCAACGCAGAGGACACAAAGAACGCGGAGTTTCGCAGAGAAAACAGGACCAAATGATTCCTTTTTTACAACCATTCCTCTGCGCTCCTTTGCGTTCTCCGCGATCCCTGCGTTTAATGTCCTGCTGTACGTTGAAACATTTATTCGTGTGAGCCCCGCCGTTTGGAAACGACTCATACCATCACTTTTCTCAGCCTATTTTCCTATAACCATCTTCCCGAACCGTTCTCCCCGTCCGTCAATCGCCATTCTCACGACATAGACGCCGGCCGGTACCCGTCCGGCATGCCATACGATTTTATGTCGCCCCGCGGGAACGACACCGTTTACAACCGAAGCGACAAGCCTTCCCTGCTGATCGAGGACGGTAACAGCAACGTTCCGGGGGGCTTGTAGTGTATAACTGACGGTTGCACCAATGTTTGACTGATAGCAAAGAGTCATGGCTGAAGATCCCGACGGTTTGGTGTCGAGGCGGCATGAATTCTTCACCACATCGCTCCCGTAGCCCGCGGCGACAATGTTCGCCTGGACGGCAGCATCTATAGAATCGGAGGAGTAGCCGGAGGTCATGCACCCTTCGTAAAACGTCCCAACACCCCCGTTGCTGTTATCGCCACCAATCCCCAGTATGATGGCACCCTGTTTCTTCATGGGATCGTAGGGCCTCCCCGTTGCACCCTTGGCGGGATACGCACCTTCCCACATGGTCTTCAGGGTACCTGATTGTGCATTGCCGGCCTTGATTGCCAGCGTATGCGGCTTGCCTTTGACCATGGCCGTTACGTATTCGGCATTGATGGGTGTGTTGTTGTTGTTCGGCGTCACATTGCCTGCCCAGAGACCGTTTTCAATATCAGCCATGACCCAAGGGCCACTGCCGCTCCCTTTCCCCCAGAATGAGCAATTCCCGAAGTAGATAGCCTCCATGGTCCCCTCACCGTCGTCGTTGTTGGTGGTTTCGGCATTCCCGTAGTCCCAGCAGCATTTATTGTTGTAGTGCTTGCCGTTAGCCACCATATACATGGACTCCGGCTGGTCGCCGGTTGCGACGCCAGAGGTCTTGTTGTTGCGATACCCCATGCCGCCCTCGAAGTAGGCTGCATAGACCGTATGGCCGCCTACCGTCAATTTGGAACGGTTTGCGGTTACTTCCTTGTCAGGTGTCTTGACGGCCCCGCCTCCGGGGGCGCTTTTCAGGTGGTTGCCCTTTGGGGACTGATCATATATAACCGATATGGTACCTGTCGTCCCCGTCAGGAAAGAATCCTGCGCGGCCGAGTTGGCGAAACCGCCGGGGGTAAGGACACCAATGTCCAAGGTCTTGCCGTCCAATTTGCGTTTGACCTGGTAGAGGGGACCGTCGTACGAGTTGTAAAGAGCCCGTACCGTACTGTGCGCCGCAACGCATGGCGTTCCACCGGCTTCATAGATATCACAGGGACATGGTTCAGCAACCGAAATTATTCGCTGTGTTATGCAAATGATGGCAATTGCCGCCGGTATCACGCCGAATCGTTCATGTATTCCAGAGTGTCTCATGCCCTCCCCTTTCTTTTAGTGAGTTATATCATTGCCGTGACATATCGAATAATACAACAAACTTCACATGAAAATCAGGGCCATTGAACAGGTCGCGTCTACTGATTAACCAGGACAACCTTGCATGACTTCACAAATCGTTCGCATTGGACAATTACGGCCTCTTTTCCGCGGCAGATTCAACATCGCGGCCTCCGTTTCACTATTGCTCCCACTGTTGTCAATGCAGTCGATTTACTTTACAGGCATTATCCGATGACATGTATGATTCCGGTAAAAAAGTCGTAAGCTACACATTGAAATGATTTCCTGATACACTTCAATATAGTATAAACATTAACAAACGCCGTTAATTACCGGGCTCCGCAACAGTTATTTCCCGACCGCCCGCCCGTCATCAGCGTTGCGGACGATGAACACTCCGCGCGCCTTACATCCATCCGTCCGATGATTCCGGATATACAGGTTGAGAATCCTCCCAGACAGGTCAAATATAAATCCGTCAGGAAGATTATCCATATTCAGGACCGGCTGGAGGTGAGCCGCATCGGTATCACGACGGACTATGCGAATATGATCCCGGTCTTCGTCCATTCCCGTGGGCACCGGGATGAACCTGAACCAGTTGCATCGGAAAGGCTCACCGGAACCCTTGTAGACGAAATAGAGATTCTTGACTCCGCTGCAGCCGGACACATCGCACGAGAAGGTTTTCCAGGTCGTCCAGCCTCCGGTTGCGGAAATTTCACAGCTTCCCGCAAGCGTTCCGGTCTGGCTTCCAAGATGCACCTCGACGGTACCGCCCCCCGATGCACTTGCGGCCCGCACTTCGAATTCCGATGCACCGTCGCCGAAATCCACCCCTGAAAGGCCGGTGTAATCACCGGCGGCAAGACTGGTCAGCATCATCCCGCCTTCGCTGCAGACATCCGTTTCGATGCCCTTCTGTTTATCGATGGTTTCCGCCTGAACGGTATCGTACGGGTTGAGGTTTTTGACCTGCGGAACGCTTTCTGCGGTAACCTTGACCGTATTGATCGTGCCGTTGGCGGCATGGGTGAGCAGGTCGGCCGATGCATTTCTTTTGTAAACTTCGTTCGAGATCCGCCGGTCGTGATAGAACATATACCATTTATCCTCGAACTCGACAATCGAGGAATGATTGTTGTTGCTCTTGTTGATGTTCTGTCCGTTGAGGGTCGGATTGGGAAGCGCCGTTCCCTTATAGGTCAAGGGGCCCAGAGGATTATCGCCCATCAGATAATCGATCTTCGATGCACCGGTCGTGGCATAGGAGAAATAGTAGATCCCGTTGTATTTATGCATGAACGATGCTTCGAACGATCCCTGCGCCTCAATCGTTTTGGCGGTGCCTTTCACCGATATCATGTCGTCATTGAGTTCGATGCCGCGCAGATTCGTGCCGGTTCCCTCCTGTCCGCCTCCGAAATAAAGGTATGCTTTGCCGTCATCGTCAATAAAAATCGCCGGATCGAAACACCACTGTACATTGCAGTTGGGCATGCTCTTTGTTATGAGGGCCTTGCCGAGCGGGTCTTTGAAGGGGCCTTCCGGCCGGCCGGCTACCGCAACTCCGATTGAGTTACCCCCGTCAGGAAAGTAGAGATAAAACTTTCCGTCACGTTCAATACAGGTCGGTGCGTAGGCACGGTTTGCCCACGAGGCATCTCTGGGTACTCTGAATACTTCTCCGTGATCGGTCCAGTTTACCATATCGTCCGATGAAATGAGAATATACGAGGCGATGTCATAACTGTTGTTGTTGTCATCGTCATTCGAACAGTAGACATACACCCGTCCGTCATACACCATGGCGTTGGGATCAGCGGTGAATCTGTGCGAAATGATCGGATTGTCGGCAAATATGCCGCCGGCCATGATGGCGCCGACAAGCAGGACGCTGCATGTCATGTGAAAAAGAGAATCGGTCTTCATATCTGTATTCCCTTCTATTAAAATAACGGTCATCGGAATTCAACCAGACGGTCCACAGGACCCTGATTGGCGTAACATAACCGGACCCAGGCTTCGGATCGGGCGGTGAATGAGATAACGCACTCGTCAATTGAACCGGTCCACTGGTAATCGCCGTCCGCCTCTGCGCCGACAAGCAGCGGAAGCGTATTGGCGAGAGAGCCTACTGTGCCGATTTCGCCGTCCGGTTCGCCGGTGACGTCCTCCCCATCCAGATACATTCTGCTGGCGGTGTTGTTCCTCCTGTCGATCACTGCGGCGACGAAGTGCCACGTCGTCGTATCGGTGACGGCCGTTTCCGCCTGAGAGTAAACGCCGAACGAACCGGTTGTTCCCCACGTTGTTCCTCCGGTGGCGATGAAACACTCCAGCTGGTTTTCCTCCCCGAATGTCAGAAGCCACCCGTAGGTGGACGACGGGGAACCGCCGTTCGATTTCGATAAAATTGCCTGCAGACCGGTGGTGTCCCTTTTAATCCATACGCTTACGGTGAAATTGGTGTCGCCGGTATTGAGCACATTTCCCATTTCGCAATATGCGGCGGACGTATCGAACCGCTGTCCGCTACCGATCATTCCAGCGGCAGGTGCGACACTCCCGTGACGACCGCCATTATATCGATTGGTTGTTGCATCGTACAATGTATCGCCGCTCTCGCCGAAATGCCATACCCCTGCGAATCCTGTTGCCGTATCGAACACGGTTCCATCTGCGATTTTGGCGGTCGCCCGCCGATTGCCCCAATGCATGGTCAGGTGATACGTGCTGTCGTTACCCGGCAGCGTATCCACGCCGACCCATACCTCGGCGGCCCGACCCGCGGCATCCCAACGTTCTATTTCACACGGCAGGGCGATATTGTCCTTTTTGGTGAACAGTAGATCCGAACCGTCGGGACGCGCCTGATCGAAGGGGAAGTTATTCCCTGTCAATCTTATCAGCACGGGGAAACGATAAAGCGTCTGATCGATGGCGGCACCCGATGGCGACGTATTCAGCCGCAGCTGCCGGCTGTATCTCCATCCGGTGTTCAAGATTGTCACGGTATCAACCGGTCTGACTTCAATCGAAGTACACAGCACCGATCGCCGGCCGATATCCGACGACGCGTAGGCGATCGAGGAAATCATGCCGGCGGGGACGGAATCGAGAACTGCGAACGTCTCACCGTCCGAAAGCGGCATTGAAATAACGGTTCCCGGAATGTAAATGTACCCGGAAGACAGGTGGAGCGAATCAGGAAGCGCGATTCTGATCGATCCGGATGCTCGCAGCGTATCGTCTGACAGCAGGACCGTATCGCCTTCCACCTGTATGCCGAAAGTTAGCGCGCGGGTTCTGTCGTCAATATGAACGCTCTGAACCGAATATTCGCCCGGAGCAACAAGCGCAAACGAATAATTCCCCGACGTATCGGTGGTATCGGCATGAATCATTGCATTTTCGCTGACCGGGTCGAATCCGGCGGACAGCAACATCACCTGCGTCCGCAGCGCCGCGACGCCGTCGCTCGTAACGATCCTCCCCGCGACTCTCCCGTTTTCAGAGGTGCTTGTACCGCCACTGACGGAATCGGGACTGCAGTTGCTGATGCAAAGTACTCCGCACCCGGAAAATGCAATCAAGCAACGGATCATTCCACGCATGATCGGCCTCCATTGGCTTCTTTCTGAAGATCCGCGACATCCCCGCTTAACGGAAAAAGCTGCAGGTTGAGCTGGTAGACGCGGCTGCTGCGTTCATCCTGATTGACAATGACCTTGACGCGTTCCTTGAACGCCGCAATTTCGGTACGCAGTACTTCATAGCAGGCTTTCGAAATACCCATGGTGATTCCGGAGATATTTCTCTCATCCGGCGAAACGGTCTCATTCGCATTGCGGGCCATAACGAGCATCTGACTGTTGAAGGAACGCCGTGCAAGCGCTACCATCGTATCGCTGCTGACGATGGCGACCGCACTCTGGCGATAGGTGCCGTCTTTCCGCCGGACGATAAGCTTCAGGCGCACCAGCAGATGAATCGTTTTCCTGACGTCGCTTATTGTTATCGGCGGACAGACCGATCGGGCGATCAGGCCGTAATCATCCTTGAAATCGTAAAGACAGATCAACTCGCGGACAACGCTGGTATACCACTTTTCAAAATAAAGGTACTGATCGGCTGACAACTGATGCTCGTTGACGTAATCCATCATTGAAAGCATCACGCTGTAATATTCCTGCTTTTCAACGGCGGTTTTTGCCTGATTGAACAGCACCAGATTCTTGAAAAAAATAGCCTCTTTTCTATTGAGATTCAGCGCGGGAATGAACTGTTCGATCATGCGGCGTGTAAGATTGCGCTTGCCCTCGATCACCTGCTTGAAAAAAATCGGCGATTTGATACCCGCTTTCCGGGCGAAATACCTGTAGGAAAAGAAACGCGTCGATTTCTTTTTCTCACAATAGAAATCTTCAAGAAACAACCGGTAATCAATATACTTAAAAAGTGGTTTCATCGTATCATACCGCTGCCTTTGCCCCCCTGGTAGAGGAGTTGATCAATCTTTTTTATAAATATAAGGTGGAAAAGGGCGATCGGCAAGGCGCGAAAAGAGTTTTTGTATCCTAATTGAATACAATATTATTTGTAACAAATTGATTTAAATAGAATTATTTTTTTTTATCTTCTCATTAATTTTAATTTGAATACTAGAAGGTACGCCGGGCCATTACCGCTTTTATGAAAAAATACCCATCCGACCTATTGAAAAGGGGAATTAACTATAACCTAAATTGAGCGATTCTTTTTGATGCTGATGCATAAGATGCCGAGGAGAGACGACATGCGAAAAGCGCAGGAATACCCGGGGAGGTATTTCGAGCATTTTCGCAGTGGCGTATTTACCGGCATCTGCAGCGGCAGCGCAAAGGAGTCTGCAAAGCAGCGTTTTAATCGTTTAATTTAGGTATAAATAAGTTTATATTTTATATGTCTACATCAACCATCAGTACTCCGATGGATTCTACAGGGGGGGGTGAAAAGATCGGCCTCAGGCCAGTGTTTTCTATTGAAGTCCGGATTGTTCGCTCTCATATTCAGCCCTACGGCTGCATATGACGGACCTGAACCCTCCGTTTTCGAAGAGGACTGGGAAGCACAGTACAACGAGATACAGCGGCGGATTCAAGAACATCGGGAAGCATTGTCAAAACGTCTCCCCGCCGCTGAAGGAAAAATTCTCAATACCCATGCACTTATCCATATGGACGACCATGACCCGCTCGATGTGGTCATCCGCCGCACCGATACGCTTATCCGCGCTCTTGAAAAAAATGTCCGCACCGAATCTCCGCTTCCTTCGCCGCGCGATTGAATGAATTACAGGCTGCATTGCAAAAACCGGTTCTCGCGAAACGTTCCGCGGCTGGTCCGGCGGATGACCGCAGAGAGCTGTACAGGGCGGTATGCGCGCTCCGTCGTGAGGTGATGCTGGCGAGTCCCGAGATCTCCTTCGATACCCTTCTTTTTGCAGGTGTGGTGAAACCGGGGAGAGATTATCACATGTGCGATCAATACCTCGGATGGAATGCGAAAAACGGCGGCAGTCTCATTCTGCTTATCAATATCCGGTCCGGTTCTCCAAAAGTGCAAGACCTCGTGGTAGATGCGCAGATGGAATCGGGCGATCTCAAAGGCAAGCGGCTTTCGGGAGGCGCGTTTCTCTCGCCGGACCTTTCGTTCGACGGGAAAAAAGTCATCTTTGCATGGACGAATCAGACAGACCGGTGCTATCATATTTTCAGAATAAACATCGACGGTACCGGGCTTGTGCAGCTCACCGGCGGGCGGGCAGCGAACACCGGTTTGACCGATGCAAGTTACCACGATTTTGATCCATGCTGGCTTCCCGACGGACGAATCCCCTTTATATCGGAACGGCGCGGCGGTTACGGGAGGTGCCATCCGAGAAAGGTGCCCACCTATACGCTCCATTCTATGAACGACGACGGCAGTGACATTGTCTGCCTGAGTTACCACGAAACCAATGAATGGCACCCGAGCGTGAACAACAGCGGGCAGATCGTCTATACCCGCTGGGATTATCTGGATCGTGACGACTGTATCGCGCACCATCTCTGGCTGTGCGATCCCGACGGATGCAATCCGCGCGCTCCGCATGGGAATTATCCTCTTCCCTTTACGACGATGGAGGGGCGGTCGTGGAGCGACGGACGGTTGTTATGGCGCGGAAACGTCCTTGTCTCCGGGCCGGGAAGAGTTACGATGCCGAATCTGCCCGCACTAAGCAGGGGCATGGCAATTGTTTCCGTAGAGACGGCTGCCTGCGGAAAAACCGTGGTTCCGGTAAGTGTCGTCCGGTAAGGAGCGGCAGGTTACAATATCGCCGGCCGCAGTACCGCGCCGGCCGCATTAAAAAACCCGCAAACGGCGGCAGAAAAGGGGGATGTCTGGCGCGCCGTAAGCGGGGGATAAAAATCTACTGTACCGACATCCGCAGCACGACCTCTCCGTCGAGCCGATTGACTGAAAGCAGATAGACGCCGCCGGTAAGCGGTCGTACCGACAGGGAGCGTTGTCCGGCGATATTTTTCCATGCCTCGATCACACGTCCCTTCGTGTCGAACAGGCGTACGCCCGTTACGTTTTCCGCATCCTGCAGGATGACTGTCCCGGCGTGATAACGGGCGGTCGGGAATAAGAACTGCGATCCTTGTTGCGCATCCATTACATGAATAACGCCGGTCGGGGCCGGATGCCTGCTGAAGAAAGTCCAGAACGTATCAGCCGCGCTGAAGTCAAATTTGTCGGTATTGGCTGCACCGATATGATCCATGCCCGTGATCGTATAGAGGATTACTTCATTCCCGTTATCGCAAGGGCTATAATCATCTTTTTTATATTTAGCTCCAGTGGTCGTTTTGGGAGACGACTGGCACCCGTCCACCTCCGCGAATTTCTTGATCCAGGGTGGGAGGTCGTCGATATCAACAAAATGATCGGTCGCGCCATGGACATGACAAACAGGCACCGGGACTGAAGGCTTACAACTGCCGGCATTTTGCCCCACCGGAAAGCCGTCGATCGAACCGATGGCGGTGATCTTGTCGCTCTTCCGGCAGGCAAGTACGTAGCTCAACATACCTCCCATTGAATACCCCGTTGAATATACGCGTTTGCGATCAATTTTGTACCGGGCGGCCATTGTATCGATGAGGGCAAGCATAAAATTCACATCCGACTCACCGGTGATGTCCCATCCAGGCATGCTACTTCCACCCATCGACACTGGGGTGATACCTGTCGGATAGACGACGACGAATTTTTCCTTATCCGCAACCTTGTCCCATCCGGATGTTTTTTGATACGCCGGGCCGCTTCCGCTTAAGGGGTGTAAGCCGAGGACGAGCGCCGGACTCGCCGCGATCTCAGTGGGAACGTGGACGACGTAGTCCCTATTCTTGCCGCCAATCGGGATGGTTCCGGCCTGCGCAAAGAGTGTGGTATTCGCAATCGCCAATACCATGGTGAAGATTATAAAATTACGCATTCTCATGCCTCCTCCTTGTTGACAGTTAGTTCCGATTACTCATACGCCGTGGACGTCTCCCTGCCCCGGCCGTCACCTGAACACGACAAGCCGGTCGTCGGTTCTCTGGTTCATATAGCATAACTTTATCCAGTCGCTGCCGTGCACGACGCTGCAGACACGCACCTCATCGATTCCGCCGGCAAAGAAACAAGCACTCTCCCTGTCGCTCGCGTCATGGGCCCGTCCGATGATGAAGTCGCTCGCGGCATTGCGCGGTTCGTCCGACGACCGGTGCAGAATGGTGTCGGCGGGTACGCCATTGACGTAGAGATATTGCGCCGAGCCGTCGCGCACGCCGGTCAGCAGCACCCATTGCCCGACCGCCGCCTTCTGCGGCGTCATGTTCCAGCCGGAAGCGTCCTGGTATTCGGAGAATTGCCATGTCGCTCCGTTCAGCCAGATGAAATATTCATACATGCCCTTCGAGGCCACGGTCTGCGGCAAATCGATAAGCGTGTCTGCCGTCACCCATGCCGACAGCGTATAGCTGCCGTTCTGCGGAAAATCAAGCCTGCCGGATGCGGTATTCGGCATGGTGATGTAATCGCCGGTGCCGTCGAAGTTCCGGCAATTTCCGATGATTCCCTGGGCGACCGGCGGGCGGGCACTGTCGGGGGATATTCCGTGGTAGTGATTGACAGTTGCGTCTCCGACCGTATCGTCCGCCGCGTCGCCGAGATGCCAGACGCCCTGAAAACCGCAGGCGGTGTCGAACACCGCGCCGTTTTCGGGCGGGGGCGGCGCCGGGTTGCCCCAGTACATGGTTATTGACTGTACGGAATCGTTGCCGCGGATCGTGTCGACCCCCACCCACACATCGGCGCGTTTCGCTGCAGCGTCCCACCGTTCGATTTCGCAAGGAAGCGGTGTATCGCCGGACCCGGTGAACATAAGGTCGCTTCCGTCCGGCAGCGCCTGCGCAAAATCAAGCGCGGCCCCGTCGAGCCGGATGAGCGCCGGGAAACCGTACACGTCGCCGGTAACCCCTGCACCCGACGCCGTGGTATTCAAACCGATGCTGCGGCAACGGCTCCACTGAGGATTGCCGATGATCGTGGCCGAATCGGCAGATACGGAAATATCGTATCTGATGACTCTCCTAAAAGCGCTGCCGATTCCGGCATTATAAAGCACCGGCAAAACTCCGGCAGGCACCGAATCGAGCGTTACCGTATCCGCCGGATCTGAAATCGGGGTTGTGATGTGAGTGCCCGGCACGTATACATAGCCGCCGGTCGAATCGCCCCCCTCGGGTACGGGCATTCTGATGGTGCCGGGACTGTGAAGTGTATCGGCGGGCACCACAAGAACGCTGTCCCGTATTGCCCTGACGTTGAACCGCAGCGAACGCGCACCATCGAGGATTCCCACGGCCTCTATGTTATACAGCCCCGAATCGGGGGCCTTGATCGAGAACGAACCGTGCGAATCGGTTGTATCCGTGGAAGACAATGGCAACGATGCGTCGGCCACGGGATCGTAATCGGCCTCGATCAGGGACACCCTGACATTCCGCGCTTCCGCGCCGTCAATGCCGATGATCGTTCCCGTCACCACCGGATTCCCTCCCCTCGTGCCGCCGCCGTCGGTTGAGAGCGGGGAGGGGGAGCAGACGCAAAGAAGCAAAAGCCCCACGCACCCCGCCCACCCCGTGCCTGTCCCCAGAATCCGTCCAACCGTCGCTCGGATCATCGCTGATTCCCTTTCCGGGTGAAGGGAAACATCTGCAGATTGATTTGATAGACCTCCTCGGCTTTGCCGCGGTCCGCGGCGGCCATGGCGAGCAGTTCATCGGTAAAGCAGCGGATTCGCTCTTTCATGCGGTTGAAGGTCTCCCTGCCCGCGCTGATCGTCAAACCCTGAAACTCCCGCTCTTCGCTCGGGCAATTCTCCAGCGCCTCCCGCGCCCTCTCCAGCATGCCGGTATGATAATTCTTGAGCGCGACCGATTGGATTTCATATTCGGACGAAATGACCTTGTCCGATGCGTGCCACGTGCCGTCGGGGTCCTCGTAAACAAGCCCCAACTCCCTGAGTAGCGCGATGGATTTGCGGATTTTCCCCGTACTCACGAAGGGAACAATGCAGCGTGCAATCGCCTCGGGATCATTCCCCAGCCCGGCATGGGTCACAAGCTCCCTGACCACCGCGTGATACCATTCCGAGAAATATTCGTACTGCTGCATATCCAGAAATTTGACTGCCGACCTGCCGCGCAGCCGCACCATTTCACCAAAAAATCGATTTTTTTCGCCGTTGGTGGCCGCGTTGTTGAATCCCGCGAGCGCCTCGAAATAGGCACTCTCTTTGCCGCCAAGCCCCATCGCCCCGGCATATTTGCGCATTGCGGGAATGGTTAGGTTCTGACGTTTGGAGAGGATATCCTTGAGCAGGCTTGCCGAAAGCCCTGCCTTTTTGGCAAACGAACGAAAGGTGAATCCTCGGAAAATCTTCTTCTGAAGATTGAAATAATCCGTCAGAAAGAAACGGTAATCAACATATTCAAAAATGGAAATACGAACCTTTTTCCTCATGCGCCCCTTTGAACTCCCTAGGTTTTAGGAAATATAGTCAATAAAATGTATTGATGTGATTATTTTATTGTATTATCCGAACAATTTTTTTATCAACTGATTGAATTTAATTGACTTACAATTATAAATAATGGAATTAGATAGTTTTTACCGAACAAATCATGCATGAGCCGCTCAATAATGTTTTAGAAGCAGCTCGGCTAGCGGAAATCCCGAACCGATCACTGGCGCCTCACAAAACGGGATGAGCAATTCCTTCCCGAAGATTTCTCCCTACGGACGCTGGATCGTATTTGTGCAGTCCCGCAACGGACTATTAATGCGTCCTGACGGCCAGCCAGCTCTCTATAGTGCCTGCGATGGGCGGCACGGCACGCTGCATGAAGTGCAACACGCCGCTCATGAATTCCCGGCACAGTTTTTCACCGAATGGTCGACGGCTGGTTTTCTCTTCGAAGAGCCGATCGCCGTACACGCAGATGTTTCTTACCCACATAGACGAGTCGGGTTATAACAGTCCCGCCATACTGATCGAAAATGCCACGACGGCAAATCGGGCGGTCCTCCGGCAACTCCTACGTTGTGAATAGCGGAATTTCGAAGTCGGATCTCCTTGAGTCATATAAAGCAGCTGTTCGGAAAATTATTTTTGTAAATATGCAATAATATACTAACTAACTATAAATCATTTAATTATACAATTATTTGTTCGGAAAATTAATATAATTTTAACATTTTTGATTTTTATCATTTATATTACTTTATTAGTTATGGGGAAGGGGGAAAGGACGAGCATGAGGAAATGGCGGGATTCATTATTGCCGGAAACGTTGGTTGTTGGGGCTCTTTAAGCATACGACATACGCTGCCGGTGACTTCCGATTCCTTTACAGCACATTGGTCATGGTTGTTGACGGAGGGTTCCTTCCACGATGGAAATGGTTTATAGTCGTATCTCACTATCGTTATAATTGACAAGCATATAATATTTATCAGCTAGATTAAGGAGTAACGTTATGTGCCATCGGAAAATGTTCTTTCTTCTTGTGTTTATCGGGTTGACGGTCAACGCCCAAACAACGATCAATTTGCGCGGTACGGTTTCAAATCAGGCCGGTGAACCGGTATCCGATGCAATCGTTACACTTGTAAGCCAGGGATTAAAGGACACCACCAAATCGGACGGCTCCTATTCAATCACCCAAAATGTTGTTTCAGTCTTACCGGTACTAAAACCGCAAAGCAGGGTCGTATCACTTGACAGGGGCTTTCTGGAATTCAGCCTGCCGGATCCTTCTCCGGTGAAGGTTGAAATTTATGACGTAAAAGGCAGGCTTCTGAAAGAAGTGTTGTCACAGAATGCCTTGACAGGATTCTACCGATTTAATATCGCTGAAACCTTTCGTGCGGAAAAACTCCTTGTTATCAGGGCTTCAATCGGCCGGGACGAGGTCACGTTTCGCTACCTTCCGTTACATAACGGGAAGTATGCGGTGAACTCCTCTGTTGAAACTGTTCCACCGGCTGACGGCAAACTGGCGAAAATTACCTCCGTCGCCGATACGCTCAAAGTCACCGCCACCGGTTTCCAGACAAAAACAGTGGCCATCACATCCTACGACAATCAAAATCAGAACATTACGCTCGACTCCAGCGTAAGTAACGGCAAGAACCCGCCGTGCCCGAGCGCCGGTTGCGGCAAAGACCTTTCGGATTTAAAAAGCGGCACCTACACGATTACGAGCGCCGGCCTCAGCCGGGAATACACCATCGACATTCCGGCCGACTACGATAAAGATAAACCCTATCGGTTGATTTTCGGCATGCACTGTATGGGAATGCATATGGATTTTGTCGTGAACAACAAATATTACGAACTCAAGACATATGCGGGCAAAGCGGGCATCCAATGCATTTATGTTGCGCCCGAGGGATACTCAGACAATTCTCCGTGGCGGGTAAGTGATAATAAAGATCATATATTCTTCGGTGACATGCTCAAACTGTTCAAGGAAAAGCTGTGCGTGGATACCTCGCGAGTTTTCTGCTGCGGCTTCAGCTACGGCGCGATGGTCACCTACTCGCTCTCTATTGATTTTGCGAAACAATTGCGCGCGGTTGCCACGTATGCTCCGGCCAATTGGAATATCTGGCTCCCGACCAACCCCCACGAATCCATTGCGTATTATCAAACTACCGGCACGGACGACAATCTTTGTACTTGGATCAACTCCGATGCGAAAAAGCAAGGCGGGAAATATTGCGTCCTGCAGCACATCGAAGACAACGGGTGTACCGTACCGGCGACCATACCCACCGCAACCGGCAGCACCCATCTCTCTACTGAGTTCCAGGGGTGTAAGGAGGGATATCCCGTGATATTCGGCTCCTTCAAAGGCGGGCATACAAACTCCGTAAAGGATCCCGGATCCAGTGTCAACTGGATTGCAAAAGAGACCTGGGATTTCTTCATGCGGTTTTAACGAGCCCGTTCCAGCGCACGGAGCGGACGCGACCCGAACGGCGCGTCCGCCTACGAGGCCCGCTGCTCACTCCGCGTCCGATATATCGTTAAAAACTCCGGCGGCGAAATTCTGTTCAAGCGCACTTTTAAAGTTCGGTGCAGTCAGGTAGCGAATCTCTTCGGGTTGGAGAAGAAACGGGACGAGGTCATCGGAGGTAAGGGCGGCGTCCGCTTTCTCGATACGGTTTTTGAGAAGCGCCATCACCTTCTCAACCGAATCGATATTGGCCCCGGGGTTTGTCTGCCGGGCCGCGTTGTGCAGAAGTTCCAGGTTGAAGCCAACTTTCCGCGTAAGGAAAAACATCAGGTCGTAGTAATCGCGGCCCTTTACATAGGGACGAAAAAAAAGCGCGTGGAGTTTGCCGGCAAAAAGCGACGGCAGATCGTGATGGTTGACCGAGAACATGATCGGACCATTGTGGAAATGTTCAGCCACCTGTCCGCCCTCCGGCGGATTCGCATCGATTTCAACCTTCACTGACAGTTTCTGCGCGGGATTTGCCGATAGTCCGAGAGGGTACAGCAGATCGGAAAAACGGAAGAAACACGACCAGACGGCCTTCTCGTCTCTTACATGGGCGTGGGAGCAGGCAAGGCCGAGGCGGACGAGGTCTTCTTGGATTTTTTCCGTCAACTCACGGAATGAAAGCGTGTGCCCGGGAATGAGTGAATAGTCGAGGTCCTCGGAGAACCGGTTGATTCCGTAGACGATCCTCAACGCGGTGCCGCCGACGAACGCCAGGTGTTTGCGGAAATCACGCAGGTCGACGCTGCGAAGCACCAGCCACTGGAGGTATTCCCGAAGCCTGTTGGCCCGTTGGCCCGGGGGGGCGGGAGCGAGGAAAGAACGCAAATTGTCAATCATGGTTCCCCCCCGGAGCGAGGAGTTTACAAAACGCTTCGATATGCCGACGGGCAGTTTTTGCGGTAAACCGGTCCGCCATCCCGGTAAAGGCTTCTTTGTTCAGTACCTCGAGGTTCTGGAACCGGTACCCCTGAGTGAAGAGGTCGGCCACCGGCAGGGAGCTGCGCGACACGCAAAGGTGAATGAAATCGATCACCGCCTTCTCGGGAGTCGCCATCCAGAACTCCTGACCGGCGCCTTGCGCATGCAGCGAGGTGAAGCCGAAGAAATCCTCCTTTTTAAGATGACGATAGGAGTAAAGGCCCATCGGCGTTGAAAACCCTACGGTTTTTCGCGTTGTCACGCTGGTCACGGTGCCCACTGCCTCGGGAATCAAGCCGTGGTACGACAGAGCGTACTGGAGACTGACGTAGGAGGGCGAATAAAGGTTATTTGCAAGCCACAACGGATCGAGACCGGCTCCCCGTTCCTGATCCGGCAGGGTATACAGCCCCCGGGCAATGCGGATGACCTGCCCCTCCTTCGCCCAGCGGTTCAGTTGCACAAGTTCGTGTTTCGAGTGGGGCTGCGTTGGATGAAGGTCGGTCAGCCGGAAGACTGGGCGATGCCGGAATCGCGATTTTAAGTCAAGAAGCTTCATTTTTGTTTCCTATAGTTATAAAATAATATAATTAATAGAAATAAAAGTAAAGGAATGTTTTTTTGGAAGGATGGCCTGCAGCCTCATTGTTCAGGGTAATGCCGTTTGCCTTATCGATCCCGTTGTATAGAAATCTAATACCTGAGGGAAGACCCTTATAAAGTGGAACTGCAGGTAAGACAACCATTTTAACAGTCCATGCAGGAAGGAGAAGAACATTCTTTCGCTTTTGGGGGTATTTAAAACGAATACAGACTCATAATTATGAACACTCAATACTTTTTTTTAACATACCTTAATAGTTACATTCACCTGAAGTGTAAAACTGTAGAGGTTTGTTTATGCGATTAAATTACAAAATTCTTTTTTCTATCGGTCGTATTTGTGCTGTCCGTTTCCGCACAATGGGGAACGAAGGAACTGGAAGTGGGGACAACCCTCAGCTCAAACCAGACCGGTGTACAGGCGACTACCATGTTTGAATACTGGAAAGACGGCGGAAGCGGCAGCATGACGCTCGGAGAGGGCTGCAACTTCAGCTGCCAGTGGGGCCAGGTAAACAATATCCTGTTCCGCAAAGGAGTGCGCCCCGGGACGAAAAAAGAGGTGGTATTCTATGAGGCCGATTACAAACCACAAGGGAATTCATATCTGAGTATATACGGGTGGTTTGAGAACCCGCTTGTGGAATATTACATCATCGAGAGCTGGGGTTCATGGAAACCGCCCAGTGATAAAAGGTCAAAGGGCACCGTTGAAACTGACAGCGGGACCTATGACATTTATCAGAACTCTCGAACCGGTCCTTCCATCAAAGGTAGTGGCACTTTTCAGCGGTACTGGAGTGTCCGGAGAGAGAAACGCACGAGCGGAATCATTACCTGCGCCAACCATTTTGACGCGTTGGAAAAAGCAGGCATGACAATCGGTAAATTTTATGAAGTTTCATTCAATGTCGAAGCCTATCAAAGTCCCGGCGGGACCGCCGACGTGACGGTCGCAATGTATACCGATACTGCCGACATAGGAACAACCTGTACGGTATTCAGCAAACCCGGGTCAGTCATGATGCAGTTGAACAAGCATACTCCGGCGACGTTGTACAATGTCCTCGGACAGAAAATGACCGGATTGTATGGAAGAATCGGTTTGCCGGGACAATATCCCATAATGTTCAATACATCGAACAGGGCAAGCGGGGCATACTTCTCATTTCCCGAAAGCAGATGTTTGCCGGGCCGCCGTATACGACCATGATGCCTTGAAAGCCCCCGTATGGTCATTTGTCCTTTACCAACCGGACGGAATGTCCGAAAATTTTGGTCCTTGCACTACTTTGCAGATCGCTTGCGCAGTAGGAGATGCAGCGGCTCCTTACGAAAGTTGAATCCTGCTTTGTAGCGGTCCACCAGAAGGCGTACCAGTTCCGGTAGTAGGTCTCGCCGGAGTAGTCGCAATAACCATTCGGAAGGCCTGAAAAGCCGCTTGAGTTATTTTCGCTCGAGTCATTACCGATTGCTCCTGCATCCGGACTCGCCAGCCAACCCGTTTTGACTGCCATGGATTTTGCGATCTTGTTCTCGCTCAACGTGCCGTCACAATTGTATCCGACGGCTGCCGCACGCGTGCAACAGAATAAGAAAGGGGGAGGACAAGATCACCCGCATCTCGTACCTTCCCCGGAAACTTACGCATCATCCGCGTTTTCAAAATTGACTGAAGAAAGCCCAGACGGCGGCCGCGGCATAAGACTCGACGCCGTGTGTGCCCCCGACTTTTTCGCAATAAATATAGGGATATCCGTCCTTGCAGCCTTTGTAAGCGACGCAGGGACTGGGGTCAACAGGAGTTGTTTCCTTGCTGCAACCGTTCAATTCAAGAAAATAATCACGTGCAGTTTGTGCATCTTTTAAAGCGACCGCCTCATCCTTGGTCCCATGCGCCTGCCATACGGCAATAGGGCCTGGTTTCGTTTTATCGCATCCGCTGTAAAACGCTCCGGACATGGGGGCGATGGCGCGAACGACATCATTCATCGCGCAACCGACGGCGAATGACATCATGCCTCCAAAGCTGAATCCCGTGGAAAAAATGCGTTTTTGGTCTATGCAGAGCGTCGAATTGAGATAGTTGAGCAAGGTATGGAATGTTGTCCGTTGGTACATAACCTGCCTCCTTTAAGAAGTTTACGAATTTACCGGCTGTTATTTACAAACGACCGGCTGCCGCCGGATTTCCACTGCCGCGTGCCATCGCCGTGAACGGATATTGTCGGATAGAAACAGCCATCGCCGCGGTAATTAACCGGGAGTGGGGGGCCCGCGGCCGACAGCCATCACGACCTGTGGTGGTCGTCAGGTTTAACTTTGAACAATACCCCTGCATGTCTATGGGCAGACGATTCTGTAATGATACGCCCCGCCGTTTCTCGTCTGTAACACGCATAAGCGCAGTCCGCTGCCGGTCTTCCCGAGATTGAAGCTGCCATGTGCGGCAAGTTGCCCGGTGGTTACCACATGTCCTGCAACATCGAAGACGGTGAAGGTGACTGCTTCGGCACCGGTGTTGACAAGCTCAAGCCCTCTAACCAATGCGGCGGGGAGCTGTCCGACGGCCGACGGACGGGCTGTCCGACCGGCAGTTATGGTGCAGCATTCACCGGTGCCACAGTATGTGGCGAGAGGATCGAAATTATTGCTTTCAGGGTCAAGGCAGCCCTCTTTATTTGCCGCCAGGGCTTTCTTGAAGAAATCCAGACTGCCGCCAAAATTGGCCTGATGCCCGCCTCCTACAGGGGAATAGCTTAGATCTTTTTGATTGCCGCTTTTCTGCAGAGCAGCCCACATCAGCTCGGATTGGCAGGTCGGTACAATGTTATCGGCGGTGCCGTGCACAAGGTGAATCGGCGGATCATCTTTGGAGATAAAGGTGATGGGATTGGCGAGTGCGCATTTGTCCTTGTTCTGATCAAGTTGTCCGCCGATAAGACCACCCTCGGGTGAATTGGCGGGATTGTGCTGCAACATGGATCCGCAACCATCCATGGCCAAAAAGTCGGTGGGAGAGGCTGCGGCCCAGGAAGCCTGCACGCGGCTGCTGAATTCGATATTGCCTCCGAACTCTCCTTCAAGGTTCATGGTGGTACTGCCGACGGTAAATTCATCAACATCACCGGTCGTTGCCAGTATGGTCGAGTTCCATGCACCCGAAGAAAACCCTATAACCCCTATAAAATCGGGATTTATTTTGTATTTGTCTGCGTTGGCCCGGAGAAAACGGACAGTAGCTTTAAGCTCCTGGATCTGGGTCGGGTAATGGGCCATGTGTGAGCCGCTGCCTCCCCCGCTGAGATTGGCTCCTACTACGATAATTCCGGCTGCGTTGTATGAGCCGGCCAGACCGCCGTCGCCTTTTGCATCCGACCAGGAATAGGCGAGGCCGGTATAGTGTATGACAACAGGAAACGGCCCGTTACCGCCGGGTGCGTAGATATTCAGGGTGTGTTCTACCTTGCCCGTACCTGCATAATCAATGTTTTTAATAGTTTCGGCAGGCAAAACAGCAGTGGTGACAAACAAGAATAGTGAAACTGCTGAAATATAAGGTTTAAGCATATAGAGCTCCTTTCAAATAATTTTTTTGTAGTATCAGCATTTTACTGATAGAAGATTGTTTTTTCAGGTTCTGACAAGGCGTTCTCTGGTATAAGCTACCGGGGATAGAGCCACATGGAGTGGGTGACGACAAGGCAGAATGTCTTGATGAGAAAATTGTTGAGTTTCATAAACACTCCTTGGATATGGTTTTTTGTATATTTTCAGTTAAAGAAAAAGGGCGAGCTCTGGCACATAGTGCGGGCCCCTGCGCCTTTTTCCCCGGCTGCCGGTTGCTTCCTCGCGAGATGAAACCGGCGGCCTTTTTTTTCAGGTTTAATTGAAACGTACGCTATATATTTATTCGGCTGCAATCATTTAAATTGCACCAGTTTATCGTCACTCCTCTGATTCATGAAACACAGTTTTATCCAGTCGGCACTACGGGCAACACTGCAGGTGCGCACCTCGTCGATCCTGCCTTTGAAATAGCAGTACCCGAATTCCATCGGGTACATGGCTTCCTGCATAAAGCGGCCGATGGAGAAATCATTGGCGGTATTTCTCATGATGGTAGTGTCGGGATGCGATAAAGGTGTGCCCGACTTGGCAATGAGTTCACCATTGCAATAAAGCGATTGAGATTTCCCCTGACGTACGCCGGTGAGCAGAACCCACTGTTTTTCCGATGCCGAGTTCTGCGACATGATCCATGTGGCACTCTCCTTGAAAACCGAAAATTGCCATACGGGTTGATTCTCATCCGGGAAATAGGAGAGCTGCAGAAAATATTGTTCGAATCCTTTTGCCGCAATGGTACGGTAGACTTTATCAAAGGTTTCCGCGTATACCCACGCGGAAACCGAGAAATAATCGTCCGTGCCGAAATTCAATTTCCCGCTTGCAGTGTTGGGCATGGTAATGTAGCTCGAATCGCCGTCAAAGACGCGTGCATTACCGATTGCCCCGTCTGCCGGAGCAGTTCCCGACACATGAGATGCCGTTCCGTTGAAACCGTTGGCTGTGGCATCGAATGCGACGTTATTTCCGCCTTCCCCCAGGTGCCACACGCCCTGAAATCCCGCGGCGGTATCGAATACCGCGGTTTTTGGTGTGGGCACTGATGCATCCGGGTTTCCCCAGTATATGGAAATTGACTGAGTTGAATCATTGCCGAATATCGTATCAACTTTCACCCAGATCTCGGCGTTTTCAGCTGAGGCGTCCCATCGTTCGATTTCATGCGGCAGGATGCCGTTGCGATCGATGAAAATAAGGTCTTCCCCGTTGGTTTGGGCCTGTGAAAAATCGAAATTGTCACTGTTGAGTCGGATCAATACAGGGAAGCCGTTGACATTACCAGCCACCCCCGCCCCTGCTGCCGAAGTGTTCAAACGGACCGACAGTCGATGTTGCCACGACGGATCAACCAGGGTGACCGTCTCCGCCGGTTTCAGCTCAACATCACGGTTTGAGATAACTTCGGTATCACCAAGAACCTTAAAACGGATTTCCGGTAACTTTCCAGCCGGTATCGAGTCCAGAACGATTTCTTCGCTTCCTGAAGCGGCGAAAACGGCTATATCGGTGCCGGGGATCGAGGCATATCCGTTATGTGTCACACTGCCGGGAAAGAGCAGTCGAATCGCACCGGGTTCCTGAAGGATTTCCGGAGGCACCGTGATCGTCCCGCTGTCCACCTCCAGTCCGGTAACGAGCATCCGGGTCCGCTGCTTTAGTTGTATCGCCTGCACGTTGTATATCCCGGGAGCAATATTCCTGAATGAGTAGAAACCCTGCTCATCGCTGGTATCGATCATCGAATCGGCAATCGGCGCCATTACGGACGGGTCATAATCCCAGGGAATGAGCTTTATCTGCGTAGCGGGCGCAGGCTCGTTGCCGGACAGATAAACGGACCCGACCACCTCAACTTCAGAGCCTCCACCCCCATTATCCACTGTTGATGGTTGCGTGCAGAAAACCGCCAGTGCCACAGTAGCGGTTATGACGGTGTGTAGGACAAACAGCTTCATGACTGCCCACCGTCGTATCGTTCAGTCAGGGGAAAGAGCTGCATGTTGAATTGATAAACCCGGTCGGGAGCCGCGGATCCCTGCGCGATTTCCATGATTCTGCTCCTGCACCTCCGGATTTCTTCCTGCACCTTCGTGAAATCTTCGCCTGAAACCGAAAAGGTGACCGTCGAAAGGTTCGTTTCCTTTATTCCGGCATTGATGGCCTGCGCGGCGAGCTTCATGGTATGGATGACGAAATTGTTGAGGGTTAATGATCGAATATTGTTTCCGGTACTGATGAGCGCGTTGGTTCGTTTGAACAGGCCGTTCTCGTCCTTCTCCACCAGTTCGAGACTTATAAGGAGAGCGATTGCTTGCGCGACCTGTTTCTCGGAAATTGAGGGGATGATGCACTTGCCGAGACTGCCGAAATTCTCATCGGTAAGTGGGAAGAACGCCAGCGCCTCCCGCACGGCCGTATAATACCATTTATCGTAAAACATGTAATGATTCGCATCAAGCACGCGCACCGCCGACTCTTTGAAAGTCATCAGCTCCTCAAAATAACGTTTTTTGTCCTGGTGGTTTTTCGCTTGGCAGAACTGGACCATCGCCTGAAAATAATCCCGTTCCCGTTTATTCATTTTAAGTGCGTGCGCGAGTTTAATCGAGGCAGCGAGTGAGAAGTTTCGTTCCCCTTTGAGCATCTTTACAAAATTTCCCGGATTGATGCCCCCCTGGCCGGTAAGAAACCGGTATGAAAACCGTGGTTCGTCTTTCTTCCGGTCCTCGTAGTAATCCGTCAGGTATTTACGGAAATCGGTGTAGTTGAAAATGCTGATCATTCACTGCTTCCTTAAAAATGTTATGCTGAAAAGTAATATAATTAAAAAAAACAAAAACATGCATGGAATAATTTTTATTTATGGTTTCATTTGAAACCATTATTATTATTATTTGATTGTTTATATAATTAATATTCAATATGTTATACTATTATTTATTATTACTATTAATTTATTTAGTTATTTATTTGACAACATTATTTCTACTTACCGAGGATCGCCATTCTTCCGGAATCGTTCTACCGTACCCCGTGGTTCAATACACCATGTATTTGTTATGATTTTTTGAGAGGCGTCCGCCTCATCGTTTGGGGAGAATCGGAGCGGCAGGTGTCGGAGTAAAAGAGGTTTGTTCGAATCGGTTGCAGCATATCCAGGTGTATATAGTTACCGGAGTAATAACTCGTTAAGATATCGCTCATAAGGGTGATTGCACATGAAGCGATTACCGAAGCGGCACGCTCGAACCAGACCGGCACCGACCGCAACCGGTACCGCAGCAGAATTCCCGCGCAGACAGGCACTACCACCATCCAGACGGTATTCCAGACCATGGGCCAAACCCGGATCGGCAAGCGGGTGTCGGTGAGCAGGGGCAGCCAGAATGCGATCACCAGAGGGCAAATCAGCGTGGCGATAGTGGTCATGGTAACGGAAAGTATAACATCTCCTTTCAGCAGCATCGTCATGACATTGGACGCCATGGCCCCCGGCATGCACCCTACCAGTACGATTCCGGTGCGCAACAGTGGATCATCAAAGAATAGCGACACCTCGAATGCGATAAGCGGCATAATGGTGTATTGGGCTGCAACACCCGCCAGCGGCCGCAGCGGTGATCTCAGGAATATTCTGACATTTTCAGGCGCTACCATCATACCAACGAATGCCATCGCAACCGCAAAAGCCGGCTGCAGCGCCGGTTTGACCGACAGTACCAGATCCGGCACCAACAGTGCCACTATACTTCCGATAAGGATACTCAGGAAAATCAGCATACACGGATTCCAGAGAAAAGAGATAACGTACGAATACGCTGATGCATTTTTACCGCTGCATCTTGAGAAACAATTAAAATAGGTGCGTTGACGACGTCAAGGCAACTGGAAGGGGACAGAATGGCTCTTCGCTTATACTGGCCGTAAATACCGATAGGGTACGGCAACGTGGTTGACCAGACTTAATTAATTATCCCTCACCAGCTTCACCGACGATCCAGTCCGAGCTTATGATGCTTTTGTTGATGCCCTGGATTTTAAGCAATTAGGTATAGATTAAAATCCAGATCGTATCGGTAACACACTGTATGATCCACGTGCCATGATAAAGTGTTACATATAGAGGACATTTCGAGACATTTACACCTTGCGCCTATTAATTGTTAAAGCAGAACTTGTTTAAGCTCGTGAAGTGTATCCAAAACGAATACAGATTTATATTTCTGAACATTAACTATTCTTTTTTTAACATATATTATAATCACATTCTCATTCATAGTTGTTTAAACCACAGAGGTATATTTATGCGATTAAATTACATTTCCCCCTTTTTTTCGGCCGTATTTGTGCTGTCCGTATTCGCACAATGGGGAGCAAAGGAATTCGAAACGGGAGCGACCCTCAGTTCAAACCAGACCGGCACACAGGGCGACTACCATGTTGAATACTGGAAGGACGGCGGGTCCGGAAGCATGACGCTCGGAGAGGGCTGCAACTTCAGCTGCCAGTGGGGCCAGGTCAACAATATTCTGTTCCGTAAAGGCGTGCGACCCGGAACAAAAGATGAAGTGATAACCTATGAAGCCGATTACAAACCGCAAGGCAATTCGTATTTGAGTATTTACGGGTGGTTTGAAAACCCGCTCGTGGAATATTACATCATCGAGAGTTGGGGTTCATGGAAACCGCCTAATGATAAAAGGTCAAAGGGCACTATTGAGACCGACAGCGGGACCTATGACATTTATCAGAACTCGCGAACTGGTGCTTCCATTAAAGGTAATTCAACGTTTCAGCAATACTGGAGTGTCCGCAGAGCGAAACGCACGAGCGGGGTCATTACCTGTGCCAACCATTTTGACGCGTGGGAAAAAGCAGGCATGACAATAGGAAAATTTTATGAAGTTTCATTTAATGTCGAGGCATATCAAAGCTCCGGCGGGAAAGCTGATGTGATTGTAGCAATAGGTAACGACAGCATTGATATCAGAACCGGTACGGAATACGGCAGATCCGGAGCATTCATGGTGCCGGTAAACAGGTATACACCATCGACTTTTTACAATGTCCTCGGACAGAAAATCACCGGGTTGTCCGGAAGAGTCGGTTTGCCGGGACAACATTCCGTAATGTTCGATGCTTCGAATCGTGCAAGTGGCGTCTACTTCTCGCTTCCCGAAAGCAGGTGATCGCAGGATATTCAAATTTCCGGGACTCTGCCGTCGATCCGTAGGGAGGTGTCTGTGGAAGCGACAGGTTTTATCTGCAGAACGGAGGCGTACCACCTATCTGGAGTACGCCACGCCGATACCCTAGCATCCCGCCGACCGGCAGAACAGAATACCTTGTAAACGGTATTTATTCAATCTTCATTTCCCGGCATCCGGATGACCTCAATGGGAATTCCTTCGAAAGCAAGTGTCTCCATGCTCTGTGCATCAAGTGTTCCAGTAGAGGAATTGCCGGTCTCGATTGACATGAAAACAGTGTCGGTGGTATTCCGAACGTATGATTTTTCTAATGAACAACGGTCAGTCGAACCGGAGATTGTAGCCCCGGCGTTCCTCCGAAAGTTGCATAATACATCCCTGCCGGCAATCCGGTGAACGGCATTTCTCCGCAGGTACTCCGAATTGTAATACGTTCAACGAGTATGCCACCGGCCGAAACCATCGAAATATATGCTGGAAGGGTTGTAACGTCTTTCCAGAGGAGTTTTCCGTTGACAATATGAAGCCGGCCCGGAACGGCAAATGACGATTGGGACGCTGTCCTTGCGGAAACCATTTGCACGACACCTGTTATCGGTTCATTAAAAATCCGTTGGGCGAAGTTGTAAAGACTGCGGTTCCACACGGTGCTGTTATGGCCCTCACCTTTTTCAAGCTGATACATATGAGAAACATTGTTCTGATCAAAATATTTGTGCCAGTTCTGGCTGTTCGAGATCAGGTTGTCTGTTGTGCCGCAAGCAATGAAGATAAGCTTAACATCCTTCTTGAGCGCTTCCACGTCCTTGACAACATGACCTGGCTGCTTGGTGTTCGGCGCAGCGGAAAAGGGTCCGATATAGGCGAATTTATCAATATGTGCGAATCCGAAATTGAATGTCTGCCCACCACCCATCGAGAGTCCGGCGATGGCTCTCATGGTACGTTCGGTTGAAACAGGATACGTTTTCTCGATATAGGGAATGAGATCATTGATCAGCACATCCTCGAATTTGGCGAAACGGGAGAAATCGTCCCCGCCGAACGCACCGCCGCTGGGCATGACGATGATCATGGGTTTTGCCTTGTCTTCCGAGTATAAAAAATCCAATACATTGTCCGCATTGCCTTCAGCCTGCCCGGGGGCGGAAGAGGTCCAGGCCGATTCGTTTCCACCGATACCGTGGTGCAGGTAAAGAACCGGATATTTTATCCCTGAAGTAGCCGAATAACCCGGGGGTGTGTAAATCTTCATCGGCTTTTGCCCGTAATCACGGGTGGGATAATTGAGCACTACGCTTACCGTCCCGTGCGGGATGTTATTCTTTTTACTTGAGAAACCCTGAGGCGGTACCGGCAATCCGGCCGGATCAGTTGAATACACAAGTGTAGGCAGTATAATTAAAGCTGCGGTTAGAATTTTACTGAACATAAAACGTCCTCCTTCTTTTCTGATGATAATTTATTCGGGTTAATGCCGTGATTCGTCTTGGATAAGGAATAAAGATACCCTCCGTACCATATTTCGCCCCTTCGGCGGATCCGTGCACCGATACCCGCCGCCTCTATTCTCGCCATTATATTCCGACAATCCTTTTTCATGGTTTTCACAACCCGACTTTCAGGATCGCAACCGTTTTGGCGTCAGTACGCAATCTAATCAGATAGGTGCCGTGGCTCACCATGACGGGTAAAACAGCCTCATATACTCCCGGGTGTTTAGCTCCGTCGACAAGTATCGCAGCCCGCTTTCCGCGCATATCCACAATATCAAGTTTTACCGAAACACTTGAAGGGACGGAATAATGTATCGTATTGTTTTTGCAGGTTAAAAATGCCTCGGAAGGAACGGGCGATTTTCCGGGCTTTGATATTGTTGCTGTGGCCTCATCGTCATTGAGAACCATAAAATCGAACAGTGAATACCCTTTTGCCGTGTTGCCCCCCTCAGTACCGTGCATTCTCACATAACGGGCAGTGGTAGTGGCGAAGGTCTCATCGGTTACCGCACGCGACCGACCCTTGGTGGTACTGTACACCTCTTCCCACATCGAGTTATCGGTTGACACCTGCACCTTAAATGATTTCGCGTAACTCGAGTCCCATTTGAGGATAACTCTGTTAATCTTCATTTCTGAACCCAGATTCACCGAGATCCATTGCGGGTCGCCGGCCTCACTTTCCCATCGGGAGTTCAGATAGTTTTCCCACGTTGAAGGATCCGTAGCCTTGTTTGCAGTATTGGATCCGCTTACCGATGAAGCAGTGGTTGTTTTCTGCAGTGCCAGGTTTCGTTTGGAGTCAATTTCTCTCCATATTCCACGGTCGGGATCCACTTCCCAGTCCTGGTAATAATTGACGACCACCGAATCGCGTGGAGTGAAGGTGATGGGCAGCCAGACGTAATCCCCGCCCCTTGCCGCCTCGGGTCTTTTCCATCGGTCACCACAATACATCTGCACGGTATCTTCCGTGCCTTTAAAGGGGAACACAAAATCACACTGTGTACTCCAGGAGTCCTTTTTCGTATTGCCGGGCGCAATAATCGGTACCAGTTTCGTCGTCCACGGACCTTCTATACTGGTGGCGGTGAAGTACTGGGTCTCTGATGGATCGATATAAATCATCTTCGAGGTCAAATAGTAGTATCGTCCCCGCCGTTTCATCATCATTGATGCTTCGCGGTCGGTGTTGCCCCATTGCTGCAGCTTCTTTGCCAACCCCAGATAATCCGGTGTCATAAGTGAAAAACCGAGGCTGTAATTATCGTTTCCGTTTCGAATATCGTTCAACTCATACAAATAGTACGCTTTTCCGTCATCGTCCTTAAACACCGAAATGTCCCCTGTTTTAATACCGTAAACAAGGCTGTCAAACAGTTTCGTGTAGGGCCCTGTGGGAGTCGGACTTGTCGCTATTCCCCTGCTGCACCAGTCACCGGTCTCCCATTTCAGAACCATGACATACGTTTTGGTAGAGTCGTTGTAAATGACATCCATCCGGTTGGTCCCGCGGGAAGCCGCGAGCATGACGCCCTCATTCTTCCAGTGCAACAGATCGTCCGACGAGTAACAGGTTTGATTGGTCATGGCCTGATCGCAGCCGTACCAGTAATATTTCTCGCCGAATTTGCACAGGCACCCGCTCCGGGTGCGAATCGGATTGCCTTCCAGGTCAAACTGGTTGAAATCATTATGGATGGTCAGCCATTTCGCCTGCGATGTCGTTGCTACTCCGAAAAGCATAAATACAACTAAGCACCAGCGATGGAAGTTTTCTGTAATTCTGAACGAGTGCATAAATCATCCTTGTGTAAAAAACGATCTTTTATAGGTTAAATATGTCAATCTGCCTCAGTATAAGACGGACGCGATCCGGATCGCGTCCGATATCTGTGCAGGCCCGTCAGAACCGCATAAAAAACTCCCAAGTCTCTTTCGCAATCCAGTTCTCATTCGATCCCTGATCCGATGCAGTGCCCTGATGCCCTCCATTGTGGGAGCTGAATTTCACGGGGTATCCTTCCTTGCATCCCGAGAACTCCGTGGAGACATGCTTGCCGCTGGTTGCCGTGGGTATGGTCGACGGCGCGGTGCACCCGTTGTCTTCGATGTGTTGGAGGACGCAGTATTTTCCGCCCTCTTTTTTGGCGTCGGAGTTGACCCATGAACAAAGATTGTCACCGGTGCCGGTTGTTTGATAATATGCTACAGGCAGGTGGGGATTGGTCGGGAGCCAGATATTCCAGTTGGCCGGGGCATACGTGGCGACCGCACGCAATTGGTTCGCGAAATCCAACGCGAGCGAATAGGAGACCATCGCACCGTAACTGAATCCGCAGCAGAAAATCCGCGCGGTATCAACGCAAAGCTTTTCTTTGAACAGTTTGAGCATGTCAGCGAAGAAGGTATGGTCTTTGTTATCCGATACTCTCCAGGGAGAATTGTCGGTGTATCCGTCGGGCGCGACAAAAATGCAGGGGATTTTCGCATTGTCCGCCAGAGGCTTGAGACTGTAATACTTTTCGCTTACCACTCCCTGGGCACTGCTGCCCATGCAGTGCATACCGAAGATCAACCGATAGGGTTTGTTTTTGTCATAGTTGGCCGGGATGTCGATGATGTACTTACGGTTGAGACCGGCGCTTGTAATCTGGTACGTGCCGCTCTTCAAATCAGAAAGGTCCTTGCCGCAGCCGATGCTTCCGGTGGATCCGGCGACGGCAGTGTCGAGGGTGATATCAAGCTCCTGATCGTAGGATTCGATTTCAATTACTTTTGTCTTGTAGCCCGCAACGGAAACGGTAAGCGTATCCATAACCACGGTAATTTTCGCCAGACGGTTATCAGCTGTCATCCCCGAACTTTCGACTGAAGAACGCACCATATAATTGTCACCGGATACCGGAAGGTAGCGGAATGTCATCTCAGTCTGACCGATAGATATTTTAATAATAAAGATCCCGGTCGTGTGCCTGTTTTCCGCAACATTGAATCGGTAGAAACCACTGGTAACATTCCGAAGAGACTCTTTTTTCAGAAGTGTTCCGTTCATTCCAAAAATCTGAATTGTTACTGTAGAAGGTTTCTGCAGACTGAACGCCAGACCGCTATTCTGCAAAACGACATTCTCACATTGCGGTTGCAGCGAAGGAATTTTTAATTCGGTCTTCGTTGATAGCACATAGGTACCGTCACTTCCGGTCGTATCGCTCATTTTCTGTTCCACCAGAGAAACGACTGCATTTTCTATCGGTTGCCCTGCCTGGTTTGCTATTTTGCCGTGCAGGTTGACTGTTTGGGCACTGAATACTGACCCTGTTGACATAAGAGTGATAAGCAAAAGACGCTGAAACATACTGCTGCCCCTTTTTTAAATGATTTATAAATAATACTCACATTTTTTTACATAGACGGTAAATTTCACCTCACATAAGTATGTGCATGACAAAGTGCATTCTTAACGTATACTGAAGAGTTGCTCGGTTTCAGCCGCGTCTCCATAAACCACTCTCACAATTACACAACCGGTAGGGGATGTCTGCTTCCGAAACAGCATTTCCCTGCAGCCCTGTGGTATAACCCTTGACTCCAAAACCTGGCCGCTGACGGTCAGCAGTTCAATACGTCCGGCCTCCGTGGAAGGCAGCAAAATTTTCCAGTTTTCTCCGGTATGCGTGATCCTGAGTTTCAGTCCGCCAGGTACTTTTTTTCTGGTACCGCCGTTTGCCACGATAGTAGGATGCACGGAAAGGGTTGCCCACCCGTGGGCAGGAAGGTCGAACCGGTACAACGTACCGGTAACCGAGACAGTCATCGTCTGCGAAGTGTCTTCTTTGTTAAGAACCTGCGTGATGATCCTCCCGTCGGGATTCATGAACGCAAGCGCGTCAATGCTACCGACAGCCTCGATCCGTGTCGCTCCGGGAGCGATGTACTGTGAGAAATGCCTGAAGACCCAGTAGGCCGGTGTTACGATAAGCTTTTTTGCCGATCGGTCCACCAGAAGAAGCGCGTTCTGGGGCCAGTTCCCCAGGCTCTTTCCGTAGGTGTCAAGTATCATGTTCCATGCACTGTACGAGTTCACCCCAGCGGCGATCCAGTCACGCATAAGCTGCCAGCTTTCTTCACCATACAGATGATCGTTCTGCGGTTTGTTGGCATTGTAACGGCCTATATCCCAGTACTTGGTTTCAAAGTTGTAATTGCCACATCGGTGCTCCGTCTGCCATACGCGTCCTTTTTGTGACAGGGTGGGCACTGCACTTTCCAGATTCCACTGCAACCCGAAACCAACGATGTACTGCATCGCCTCATCATCATTCATACAGGCGATAGCGATGTCGGCATCATCCGGATGAGACATGGTACCGCACCAGATTTCAGCCTCAATATTTCGATCGTCGAACATTGGTCCCAGATAATCTCTGAGAAATTTGACAAATAGTGGAATTGTCCATTTGACCTGAGAGTAACCCGGTTCGTTCTGATGATGGATTGCCTCGATGGCAAGCCCCTCTTTACCGTACTCTTCCACGAATTTTGCAAAATAGAGTGCATACGCTTCCAGTGTCTGCGGATTGTCCCTGAAATTCATACCGTCCTTCATCCAGCCGGGACACACCCACGGACTTCCCCATAAATGAAGATCGGGCTTTACTTCAAGTGCCGCTTTTATGTAGGGAATCAGTTTTTCCCGGTCGCGGGCAATGGAAAAATGCTCCATCGCATAATCATTCGGCGTTTCCGCGAGTGTGTACCAGTCCATCGCATAATCGCTGGCTCCTATCGGGATGCGTCCATACACGAAATTGGCGCCGTCGTCCGCATCAAAGAGAAGTCTAAGGGCCGTCGGTATCTCAGAACTCACTTCGGAGAGGGCATCCCATCCCGCTTCGTTGAAGGTTCCACCGAACCCTTCCCACAACTGATATTTGACACTCTCGTCTATGGTAATATCGGCAGCTTCACCAGTCACCTTGGTAAATGTACCGGTTTGCCAGTAGCCATCTTCACTGGAGATGACCAGATTGGGCAACGCACCGCCGTACAGCTGTCCGGCACCGTTTGCCACGATATACAAGAGGAGACAAATTGTGGAGATTGCTTCTGATACTCTGTTCATGTTTCAATTCTCTTATTTTATTGAAGGTAATTCTGAATAGTAATGTTTATAGAAACAGTAAAACGGTGACTGAAACCGCTTCCGTTTCCTTTTTCTCTATTTTTTCTGCTACTCACCTACGAACGTCGTAACAGTAGTACCACCGAGTTCGGCGGTAAAACTGCCGCCACTTACTGTAATTGCGCTCTTTTTACCCCAGTTTTCGTTGGCCGACGTTACATACGGCGTCATCGAGGAGGGCGCTGTTCCGCCGGAAATGTTGATTGGAACGCTGGCCGATCCGCTACCCTTGTTGATAGCCACGACGACGACCTTGCTACCCTCGCCTTTGTAAGCGGAGAGAAGGACATCTTTGGAAAAACTTCCCGCAACTTCCACACGTACCATTCCTGGTCGGACATATTTAGAATAATTACCAAATGTATAATGGCGTTTGGTATCTGATCCGTCAGAGTTGTACAAACCCTCGTTGGTGGCACCCATAGCCTTGTACCACCACCAGCACCAGCCTGATGCCTCGCCGACCGTGAGTGCATTGTGAATCCATCCCGCGACCGCAACACCGTTTTTGATGTCGGTGCTTGGTCCCTGTTCCGGCCACCACTTTACTCCTGACATTTCCGTCTGCCAGACGGGTATTACCCCCTGAGCATTCTCCCGGGGTACATCATCCGGCCATGGTTCCGCAACCTGCGTGTCGTACTGGTGCGTCCCGAATATATCGACCATGTCCCATGCAGCCTTGTCGGAAGCGAGCCAGTGGCCGTAATCGTATCCCTCCTCATGATCGCACAGAGGCTTATCATCTTTTCCGAGAAAGCCGCAGCCAAACGGGTCTGAACTTCCCTTGCCCCCCGGTTCCGAACAGCAGGCCGAAAAGTCGGACCAGGCATGAAGCCATTCCGATGCTTCGGGCGCTATTACCTTGACACCCTTTGCTCTGATTTTGGGTGCAACTACCTTGAAGAATGCCAGGTACTCCTTACCGGTAAAAAGCGTTGTGGGGTAGCTGCCGTTACACGGTTCCTGCGTGCCGCATGACGCGAAATCTGTTTCGTTCTGTGGCGACATTCCGTAGAGCTTGTTACTTCCCGCGAAATCTGCTATCTTCGTTGCCCACTGCTCGTAGTTTCCCGGTTTCAGGTGTCCACCGTCATTCACGCTGCCGTTGGTTTTATAATTGCCAGGCGGGCTCCATAGTGTACCGATGATGTACTGACAGCCGCGAGATTTCGCTTTGGAGATATCCTGCTGACAGCCACTGTTATAAAAGCTGCCATTCTCATTCATGCCGATACGCAGAATATTCAACCCGAGCCCTTTGTCCGGGTCAAACAAATCGTCCGCCTGCTGGTCGGAAAAGGCAGGCTGCCAGTTATTGTTTATGCCGAATCCGTCTATCTTCTGTCTGGTCTGATCGAGCTGTACCACCACGGCACCTTCATTGAAGAGAGTAACATCCAGCTCCTGATCGTAGGATGTTATTGCTATCGCCTTTTTTGCGTAACCGGCAGCGGTGACTTTCATCGTATCACTCACTGCCGTTATTTTAGCCAGTCCTCCACCGACAGGAATAGAGCTTTCAACGGAGGAGTTTACCATATAGTTGCTGTTTTTTAATCGAAGGTAGCGAAACATCGTCACCTTCCGGCCGATTGACGCCCGGATAAGAAGGATTTTTGTCGAAAAGGAGTTTTCAGCGATATTGAAACGGTAGAATCCAGCCCGGGCATTTCGCAACAGCTCTTTTTTCAGAAGGTTACCTTTTACGTTAAAAATTTCGACCTTCACCGTAGAGGGATCGGGCAGACTGAATACCAGGAAGCCTTTCTCCATGGATATGACCTTACTCTGCGGCGACAATAACGGTAGTACTGAAACATCATTCTTGACAATTTCATAAGCACCGTCCGTTCCGGTCGTGTCCTTTAATTCCTGACCCACGAGGGAAACGACGGCATCAGCCACCGGTTTCCCGGCCTGACTTGTTACTTTACCGCGCAGATTGACTGTTTGAGCGTTAACCGTTAACCCTGCTGACATGAGAAGACAGAACGTTAAGTACCGGTACATAAACTCTCCTTATCGGTTTCAGTTATCGAATACTTCCAAAAACAGCGGCATTATAGCCGTCTTGTGTCACCACATAACTGCCCTTTGACGGCATCATTGTAGATACGGGAAACGTTTGACTGTTGCTATAATAAACGCCGGTTATTCTTCCCCGCAGATCAAATACCTTTATTAGTTTCCGGGTGTCGCGTGTAACAGAACCTAAAGCGGTTGGTGCTACGGAAAATTCCTGAGAGTGAGCAATTGTTCCGACAGCAACCGCGGCAATTAGTTCCGGGTAGTCATTCGGCGGATCAGGATTTTTCTTCACAAAGTCAACAAGCCAGGTCAGTGCCGGGCGTTCGGTCCCGTTTGTGTTCAGAAGACCGGTACCGTTAACCCAGGTACTGCCGACAATATAGCCCCAGTAGGTAATGCCGATAACCTTGGGGTGGTTCCAGAACATGGCAAACTGTTCCTCCATGATCTTTTTCTGCCGGGCATCATCACTCTGACCGATGTCGTACTCACTCACAATGACGGGGTACCCCGTGGCGGCCAGTTTGTCAATGTTACTCTTTACCGTGGAGGTCGCGACTTTCGCCGCATCGTGCGCCTGAACCCCGATGGCGTCCATGGGAGCATTAGCCTCCTTCATCACCTTGGCTAATTTAACCATCCAATTAACCTCGTTATTCCACTCGATCGTATTGTAATCGTTGTAAATCAGTACCGCTTTCGGCCACCGTTCCCGGGCCATTTTAAAAATTTTGATCACCCAATCGAAACCGGTGGTTCCATCGCCGCCGAGTGCATTCTTGAAGGGAGGGGGCTTGTGGCTCGGGTACCCTTCGTTCACTACATCGATCATCTGAACATCAGGATAACGCTTTGCCGCTTCGTCCAGCCATTCGGTAATTTCCGTCAGTTGTTCCGACTGAGAAAGATTATTCATCCAGTTCGGGTACTGGCTGCCCCAAACGAGGCAGTGAAATTTCCAGGGAATCCCGTTTTCCCTGGCATAGTCGGCGATACGGTCGGTGCCTCCCCAGCTCATCTTGTCGCGTGTTCCCTCAACGGATGCCCATTTGGTTTCGTTTTCTCCGGTGATTTGATTCCAATATTTCAGAAAGTCTGTGCGGACTTGCCCTCGCGTGGTTATGTTCCCGAGAAACTTGCCGGCGCCTTTGGCAGGCTGGGCCTGAAGCATGGATACGACCAGAAGTATTCCAACGAGAGCTGGATGCAGGATGGGAGTCAGAAAGTGTTTTATAGTGTGTTCTGTTGATTGTGGTGGTTTTCTGAAAATCATAACATGCTCCATTTACCTATAGAAATAAGATTAACAAGGTCAGGGAATTGCAATCCTGAGCGAGACTGGTCCATTTTTGGATTCCACTACGAACAGATAAACACCAGCCGGTTTATTGTTAAAGTCAAATTGATGCTGTGATACAGCTGCGGTTGCTACCAGCCTTCCCTTTGTGTCAACTATTCGCACCGGGGAATTGACCGCTGCCCCCTGCAATCGGACGATACCGGAACAGAACGATGCAGAGAAACGATTACTTATCTGAGGAGTTGGTTGATGGGTGACCGGTGTGGTATTTTCCAGGGTGAAATTTTTCAGAAACTCCCAGGTCTCTTCGCTGTTATTTATCCGGTCCGAAGTATTCATGGGCCACTCATGCCCGCCGGTACGGACGGAATCCGCTATAACCTCGGCTCCTCCATCGCACGGGCCGTAATAGAGCCTGGTCACCAGTGAATTCTGATTGGATTGTGGATACGGGCGCGTGATTTCCGGGGTTTCAGGACAGTTGAGCATTTTCACCCACTTCGTGACGCTCTTCATAAACTCAGCTGTCTGCTCGGCGCCGCGATCGAATTCATTGGTACCAAACGTCAGTCGCATGGGCACCGGCCGCTCAAGGTCGCAGGTGCCGTTTACCGTACCTGATGTGGGAGCGATGGCAGCAAAAATATCGGAATACCGGCATGCGAGCTGAAACGACATGAACCCTCCCTGGGAGAATCCGCAGGCGTAAATTCTTTTGTGATCGATCTGGTATTGGGCGTCAATCGTATCGATAATGGCAAGTAGAAAAGCATAATCATTCGGACCGGAAAGGTCCCACGACTGTTCGTTCGAACTGTTGGGAAGTGCATCGGGGTAGACGACAATGAATTTTTCCCTGTCCGCAACCTGATCCATCTTGGTATAGTCCTGTTCCGACAACGCACTCATGTTGAAGCCATGAATGTTGAGAACAAGCGGAGGATTGTCAAGTCCGCCCGGGGCATGTACGATATATTTTCGCGATACGCCGGCTATCTGCATGGTTTTGGTCTGGGCGAAAGCAGATACTGACAACGAGGCAAATAAAGCGACGACAAAAAAGCACTGACGATTCATATTTTCCCTTTTCAATGAGTTCTATAATTTCCCGAGTGTCACTATCTTTTTCATGGTGCTGTCCGTGCCTCCTTGCCGGGATCGTCACGGGCAGTCTTTTTTTATATTTTCAAGACAGTTTGTGTATTGCCTTTATCCTTCGACTGACAACTCAGTAGGTTTATTTGTATTGGACCATTTTGTCATCTCCCCTCTGGTTCATAAAACACAATTTTATCCTGTCCGCGTTGCGTGCAACCCGCAATGACGGTTTACTGTGCCATGAGACTGTTCTGCTCAACCTGCACGCGGTTATCGTTGCAGAAGGTGCAGTTCGAGCCGTAGAAGAACTTGCGGTTCGCGGTGTCGCCCATCAGGTGAACCCTGAACCATGCAGCAGCAGAAGAAAGCGAAACACCATCGGGTCCCTGGTACACCCACCAACCGTGGTCCGATTGCAGCTCGTTGATGAAGAAGGCTGGCTGGTCTGTGACCGTGCGGAAGGTGTTTTTGACACCATCGCACGGCACCATACCGTCTTTCCCGCCGCAGTAGAACAGCATCGGGGTGTGAACGCCGGAGAGGGGGTTGGTGCCGCAAATCGTGGCAAGGGCCTTGTAGCGAGGGTCGGCCGCGGATTTGCACGTAGACATTCCGCCAAACGAGTGACCGAGCTGGCCGATCCTGGACGTATCGAGATGGTGGTAGTAAGGGCTGCTCGAATCCTCGTTCTGCTCAATTATCCAATCCATGCCCACGATCGTGGGGAGAGGATCACCGGAGCCTGTAGCGGTGCTGAGTGGAGCCACCACGAAGAAACCGTGCGAGGCGAGATGTTCTATTATTGGCAAATACTGTCCACACCACTGGTTAGCGCGATCGATCACACAATCCGGGGGATTCTGCTCGGGATTGTCCTTGTACCCGTTTGCCCAGATGAGGATGGGATGGAGGTACTCGCTAGTTGCAAGATTCTTGGGGTAGTACAGGTTGAAGCGTTTCTGTTTGCCGTAGATCGGATCATCCGCAATACCCGCCAGGGGACCTACGTCCTTTTCTGACGCCACTTCAAACGGCCCCTTCTTTGTAGGATCGGCCGTGGGCCATTCCTTGCCGGTGACTTCCGCTTCAAGCGTAATATTCTGTTCCTGATTATCCAGAGTGGTAAGCGCAACGGATTTTGACTGGTAACCGTTTGCCGAGACTTTGAGGGTATCGACAATTTCCGCCATTGCTGTCAGGCCGCTGCTGCCGGAAATTACTGATGTGGTATTGAGAGGAGTCAAAGCATACGGTCCCCCCTCAAAGTTCATATAGCGAAACGATACTTCAGACCTGCCAATTGCAGCCTTGATAACAAGGACTTTTGCGGCCCGGCAATTTTTTGAGATATCGAATCGGTACATCCCTGCGGCCGCGTTCTTCTTTACTTCCTGCCAAAGAAGATTTCCCTTTAAATCAAAAATTGCAACTTTCACGGGTGATTGAGTGCTCAAGGTAAATTGCAATACATCGTTTTTAAATGAAATATCACTTGATTGCGGCACAATGGCAGGCAGATCTTTCACGGAAGTACTTATAAAAGAATATTTTCCGTCTGCACCGGTGGTATCTTTCATGTTTTGAAGTACCAGTGACACTATAGCACCGGAAATTGGTTCTCCGCCGGAATTGGATACGACACCCTGCAGGTTGATCGTTTGAGTGAAAACAACTGCCGGTAATGAGACTAATAAAACGGCAATAAATACGTGCAGACGATTCATATTTCCCCCTTTTTGGAGTAATAGTTTATTGAATAACCAAAAAAAAACGTATATTCAGACATAGAAAAAGGGATCCCTATTGCTTTTAAAGAGGCAACGGCGGTATATCTTTTTCATGGTGCTGCCCGTGCCTCCTTCCCGGGATCGTCACGGGCAGCCGTTTTTTCAATCTTGTTTCTTTGCCAAGCCACTCAGCCGGGATACCACACTTAGTACCCGACCAATCAGCTCAACGAATTCTATTTGAACACAATCAATTTATCATCCAATCTCTGATTCATATAACACAACCGGACCCAGTCGGTTGATCGTACCTTGTAAGAAACGGAACATTCGTCCAGTGAGCCGTTCCAGGGGTATCCGCCGCCACCCTCAGACCCGATCTTTACGGGGAAAGTACTTGTAATAGATCCGACGGTGGTGATTTCGGCGGCGGTGGCGACCGTCACATCCGCTGCGTCGATGAAGAGGTGGCAATTTTTATTTCCGGTGCGGTTGATGATGGCGGCGACGTGGTGCCAGGTGGTCGTATCGGTGATGACTGTTTTTGAAGTAAGTACAAATGTATGAGAGTTACCCCAGACCCCGGTATCGCTCGATGCAAATGCCTGCAGAGCGCCGTTCTCGTCGAGCGTAACAAGCCATCCGTACGACGAAGACGGTAAACCGCCCCGGCTTTTCGAAATGATTGTCTGTCGTTTTTTGATTGCGGATAGCTTGATCCATGCACAAACCGTAACACCGGATGTGTCAGGATCAGGCACATTCATTATTTCCGTGTAGTCACCGGAATCGCTGAAATACTGCCCGAATCCGATATGACCGGTAACCTGCTTTTGATTGCCGATCACGGTACCGGCAAATCCATTAATCGTCGCGTCAAAAATGGGGCCGATACGTTCACCAAGGTGCCAGACGCATAAAAATCCCACTGTTGTATCAAATACCATCATACTGTTCGAACTGCCGGCTGTACTTGTATTTCCCCAATACATTGTAATGGACTGCATGCTATCGTTGCCGAAAACCGTATCGATCCTCACCCAGATTTCCGCCAGCCTGCCCGCCGCATCCCACCGCTCAATTTCGCAGTCGAGCGGCATACCGTCGGATTTGGTGAAACGGACGTCTCTGCCTCCAATTTGCGCCTGGGTAAAATCAAAGGTGGCGTCGTTTAATCTGACAAGAATGGGGAAATCATGCACATTACCCTGAATGTCGGCACCTGAAGCGGTGGTGTTTAAAACGAGTCGTCTGGAAAATTTCCAGGCTGCGTATTCCGACTCCAGAGTATCGCCGGGTTGAAGTGTCAGCGTATCACCGAGCAGATCGGTATTCTGCGAATCAGCTGCCGCGACATAAATAAGGTCGGTAAAAGTACCAGACGGCACATCACTTAAAACAGTCTTCCCCGCAGTGCTATCCAAGGCGGAAATAAAAGCGAAGGAATTCGTGCCTGGTAGATACACATAATCACCGCCCCGGGGTATCATTCCAGCCAGTCGGACGATGACGGTCCCGGTTTTATGGAGGCTGCCGGTATCCACGGCTACTTCAATCTTTTTGCCGGAGATTTCGATACCCTTGACAAGTGTCTTGACTCCGGCGGAGGCTGAACCGGCTTCGAGCGCATAGGTTCCGGCGGTAACTTTATCGAGGCGATATTCACCCCTGCTGTCGGAAACAGTGCGCCACTGAGTGGCAAGCGTGTCGTGTGCAACGGGATTGTATGCTGCGGGAAGCAGTTGCACTGCAATGCCGGCAGCCGGAGCACCCGTGCTGTCCACAATGATCCCCCGGGCTGTGGTTTCTGATCCGTTTCCTTCTCCGCCTGGTACGGAGATTGCATTACTGCCACACCGGAGGAGAATGGCAGCAATCGGAAGCAGTAGTGATTTTCGAATAATGTTCATTGTTTGTCCCCGGAAATCTTCGCAACCGGAAATGCATGCAGATTGACTTGAATGACCCTGTCAATATTCGAGTCGAATCTGGCTATATCTAAAAGCTCCTTGCGCAACGCTGCTATTTTTAAAACGGCCATCCGGTAGCCCTCCGCAGATAGTCCGAGTGTAAGTGTGGAAGAGTCCCGCTGCTCTCTCGGAAACCGTTCAAGCGCCTCTTTGGCTAAATCCATGGTAGCCTGCTGGAAATTTACCAATGCTACCGAATCCACGGTATCGCCGGTCGAAAGGATACGGTCGGTTAGATGATAGAACCCATCTTCTTTTTTTACGATAAGCGAAAGTCGCTCCAACAGTTCGACAGCTTTTTTTGCCTGTCCGGGAGTAATCGCCGGAGTCAATTGCGCCGCAAGCTTATTATAATTGCCAGTAAAAGGATAATAGGCAAGGAGCGATCTGATCGCGGAATAATACCAGGTGCTGTAGAAATCATATTTATCAGGACCAATATGCTGGATGCGGATTTTAAAACCTGCTACCAGTTTTTTAAAGAGTTCATTCTTTTCCTTATGTGTCTTTGCCTGATCAAAACGTACCAGTAAATCAAAGTAATCCTGTTCCTTTATTTTCAGCCCGAGAGCCTGTCCGAATTTGTGAATTTTATCCTTGGGAATATTGCTTTTTCCCTGAATGATCTGTGTAACGAACCCCTTGGAGGTAAAACCAACTCTTCGACCAAGTTCCTCATAGGTTAATCCCTCCCCCTGAGACCTGGCATCCAGCAGGTAATCATGCAGGAATAAGCGATAGTTTGAGTATTCGAAGATCTTTTTCATAGGTATTATCTATTAATATACTTAATTTATAGATATAAACATGTTGTTTTTCTAAACTTAATAAAAATTAAATAAATATTATTAATGCATTATAATAGGATTTTTAGATCATATAAGCTTTTATTTCTATCATTCATTTAAAAAATTAACTATATTATTTACTAAACTTTTTACGAACGTATTTCCCTGCAATTTTTCATACAACCATTCTATTGATTATTGCATCAGCAGTGGGATACTAAACTCACCATCCGGTTTTGGATGTAATCGGGTTCATACGAAAATTCAGTACCTTAAACAGATAACTTCAATGCAATAAAATTCAGCCAAATTTGAATTAGAAAGAGACGGCTTAATGATGGTCAGGAACGTAACAGCTATTTCGGCAGCTCTGGTAATCGGTTACAGCATGAACATACCTGCTCAGTATTCGGCAACCCTCTCCATCGATGAAGCTACATCAACTATAAAAAGAGAAATCTATGGGGCGCTTCTCGAAAACTGGGGACGCGATATCTATGGCGGACTTTATGTCGGCAGAAATTCGTCCATTCCGAACACAAATGGTATAAGAAATGACATAATAGATGGTTTGAAAGAGTGTGGTATAGCAACGCTCGAATTCCCCGGAGGATGTTTTGCCGACGAATATCACTGGGAAGACGGCATAGGCGAGTATAGCAAGCGACCAGGTGGCGATTTAAAAAACGGTATGGGAACCGATGAGTATATGCAGCTTTGCAGTCTCACCAGTACTGAACCCTATATCTGTGCCAATCTGAAAACCGGAACTCCTTCAGAAATGGCAAAATGGATCAATTATATAAACAAAAACAGTTTACATCCGAATTGGTATTGCAAATACTGGAGTATGGGAAATGAACCATGGGGTTGCGGTGGAGAGCTTTCTGCCAGTTCTTTTTCCGCACAATACAAAAATTTCGCCGCATCTATCCCGACAATAGATGGAAAACCTGTGGTAAGGATTGCCGGCGCAGGACACTGGAGTCCCGACTGGTTTAACCAGATCATAAAAGATAATCCCGGAACACTGGAAGGTTTTTCGGTTCATCGCTACCTGGTCAATGACTGGACAGACCATGCCGGCCCCAGCTTTAACTACACCGATTTTCAGTATCACCAGATCATTCAGTTAGCGTATGGCGTCACCTCCTTTATTAAACAGTTTGATGATGCCATGAACAAGGTGGATCCGGAAAAAAAGATCGGTCTCATGTATAATGAATGGGGCGCATGGTATTCGGAAATACCGGAACAAGGGTATACATTTTCCCAGAGTACGGTACGGGACGCGCTCATTGCCGCAATACATCTCAACGCTTTCAACAACAACTGCGAGCGGGTACAGCTAGCCTGTGTGGCACAGCCGGTTAATGTTATTCAGTCAATCTTTCTCACCGATAAAAATGATCAGACAAAAATGGTGAAAACACCCGTTTTTTATACGTTCAGGCTGTTCAAGGTACATCAGAATGCCAGGAAAATACCATTAACCCTTCAGACTGCTTCTTTTAATCAGAATGTAAATGGAACCAGCTTTTCCTATCCTTTTCTGACTGCCTCAGCGTCACTTGATAGTACAAACAGGGTTAATATTACTATGAGCAATAGCGACCTTGCAAATGCAATAAACATCCAGATACAGCTCAATGGTTCAACCACCTACACATCCGCTGCCGGACAAATCATAACCGCAGATAACGTGACCGCACTCAACGATTTTGGCAAAGCAGAACAGGTTAACATCCAACCGTTTGCTGAAAATGCCTATACACTTGAAGGAAAAAAACTCACCGTTAACGTGCCGTCAAAAAGCGTTGTGCTTCTGATATTGACACCTGCAGGAACTGCTGCCGCCTCTTCCTCTTATGGCCGACAGAATCGCGGCGGCTGTTCAGTAACAACCCGCGATGGAAGTATAGTAATGCATTTTTCAACGGCAACCAGAACGCCGGGAAAACTCTTTCTCTTCGGAGTTGATGGACGTATTATTGCACAAACAGGGGTTAATCAGCAACGTGGAAACAGTCAATTCGTGTGGCAACCGAAGGAGACTTCCACTACAAACGGCATGTATATAGTGTCTGTATCTACAGAAGATTTTTCAATACGGCGGAAAGTGACAATTACGCACTGATTCAAGATGCGTTTGTCAGTGCGTTACCTTTTTAATGTGGGTATGTTCTACGAAACAGTATAATTGCTACCTCGCAGTCTTTCTGTGGTTTTTTTAGCGACTATGTATATCCCTAATAAAATCCGCACAATACCATTGAACAAGACCCGCAACACTTCACCTGCTACCCCGTTGGAGACGGTAGTAATGAAATTACTGTGACATCGGCATGCATTCAAATTTCTCACTTCAACCACAGCACTGATTGTGCCGCAACCAATCTTCCCTCAAATATCCCAGTGAGTATATAATAGCCTTTAGTCAATGCAGGCACCTGATGGTAAATCGAATGACTGCCGGCTTCTTTAAACCCATCTGCAATGCAATCAATGAGTGTCCCTCTGGTATCATAGAGGGTAATGGATACCTGTCCGTTTTTCGGAAGCTGGTAGCTGATTGTGAGTACCGATGCTGCAGGCTGCCGGATACTGCTGAAAAGGTAAGGTTGTTTCGGAGTCTGGTTACACTTTACAGAAACCGTTGAGGCTGGGTAAAGGTCGATTTTCTGGTTTGCAGAGGCGCCTATCTCGAACCAGTCAAAGTCGGCAACTCCATCCGCACTTTTAGTGGCATAGGAAAACAGGGCAAACCGGTACCCCATAAAATGCGGGATGTCATAACTCATCTGCAGCGTATTGCCGATGGCTTTCCATGAGGTACTGTCGAGACTGTAGAAAAAAGATGCCTTGGCGGTCTTGTTAGTAAAGTCCATGTCGATTCGAAAGTACACAGTGTTCTGACTAAGTGGAGCAGAGGCAACTTCGGTTGTTCCATTGAACATGACAATGGAACTGCTGCTTCCCGATCGTTTTATACCAACAAAACCATATCTGCTCTGAAATGCGCACAGCCCCGCATAGTCACCGTCTTTGAGGCCGCTCACATCAAGTCGCACCCGGCCGGAACATTTCGGACCGAAGCTGCGCTGGGTGAGAGAGTTTCTGGCCTGCGTGACGAGTTTATCAGTACGACCTGTTTTTATGCGGAAATATCCAGGGCGATCAGTAAGTGACCAGTTGGCAGAATCGGGGTTGTGGTTAATCTGCCATTCGAGTTTGAGGCTTTCACCCGAAAAGTCATCCGAGGTGACGATCCCTGCTCCTTCTGCCGGGCCAACTGAAGGCAATTCAAAACTGGCAGGAGCAGTACCATTGTTAAATACCGGCCAGTCATTTTTCCATGTTACCGGGATGAGCCAAAGGCTGCGCCTCACAGAACCATTGTCCTGAAAAAGGTACCCCATCCAGGTACTGTCCTTCATCTGAAGGATACTTCCCTGTGCAACACCGCTACTTTTAAGAACGACTCTGCCTTTAAATGAACCGGAAAGAGATTTACCCCGGTAGCAGAGCTGTGTCCTTATACCGCCGCTCGGCCAGCAGATGTTAAAAATGTAATAATAAGATATGAATTTGTAAACGTTTGTTCCTTCGGCTCCAAGTCCGCCGGAACCTGCAATGGAACTGGCGTTGGTAAGGACAACCTTACTCAGACCTCCGGCCTTTACTGCAGTCAGATCGGCATTGAGTTCAACAATACTGTTGTTGCCGTTGCCGTAAAGAACATAATTGTGTCCGTCATCATCAAGGACGAGGGAAGGATCGTGCCATAATGGAAATGTTGTCTCTTTCCAGGGGCCGTTTAGTATATCATTTGTTATGTAAAGATGCGTATTTCCGGAGGTTTGTGAAGGTGCCATCACATAGAACGTGCCGTTTTTATAACGAATGCTGCTTGCCCACGATCCTTTGCCATAGGCGTCTTTACCGTTTGCGAGATTGAGCATGTCATTATTTACGAGTGTGGAGTAGCAGTAACTTACCGTCTTCCAGTTAACCATATCGTTTGACACCATTATCGGCACCCCGGGCGACATGTGCATGGTTGTATGGCTCATATAGTATGTATCGTCAACTCGGACGATCTAAATATCTGGAATGTCCGCCCAAATAATGGGGTTGGTTACCGTAGCGGCCCGAACAGTTATAGTACTGCCGATTCCACATAACAATGCTATCGCCAGTCGACGAATAAATAACGGGAACGTGATTGTTTTATCCATTGTAAATCTACACGTTCCTCACTGAATTGAATGAGCCCGATGTACAAACGTGGACATCGACCCGGAACCGGTGCTGGTAATGTATACCCCGGTGCGGAGATCGCTTAATGATAATGGCTGCGATGGACTTTTAACCAATGACCTCCACATCAATCTGCCGCTGAGACTGTAAGTAGAAGTTCCGGAGGATTGGTCACTCATCATCGTTGTTCCCGGATGAGCCGAATGCATCGGCAGGGTTTTTTGCTCCCGGCTCCGAGCGGATACCGGAGGTGAAGCCTCCACAATCGCAGCAATAACCTCGGGAAATTCCTGTTTACCGGTGCTCCGTTCGAAAAGTCCCGAGCTGTTTGTTGAGAGAAAACCCGGATCCCAGTAAAAAGGAATCATGCCGGCCTTGACTGCCGCATCAGTGACGTACTTGTCCCAAGCCAGGCGGAAGGGCGGGTTATCCGAGGTGTTCTTGAGCATGGCTGCGTATTCGCCCAGAATAACCGGGATCCCCTTGTTTAAAAAACTGTTCTTCATTTTAGCGAACTGGGCGTCAATATGGCTTTCATCCGAGTCCCAAGAAACCTTCTTCGACGGGTTTCCGTTGGCTCCCCACTGGGTAACGGTCGTATTGTTTCCGTCAATGGTAAACTCCCACGGGTCATAGAAGTGAACTTCGAGTATAAGCCGATCCTTTGTCTGATCGGAAGGCATCTTGAAGAAACTGATCGCATGGTCGATATTGGTATTAAACGCCTGTACCACAAGGTAACGAAAGGCATTGCGTCCACCGGTAGCACGTACGGCGTTTACAAAAGACTGGTTGTACCCATTCTGAACGGAAACGTATTCCGATGTTGGTGTTCCATAGTCGCCATCTTTCATGACTTCGTTGGTTCCGGCAAATACCAGATGATCACCATAGTCACGAAAACGGATTGCCACCTGCTTCCAGATCGCGGCAAGTCTCTTTGTGGCAGTATCCTTTGCGGCATTGGTGGGCTGCAGCCAGCCGCCATCCCAGTGCTCGTTCATGATCACATACAGGTCACGCTTCAGGGCATAGTTGACGACCTCCTCAGCACGATCAAGCCTCTCCTTCCTGATTGTCCAGGTCGAAGCATCGGAGAAAAGGCTCCAGGCGACAGGAAGGCGGATGGCATTGAAGCCAGCCGCTTTAACCGAATCAATCAACTGCTGGGTTATTTTCGGATTGCCCCATGCCGTTTCGTTTGGAATATAGGAACCACTCCCGTTATCCACAGCTTCAAGTGAGTTGCCGACATTCCAACCAACCCGCATCCCCTTGACGAAAGTTGCTGCGGGGTGGGAAGACATGTCACTCTGGTCGGGAGCGATCGTTTCCGGTTGAGCCCGCAGGAGAACCGGCAGAAGTAAACAATAACACAGGAAGCGTCTCATGACAACTCCGCGGCGAAATGGATGTGTGCGCATGATGAAATCAGGTCTAATTATAGGAAACCGCCGACCTCTCCGTTAATCGTGAATTGCTGACGCAAACGACATAAATGCCTTTACTATTAATTGGGAGTTTGCATACATTTGCTACTTCTAAAACAGTTGCCACCATTTTCCCATCTACTGTAAAAACGCGAACGGAATAACATATATTCGAACTGAATGGCGTTACTATAAGCATCCCATGATACAATCTTGTTTTGAATTGTTTTCCATTTATTAATCGCCGCGAACCGGCAGACGAAATACTTACAATCTCTTTGTGGCTGACTTTAAGCAATCCGGTACCGTGTGGAGGAACCGTCATTGTATAAGATCCGGAAAAACTGCCCCTGTCGGTTTTAGCCCAAAGGTCACGTACCTGCACTTCACCCGACAATCCGATATCGGAAAAGTTAACGGTAATATCTCTGGTGTTGTCATTTCTGTTGAATAGCGCCACCGCCTTATTATCACCATCTTTGGAACCGAGCGGTTTGCACCATACATCACATCCGTTTGACGACTTGATTTTGGTTCCCTGGATCCCTGCAGAATCCTGGTTGACAGCGATGACCTCCTTATTAAGCAGAATATCTCTGGTAACTTGGTTCATTTTCCGGATATCGTTTCCGGTGATAAGCGGTGCCGCCATAATGCACCATAAACTCATGTGCGAGCGGTATTCCTCATCTTTTGGACTGCCGTTTCCGTAATTACCGATCTGGAGCATATCGGGATCATTCCAGGCACCCGGTTTTGCATAGGGAGCTCTTGGTTCGTTTAAATCAACAATATCCAGAATACCCCATGACCACTGATTCGTTTTCTTCCATATATTAAGAATGTCGGTTGTTGTGCGCCATAAATTCCCCGTATTCGGCATCCACGGCTGGAACTCCCAGGCGCAGATGCTGAAAACAATGTTCCTACCGCAGTCGGCCAGTGCATCCTGCATCCTTTCATAATCCTGCTGCATATTAGAACCGGGAGCCGGTTCGCAATTGTCATACTTGAGATAATCAACCCCCCAGGAGGCAAAGGTCTTCGCATCCCGTTCCTCATTTAGGTAACTTCCACTCTTCGTATCTCCAAAACCACCTCCATAAAGATGATGGCAGGTTTTCAAACCACGGTCACCATAGATACCGAATTTCAATCCTTTGGAATGGATGTAATCACCGAGAGCTTTCATACCGCCGGGAAACCGTGTCGGATCTGCCCGCAGGTCGCCATTCGCATCCCGTGACGTCGCCATCCAGTTATCATCAAGGTTAAGATAAAAATAGCCTGCATCTTTCATGCCGGTACTGACCATGGAATCGGCAATTTCCCTGATCTGATTCTCATTGATGTTCTGAGCGAAACAGTTCCAGCTATTCCATCCCATCGGAGGAGTTTTTGCCAGCCCGTTATCGAGTGCATGTACCGGCAATGTGTTGCAAGGTAACAGGATGGCCATGAAAAGTAAAAATTGAATCGTTCTGCAGCTGATGACATTTTTTCTCATGACACATTTCCCCGTGCAGGTAAAATTGAGCCGACATTGTGGTCTTATCAAATATAAAGTATAACTGGACTTATCCCAAAAAATCATAAGGGCAACTCCATTTGCAGGTCAGCATCAAAACTCTTTGGTATTTTATAAAACAG
>JAFGIW010000145.1 GCA_016929415.1 Chitinispirillaceae bacterium | reverse complement strand
GCCTGCTGCTGTGCCGGTTGTGCCTGCTGCTGTGCCGGTTGTGCCTGCTGCTGTGCCGGTTGTGCCTGCTGCTGTGCCGGTTGTGCCGGTCCAGTCTCTTCGGCCGTCCTTTTTCCTTTATTATGAAGAAAGGTGCTTGCCTTTATGTCGCTCATAATGCCGATGATAAGCCTGATGTAATTATCACAGTGCAGGTTTTTTTCCATGAGGCCGCCGACTTTTTTAACGGCGGCGTCACCGCGTTCGATCTCATTTTTGAATTTTTGAATCAAGCTTTCGATATCCTTGCCTTTATAGTAATAGCCGATTTTTCCATCGCGGTAAAGTTCGGCGTTGTACGTTTGTACAGTCTTGGAAATCGACAGAACCACGCTGTCTCGTTCCAGCTTCATCCGGACGTATTGTCGCATCAGAGAGTCATGCAATACAACCTCGAACACTTCAGGAGTCTCAAGAAGCGAATTAATTCTTGCGCCATCGGTAAGATTCAACGATGATAGCCATACGGACATTATGCTGTCCGCCTGATTATACAACTCCAGGGACTGCAGTTTGCGTTCATTGTACGACATCGGATTTTCCCTGTCGTTCACCATGGACGTGGCCTTGAGAAGCATGCCGTCGGCCATCATATACGATTTTACATCGTCATATTCCTTGTTATTGTATCTGCTTTCAAGCAGTGCGACCGATCCGAGGCATTCAATCCATTGTTTCTGCTGAAAATATACCCACGCGGAAAGGTACAACATATCCGCGCCCCATCGGCTTGCCATCGGAATGCTGTCGAGGTGCTCAAGCGCTTCATTCAGATTGACGTCGTATTGCCGGTAAATCGATATAAGGTTATTAAGGGTACGGCTGAGTTCCGTATCACCGGCCTGTTTCTTAAAAACGAGTGTATTGACAGTCACCTTCAAACTGTCGGGCCGGAACTGGGAGATGATACCTTCGGCGGCAACATTCAAATGGAGGTCCACGCTGCGTAACGCCATCTGTGAAATTGAATTTTCAAGTGCCGCCCTTACCTGCTGATCACTGATCGCCCTCTGGAAGCTGTTGTCCGCACGAATCCATCCCGTCGACAGGTTATCGATCCGGATGACCAGGCTGTCGTCTTTCGTACGGAAATTCATGCCGATATCCTTACACGTCATCATCTTGACTGCACTGATAAACGCGGTGAGTATCGACCGCCCGATAGTCCCGGAAATGACAGTATTCCGTTGCACCAGATTCTGCGGATCATTGTTTGCCGTCAAACTGTACGCGCACTTGCCGCCGTCGGCAAGGCTAATTGCATCCCCGACGTTACGCGCCACTTTCAACCGGATATCGTCACACTGTTTCAGATTTTTCACATTACCCCGGTACTTTTCGTAATAGTGCGATGCCAGGGCGTATTTTGCTTTACTTATAATTTCCCGCTGCGCATCCGCTTCGTTGCATCGTGCATGGCGTTCATCGATTCTTTTCTCGAAGCCGATCACATTTTTAAAACTTTTTTTCACGTCATCATCCGCTTCGCTTTCCGATGAAAGGCATACTCCTTTCGAATACTGCGCAAACGGATACACCGGATGATTCTCATCATCGACTGAATTGAAAGCCACAACGGCCCTGCCGCTTTCCTCCTGCCTCATTTTAAAGAGTCCGTAGAGATAATCCGCATACTGTTTTATGGTATCGTAAGCGGCAGACCGTTTGAGCTGATTGTACCGGTCTTCGGCCAGGGAGACGTTCTCTCCCTTTGCATACAATCGGAACAACCCAAGATCGGCAGCGCCCATGACCACTCCATCGTTGTAAGCACTCTTGTTGTGATAATTGTCCCTGGCATTCTTATATTTGGCGACGGCAAGGCTGTCCTGATGTAACCGTTCAAGGCAGTATGCCGAAAGTACCCGGACTTCGTCTATTTTCGGAAATCCCGGGCAATCCCTCTCGATAATTGAAAAATAACCGTACGCTTCCCAGTACAGGCACGATTCGAATAATTGTTTTGCCGTACGATACATTTTGAAGCAATCGTCGCCTTCGTCACGTTCCTTGCCGAATTCTCCCGACAGATACAGGGTATTGGTCGGTCTGATCTGTTTTTCGGTATTAAGTATCTGATAAGCCGCCGACGCTTTATGGAATTGGTAAGGCTTTCCTTTTTGTTCATCTTCACCATTCGGCTCGCTGTTTTTAAATTGAAGCGCAAGCGGCTTCATGCCGGCATCCAGATCGATTTTTCCCGAAACGCCGAAATAGTATCTTCCACCCTGAAGATAGCAGGTTATTATGTCGCGAATATTGATTCCGATCCGTGCGGCGACGTCTTTACGCGGATAGCTGAAATTCTCGCCCCAGAACGAACGGAAATTCGCATCGATCCCTCCAACCATGGTTAAATCTTTATTGATTGACGGCGCCGTTATATCCCAACTCATGCCGATGTCGGGAGTGTATACGGGAATCTCGAATCGTGAAAAACGGGCAGGGTTCAGTAGGCTGATGCCGAGAATATGTCTGCCCAGTTTAGCTCCCTCATAATAAAAAGAGACTCCCAGATCCATCGAAGCGTCAATTATCGGATGGTTGAAGTTCGATTGCCGGGCCACATTGACGTTAATCCCCGCCGCCATGAAACGAAACGGCATGAGCGAATAGGTAACGGTACCGTAATGCTCGGTATACTTGATTTCCCCGTCATCTTTGGCGATGCGCCCGTCGAGCCATCGCGTCTGTTCAAATGAGCCCGAAGAAAAGCCGGTATAACTGATTCCGACGGTCTGTGATTTTTTCATTGTCGACGAAACCGGTATAGTCACCTGTGAGTTCATGATAAAGAAGGCGCCCCATTGCGTCGTAGACAAAGCCGCGCCGACGGTCGGTCGCCTGGTGGGGGCGGCGAATGAAGGGTTGATGATGAGCGACCGCGAAAAGTCGAGGTCATGCCATTGCTTGTTGAGAATAATCTCGTTTGATAATCCATTGCCCGCGATGCCGTGCGCCGTCATGCAGAACGCCGCACCCGCGAGAAGCCATCGCACCTTTTCGTGTGCCTTTCCGCTGATCCGTTGTCTTTTAAGGTTCACGCCTGACCCCCACTTTTTTATATTCGTCCTTTTCTTTTTGGCCGGTCTTCAGATTCCGTTTGGTGAATTTCGCCAGATAGACGCCGTTGCCTACATACCTTCCGCTTTTATCCTTCCCGTTCCAACGGTAGGTCAGCCAGTGCTCGTTCTGGGAGCTAACCTGCATTCTTTTTTCGGGCAGCACCTCACTTCCAAGAGCATTAAAAATGGTTACCTTGCTCTCATATTCAGCGGCGACCGAGGTACACTGTAAAATAAGGAGTACCCCCGTTTTTCCCGACAGCGGGTCAACGCTCACGCCCGGTACGAAAGGATTCGGGCAGACGAGCGCATCGGGACCGACGATCAGGACAACTTTGGTTTTACGGTTATTCATATGAGGGCGAACTCCGAAGCGGTCGTTTAGGATACAGGTGCTGCCGTCTTTACCAACTCGAATGGCAAGACTATCCGATCCCTCGAAGAACTTGAAGCCGTTGTCCATCACAATCGAAATGCCGAAACTGTCTGAACCCGCGACCGCTTTCGATGAAAGCCCTGCAAACGGATCGCCGCGGTTCGCCCTTCTGCCGGTAAAAAACTGGAGCACGTTCGAAGGGGAAGGATTGTTCCGCTGCCAGACGACCGGCTCGCTGAACGTGACAAGCAACGTATCGAATGTGGCGACAACGCCGACGGGCACCGTGTGTACGACCGCCTTTTCAATCACCGGGCCTACGCTGTCGCGAATGGCGGCGAGCTTGAATGAAAGCTTTTCCCTTGAAACAAAATAGGGCGAAAGCTCGATGGAGAATGCGGACCATCCGGTCTCGGTGGACGTTGCGGCAGGGTTTTCCGCAACGATGATCGACAACTCATGGGAGTTGAACCCCTTGACAACCCTTCGTATGTTCAACGCGCGGGGACTTCCGGTTAACACAGGCGTCACGCTTGCCGCGTTCACGACGGAATCGGTCGAGGGGAGCGCCGCCGGGAATTCATATTCCGGTGGAATTACCAGGTTGATCTTATCGATGGTTCCCTGTCCGTTGGTATCGAACACCTCGGCAACTATATACACGGGTCCGGAGCCAATCCGCAAGGGCACCCGCCGGTTTTTCGGATCGGGGAGGGTGCGCCATACGGTTGAATCGGTAATATGAGAACGTCCGTCGGAAGCGACCTGCCGCAGCGAGAGGCTGTCGGTTTGAACGTCGATTTTCGTATCGTAGGGAAGGACCACCACCACACTGTCGGGATAACGGGAGCTTACCGCAGGCAACGGTTCGAACAGCGTCGTGTCGAGCTTGCTCCCGCGATAATAGTATAGAAAATCGCGCGGACGCGATTCCACGTGCTGCCAGAGTACCGGTTCACTCAAATGAACGACGATTTTTCTCGTCTCGCCCGCCTCCTGAGCGCCGGGATAATAAACCGCACGCTTGATGACCGGGCCCGCACGGTCCTGTACTTCGGTAATGACGGTCGGCAGCGCCTTGCGGGTAACGGCGTACCCGTTGACGGAAACAATGGCGCTGTCATACCCCGTATGCAGGGCTGCCGTCTTCTCACGGAGCGGAACGCGTAGGTGCATGCTGTCGATGAAGTCAAGGCTGATCGGGTCCAGCGTCAACGTGCTTCCGTCGGACAGGATCAGGGAAAGGGTGTCGATCCATTCGCCCGGTTGAGGGAGCGAATCCTTCAGGCGCGCATCTCCTACCCAGGAGAAGAAGACGCGGTCGAGAAACCCGTTGGCGTTGGTATCCTGAAGAGCCGCGGCAGCAAGGTACTGGGCCCTTGTTATGGTGATAACGAGGGTATCCGACTGGTTCGCGTCGATTTTGTCGAAGGCCGTCGCCGTCAGCACCACTTCGTCCTGATCCACGGCCGTCCAGGCAAAGACGCCGGAATCCCCCTCGGCATCCTTTACAAAGGTAGCCGAAGAGGGAAGACCGGTAACCGTCATACTCGGAATCGTTTTATCCTCATCGGTGGCCCAGATCGAAATTCGAATCGTCTTGCCCGTCGGGATGATGGTATCGATCGTCGTGGCGTGAAGCACCGGTGCATAAAAACTCGAATCGGCTATCGAGATACTGACGGTATCGCGCAGAACATTCGTCCCGTCGCTCACCGTATATACCAGCGGATGGACGCCGGCATCGTTCGATCCGGTTGCCCATGTAAACAGCGCCGTATCGTTCCCGTTGTCCTTGAACTGCGCGCCGGCGGGAACGGTGATCGCGCTGAACTGAACGACGTTTCCATCGGGATCGTATGCCGAAATTCTGAATTCGATTTTCCGGCCCTCGGTTCCGGAAACAACGTTCGGCGCATTCACGACCGGTGGGAAATCGATGTCGTTGATACGGATGAAAATGGTATCGGTTACGGTATAACTTGAATCGGCGGTTCTGAAAATAAACCCGTACTCACCATGACTTGTCGGTCCGGTACGCCAGCGGAGCCGCATGGTGCTGGGATTGGCCGAATCGCAGAAGGCGCCCTTTGGAAGATCGGAGAGGCGCACGAGTTTTACCGGAAATCCTTCCGGATCAGTGGCAATGAACTCTCCGTGCACGCTGTCGCCTTCATTCCATGTTTTACTGCCGTTAAACAGCACCCGCGGCGGCTGGTCGACATTGACCTTGTAATTGGTCGCCACCGGATTACGGCTCATCGCGAGGTACGCATCTCTCGCTTCAAGGTAATACTCGATATATTCGTCGACGAGATACTTGCCGTCAATGGTGACCGTAAAGGTATCCCCGACGGTTCTTTTCATCGTATCAACAATGAAACCGGCCGCCGTGGCGTTTTTATAGTGAATGAGTAGCTCTGCGACGGAATTCGAGTCGGTGACTACCGCGGTCAACGTCACGTTCTTGAAGGCGTACAGCATTGCCGGAGGGGTATGCAGGATGACCGGTCCGCTGTTGTCGACATTGATCTGAAACGGCCCCTCCTCGTCGGTCAGCCCCTGCCGGTCGGCGGCGAAAACCTTGTACTCGATTCCCGGCTTCTGCACGCTGCTTCCCGGAATATCGGCGTAGTAATTGTACCCGCTCACGTGCACCAGATTGACTTCCACCCAGGCGCCGGCCGTTCCCACCAATCGATAGGAGAGTTTACTTACAGGAACCGGCATGTCTTCGTCTATTATCTGGAAATTAAGCCGCAAGGCGACTCCGGAGAATTGCGAATTCTGGCTCAGACCGGCGGTTGCCTCCGGTATTATGATTTGTGGCGGCTGCCCCTCTTCGATCCAGGGTTTTGTATCGCTCACCAAAACCCCCGACAATTCGGTGGAGAGATACACATAGTGGGTGTCGCCGTCAATGACCTTGTCCGGAGAAACATAGCGTATCAGATAGCGTGACTGGATATCCGCCTTGATGCGCCGATACAGCTCCGAAAGCTCCGATGCGGTCCGCGCGAAAAAGAAATACCCGTAGGTGCTGTCCGCCAGCGGACGAAGCGTTGAATCGACTTTGGCGAACGCCTCCGCGCCGACCGCGATACTGTAGATCGACACGTCATATTTGCGGGCCGTATCGATAACCATCCTCAGCGTGGCGACCCTGCTGGCATTCTCGTCGCCGTCGGAAAAGATGATCACGGCACGTACATTGCTCTCGCCTTTGAGCTGAAGCACTCCGGCATACGCCCCGTCCAGAATGGAGGTCTTCCCCTGATTGACCACCCGTACCTGACCAAGGGCGTTTTTCAGCAGGGTTTTATCGCCTGTAATCGATTGGTCGAGGATCGCGCCGTCCGCGAAAGTGATCACCGCTGCCCGGTCATAGGTGTCCATGGCGTCGACAAACGTATTGGCCGCGGCGAGAGCACTGTCGAGGCGTGCGTTTTCCGCCATCGACTCACTTCTATCGATGACCATGGAAACCGATATTCCGCGGACGCCGGACAGATTGCTGGCGGTAATTTTTGGGAATGTGCTGTCCTGCATCAAAAAGAATTCAACCGAATCCTCGCCGGGCACCACTCTCCCCGAGCGGTCGCGCAAGGTGGCGATGACATCGATCTCGGGATGGTTAGGGTAGGAGATTGAATTTATCACCAGTGACGGCTTCGCGTTGGGATCGGGCTTGAAGTGGGCCTTTATCCGCGTAGTCCCCTCAAGTTTGATACGCATCTTCGTGCCGGCAGAATCCAGTATCTGCGGACTGCCTCTGACGATCTCCCAACGGTCGAATAGAAAACGGCTGTTGGGATACGCAGCCACCGAGGTGTCTTTCGTCGTGTCGACAAATACCATGCCGAGCGGCACCGTGATGCCGTTGGTATCGTCTTCAATGAAAAGCGTATCGTGCGGCTTCATATAATAGAGAGCTCTGACCGTCGCGTCTCCCGTCACTCTCGTGGTAACAAAGGTGGTTCGTGAAAGCGAGTCCTGTATCGTTGCCTGCCCGCCCGTGACCGTCCAGTTTTTAAAGACATAAAGCGAATCTTTGGGTCTTGTCGATATACGGACGGTATCTCCGGCTATTTTTGAAACGGGATTCAATGGGTATTCGATAATCCCCCCGTTATCACTTTCCACCCGCGATGTCACATACGGAATCCACATGATTGAAAGGCTGTCGCTGTAACTGTTGATGGGATAAATCTTGAAATAATGGTTGGTGTTCGCCGCGGACGCCTTGAACCTGAACAGGGTGTCCGACAGTCCGGTTACCGAATACGTCTGCACAAGACTCGCCTGACTGTAATGGGCATCGGTTCCGAAGAAATAAATTGTTTTCTGCACCGATGCGTTGTAATGCTTGACGTAAAGGACGAAACTGTCGGCCTTCTCGCTGGTGAACTTGCAGAATATGCCCGGAGGCACCGCGGCATCGTAGTTATAGAAAGCTTTAGACGGCGCCTTCGGTATAACGTAGGTAGTATACTCGCTGAACCGGGCCTGAATTCTGGCGTTATTGGTGTCAAGAATGGTCGCGGTTGTCGAGGCCATAAGCGTATCGCCGATCAGAACATCACCGTTGAGTACCGTCCATCTCCAGAACTGGTAAAAGTCCGATATCGGCTCCGCGCTGATAGGAAAAGGAACCGTCTGCAGTATTGTGGCAGAATCCTTCGGAGTGGTAAATCCCCCGCCATCCGTGAGCAGTATCAATGTTGAAAAACCGAGCACCCGCACTCCGATGGAATCGCCGTAATACGATGCACTGGTGGGATTGATGCGGAAATAGTGCGCCTGACCGGCTGCCGATGCCCTGAAGCCGATCCGAGAAGTTTCACCCCGGTTAGACAACTCCCTCTGCACTCCGATAAACCGCGCGTCGGAGCCGTAGTAATAATAATTGAAGTTCCGATTGTAGCCCACGGGATAAAAGCTGATCACAAACGAATCGGCGCGGGGAGAGACAAACCGCATCAAAATGCCGCCACTGTTGTCCGGAGCTCCCTCGGCCGCATAACAGAAAGTATCGATTGCAAATCCGATCTGCTGTACCGGTTTTACCTCGAAAAGCGCATGAATATTGCTGCTGGAAGAGAGGGTGATTGTTGTTGACGGGCTGGTTGTATCGGCAATCACGGGATCGCCGAAAAGGGGCCGCCATACCTTGAACCGATACTCCGGACTTACCGGTTGGGCGCTGATAGTTATCGTCCCTCCTTTCAGAAAACGAATCGAATCGGCGGGTTTTGTGGTTCCGGTGCTGTCCCGGGTTATCCGCAGCAGCACCGTAGTATCGACGCGGACGTTAAAACTCTGTGAATAATCATTATAATCCGTCGGATTGACACGAAAGTAATAGGTCGCCCCAGCGCTGTCCGCAACAAATTTAAAACCGTATGGAGAACTGCTGATGTAATGGGCGGAATCCACTGTGGTGGTAAACGCGCTGATCGTATCGAAAAAATCGATATGGTAGGCATAGGAACTCGGCAGGTTGATCACCAGCGCATGACTGTCAGCCCGGGCCGCGGTATATTTCATCAGCACCCCGCCTTTGGGAAATCCGTGCACATTGAAGGTGAGGGTCGTATCACTGTTTGAAATGGTATGAATCGTCTTTTGAATGAAATCCGCACGCATAAACGCATCCCCACCAACCGGCGCAACCGAAATGATCGAATCGGCCGAATCACCGCTGAAATAGGCAACACTCCCCGACACTGTCAACCACCGGTCGAAGTAGTAGATTGCCGAGGCGGGACGAGCGGTATCAGGAATCGGGAAACTGTCGGGAACGGCCACCGGTCCGGCGGGACTCACTATACCGCCGGTACTTGCGGTGAAATTGATATAGTAGATATTCTCGTACCGTATCTGGTAGTCATAAGGATCACAAGCCTGACTATAGGATTCGGAGGTGACGCGAAAATAGTGGGTTTCACCCACATTTGCAGCACCTAAAATGTAGTAGAAGCTATATCCGACGACCGAATCCAAATGGGTAGTAAATGCGTTGGATGTTCCATAATAATACAGTTTTTTATTTACGGAATGTATGGCCTCTGAAATCACCACTGCAAAACTATCGGCCGTAGGAGCGGTAAAGCTCATGATAACTCCGCCGGAATAGTTACTCCCCCCATGGGTACCAAAGCTGTAGGTCGAATCGAATGCAGTTATCGGGTAGAGTGTTTTCGGCTGGTAAAAAGCCTGGGCCCACACATCCGCCGAGTCAACCGTCAGTGTGGTGGTCTGTATAGAGTCATTGTCAAATACTGCACTTCCGGCCATGACCTGCCAATTAACAAAATAGAACGAGGTTGGATAAGGCCAGGTATTGATCTGCATGGAACCGCCTTCACGTACGATCGTGGTGTCCGATGGTGAAGCGTCCCCGTGGTCTGCAGTAAGAACCACTTTGCAGAAACGGAAAATCCGTATACTGATTGAATCGGTAGTGTCAGAGGCATAATATGGTTGCACTCTGAAATAGTGCGTCGGATCCGCAGTGGTGGTACTGAACGGGTACTCTAATTCATACGTATAGCGGTCACTCCATACGATCGTCGAACACGACGCATCCGGTCCATGATAGAGTAGCCACTTATTGTGATAGGGAGACGGGTAGCGACTCAATGCTACAACGAAGGAATCGTTACTGTTTGATTCAAACGAAAACAGCAGTCCCCCTTTTGTACCGCCGGCATAGTCTGTATAGGCAATAGTATCCCACACAAAACCTAAAGGGATAACCGGCCGTTCGAGATAAACGGCTTTAACCACCACATTACTCTGCACTACAATAGAGGTATTCAGTTGTGTGGAATCGGTAATCGTTGCGGTACCACTGACCACCTCCCATCGGTCGAAATAATACCTTCCCGGTACTCCTGTAGTATCAATACGGGTGGTATCATTCGAACGGATGGTTACATCAGTTGTATCGTCGGTAACGGTGCCGGCAAGTTCTGTCAGGATTTTCAGGTTATAATATTGGTAATACCGTATCCGCATGGCTTCGAGGGTATCATCCGTATACCGTGGCATGACACGATAGTGATATATATCGCCGGCATTTGCCGAAAAATAGAAGTATCTCGTTCCGGTGGTGGTATAGAGATTCACATGCGACGAGCAACTTGCAATGGTATCGTAATAAAAGATCAATTTATAGTGTGATGAGACACTCTCTATCTGAACAAGAAACGAATCGGTTGCCGGGGCGGTAAACGAGAAGAGCAGCCCCCCCCTGGTACCTCCTGCAGAATCAGCATAGGTAAGGGTATCCCATGCATCAGTAATCGCTACTACCGGACGGGTGGGAAAAACTGCCCGTACCGTCACATCCCCCGCAATGGTGATGGTTGATGCGGAGTCGGTCGAGTCGGCGAAGGTCGCACTTCCGGAGATACGTGTCCAGTGCTGGAAGCAGTTCTTTCCTGGATACTGCGGCAGCGGAATATTCTGAGGAGTTCCTCCGCGGATTGCGTAGGTACTATCAACGGTAACAGTACCGCCAAGATCTTTCTGCACCGTGACCGAATAGATACTCTGCATCTG
>JAFGIW010000019.1 GCA_016929415.1 Chitinispirillaceae bacterium | reverse complement strand
GTTGATCCGGTTGAAACAGCGCAGCAGGGTGGTCTTTCCGCAGCCGCTCGGGCCGATCAGCGAGGTGATGAGGCCGTGTTTCACCGAGAGGTCGATGGATTTCAGTGCCTGGAAACTGCCGTACCAGAGATTGAGGTCGCGGGTGAGAACGCTGTATTCCATCGGCGTATGCATCGTCGGTTCACTCATCCGAAAAGCCCGTTGATGTAGTCGTAGGTTTCGCGCTTTGCCGGGGTATTGGAAAATATGACTTCATTGGTATCCACTTCGACCAGGTCCCCGTTGTATAAAAACATGGTGCGGGAAGCGAGCCGGCGGGCCTGCTGGGTGAGATTGGTCACCAGGATGATGGTCATTTCATTTTTCAACTCCTGCAGCACGTCCTCGATACGCATGGTGGTGACCGGATCGATGGCGATCGAGAACTCGTCGAGGCAGAGAATGTCGGGCTGATGCGAGAGCGCGCGAGCAATTGTCAATCGCTGCTGCTGTCCTCCGGAAAGTGCGGTGCCGAGACTGTTGAGCCGGTCTTTCACCTCTTCCCATAATGCCGCCTGGGTGAGGCACTTTTCGACCAGCGCGTCAAGGTCGCTCTTATGGGTAAGGCCCGCGCACCGTGGCGCAAAGGCGACATTGTCGTAGATGGAAAGCGGCAGCCCCACGGGAAGCGGCGCGACCATGCCTATCTTCCGGCGGAGATCGAAAACATTCCTCATGGTTCCGACGTTCTGACCGTCAACGGTGATGGTTCCTGACATCCGTGCATGCGGTGAAAAATCGATGGTCCGGTTGAGGCAGCGCAGCAGCGACGTCTTCCCCGACTGCGCCGGGCCGATAACGCTGAAAATTTCGTTGCGAAAGATGTCGAACGAAATGCCGTGAATGACCTCTTTGCTACCGTAGGAAACTCGCAGGTCGCTCACAGAAATGGTTGTCTGCTGCGTAGTCACTAAATCACCACTTCTTCCTGTTGCGCATCCAGATGCGCAGGGTGATCGCGCCGGCATTTACCATCAACACGACGCCAAGGAGGACTACTGCCGTCGCGTAGGAGATCGACTCTTTAACGTCGGGAACCTGCGTCGTGACGGTATACAGGTGCATCGAAAGCGCCATGCACTGGTCGGTGAGCTGGTAGGGAAAAAAGTCGCCGCGTTTGACCGCCTTGTAGAACACCGCGCCGGTAAACATGATCGGTGCGGTTTCCCCGGCTGCGCGGCTCACCTGCAGGATGACGCCGGTCAGGATGCCGCTTATTGAATTGGGCAGCACGACCGCCTTGATGGTCTGCCAGCGGGTGGCCCCCACGTTCCAGCACGCTTCGCGAAACGGCATGGGTACCGATGAGAGCGCTTCGCGGGTGCTCGCGATGATGACCGGAAGCGTCATGATGGCAAGGGTAAGTGATGCCGACAAGACCGAATACCCTAATTTGGCGGCATAGACGAAAGCGCCCAGCCCGAAAAGTGCGTGGACGATGCTCGGCACTCCGGCGAGGTTGATGACCGCGAGATTGATCAGCCGGTTGAGCCAGTTGTCTTTTGCATATTCGTTCAGATAGATTGCGGCCAGGACACCGATAGGCGCGGCAATCGCGAGTGAAATGAACACCAGATAGATCGTTCCCACCAGTGCGGGCCAGATCCCGCCTTCGCGCATTCCGCGCCGGGGAACATCAACGAGAAATTCCCAGCTGAGCGACGGCGCCGCATGGTAGACGAGGTAACCGATAATGGCAAGGAGCAGGATGACCATCAGGATCGCCATTGAAAAAAACGACCACCTGGCGACGGCCTGCAACCGCTCTTTTTTTCTGACGAACGGGGTTCCGGTGAATCGTGCGACGGCTGTTGATGACATAGCGGACTATTTCCTTTTCACGCCGCGAATGACGAAGTCGGCGGTGAGGTTGACGGCAAAGGTAATGGCGAAGAGCAGTATTCCGGTAAGGAATAATACACGGTAGTGGTCGGAACCCGCAGCCGCTTCGCCCAGTTCAGCGGCGATATTGGCGGTGAGCGTACGCACCGAATCGAAGATGCCGTGAGGAATCCGTACCGAATGACCGGTCGCCATAAGCACCGCCATCGTCTCACCGACCGCCCGGCCCACGCCGAGCAGTACTGCGGCGAGAAGGCCGTTTTTCGCTGCCGGCAGGAGTACGCGCGTGATGAGCTGCCATTTCGTCGTTCCCATGGCGGTCCCGGCCTCCCGAAATGAGTCGGGCACGGCTTTGAGCGCGTCTTCGCCGATGGAAACGATGATCGGAACGCTCATCAGTCCAAGAATGATGCTGCCGTTGAGCAGGTTGACCCCTACCGGCGTGCCGGTAATCGCTGTTATAAATTTACTTATGACGGTCAGGCCGATGAATCCCCAGACGACGCTCGGGATGGCGGCGAGCAGTTCGATGACGACCTTGAGCGTCTCTTTCTGCCGGGGGCCGCAGAATTCGGAAATGTAAATCGCAGCGCCCAGCCCGAACGGTACGGCGATGGCCATGGCGAGCGCCGTTACGGTCAGGCTGCCGACGGTGAGGGCAAAGGTGCCGTAACGGACATTGGACATGGAGGTGGGGTACCACTTCGTGCTGAAAAGGAATTCCCCGATGTTGAAATGGCCGCTGAACAATATCGGCATCGCCTCTTTGAAGACGAAAATGAAGATGGCGAGCACGAATATGATGGCGCTGATGCCGCAGAAGCGGATGAGCGCCTCCAGCGCCCGCTCGCCGATGATGGCCCAGAGGGGGCGGGAGGGCTTCTTTCCGGATTGCGGTTGTACCGGCTTTAAACTGTTGTTTGTCGCAGTTGTCGTCACGTTGCTGTCCGGCGCCTAACGTTTAATTGACAATGGCAGCCGCCGTTAAGGGGACGTACCCGTTGTCCTGCAGGATCTGTTGCCCGGCAGACGACATGATCCAGTCGATATACCGTTTTACCGCGCCCTCCGGTTCGCCGAGCGTATATATCAGGAGCGAACGGGCGAGCGGGTAGGACTTGTTGACCGTATTTTCAACCGTCGGGGCGAAACTGCCCGCGACGGTTTTAATCTTGAGCATTTTAATGCTTTCGGTTGCATACCCCATTCCGCTGTAGCCGATGGCGGTTCTGGTGCTGCCGACCAGCTCGACGACTTCCTTGGAGCCGTTCATGTCACGTGAACCGAGTTTGAAATCCTTGTTGCCGAGAACATGTTCCCGAAAAAATTCATAGGTTCCCGAGCTGGACTGACGGCTTATGCGGACGATATCGTCGTTTGAGGCATCGGGAATTTTAACGCCGAGTTGCGACCATTTCGTAATGGTCCCGCCTTCCGCAAAAATCTGCTTGAGCTGATCGACGGTAATTTCTTCGAGCGGATTGTCTTTATGGATATACACCGCCATGGCGTCAAACCCGACGACAAACTCCTTCGGCGCCTTGCCGGTGTTCTTTTTCGCCAGTTCAAACTCTTCCGGTTTCATGTTGCGGCTGGCATTGGCGATGTCGATGACACCGCGCTCAAGTGCGGCGATCCCGACCCCCGATCCTCCTCCGGAAACTTCCACCTCGACATCGGGGGCGACCGCCGCATACTCTTCGGCCCATGCCTGCGCAACGTTGACCATCGTGTCGGAGCCTTTGACCTGAATGGTAGTTTTTTCCTTTTCGGCGGTTTTGGCATTTTTCTTTCCGCAGTTGATAAGAAGCGCTGCGGCACAAAGGGCAATCGTTAAAAACGGCCGAATGGCCCGGGATGAAAAAACTTGTTTGTTAAGAAACATCGGCGCCTCCTTTGTTTTCGGTTTTCGTTCCTATGATGGCATTGACCAGATTGGTGACGTGTGTGGTAATGAACACGAACATTTTCTCGTACGCCTCCTCGATGGTTTTTTCGTCATCCTTGTGGAGTGAAGGGGCGGGGATTTCCCAGTCGAGATAGATCGTCTTGCGCGGTTCCCGGGGAAATATCCCCTTGGCTTCCGAGGCAAACGCCACGACCACCTGATAATAATCGAGATTTGGTATCTGCGTGAGCGCCCGTGACGTTGTTTCCGAAAGATCGTAACCCTTCTTCTTCATGAAATCTATCGTCTTGTGGTCAACGGGTTTCGGGTCGATGCCTGCGCTGGAAAATATGAACCGCTGCCGGTTCAGACCATTGGCCACCGCCTCCGCGATCCTGCTGCGCATCGAGTTGTGTTCATCAACAAACAGCACCCTGAAAGTCTCGGTACCGGGGTGCTTCTGATACTCCCCGGTGCACAGATACAAAACCTCCATGCAGATATTGCGCGCCTGATCCGCGACGCGCTCGAAGCGGCGGATGATGTTAAAGATGGGAAGCGGCGTTTCATTGTTTTTTGTTGCGGCAAGAAGGGTGTTGATGCTTTCATCCCTGAGTGCATCCGCGGTTTCTTCGACGGCGAGTGTTTTTTTCGCGAGCTCGGGTGACTCATCGATAAACGATTGAATCGCGTCATGAAACATGGCGATGGAAAGTTCCGCAAGCTTGATGATGCCGCTTTTACATTGTTCGTCGGGCCAGCGATCCATTTTCAGAATATGCCGGGCCATGCTCTCGGCGTAATCGCCGACCCGTTCGATTTCCAGATTGAGTTTGATCGCGGCATAGGCGAAACGCAGCGGATGCGCGACCGGCTGCTGCTTGACGATGAACTCCAGACACAGCCGGTCGATCTCTTTCTCTTTTTCGTCAATATACTGGTCGCGCAGGATAATGCCGTAGGCGAGTGTGTGGTCGTGATCGAGGCAGGCCTTTATGGAATCTTTCAATGATGTTTCGGCGCAGCGGGCTATCTCGATGATATGGTCGCGGATCCGGTTGATATCCCGTTTGACTGATTCTTCATGCTGCAGGTACATACGTTCCGCCGCCTTTCCGGTGCGATGCGCACCATGAAATATGAGGAAGCCGTACATTTCAAATAGCAGTTCAAATATACATCGCAAAAGCATGAATCTTCTATTAGAAAACGGTTAGCATTCATGAAATACCCTGTACGGGAATGAGACCTCTGCTGGAAATCGGTTAGTGTCTCGTCGGATCAATGATCGGCGTTCTGGCTACCGCCGGACCACTGCTCGATCGGGAGTGCGTTTGCTGCGATGGCGGCAGTCGCCCTTGTAACACAACCGCTGCTCATGACCGTGGTCCGGGCAGGTCACAGGATGCACGCCCGCCGCATGATCCGCAAGTAACGGGAGTATGCCTGAGAGCCGTGGAGCGAAGGGGAAGAGGGAGGGGGGAGGGCCAATTCTACTCCGGGGCTGCCTCTCCGGATAAGGCTGTCAGCAGATCGTCTCCATGGGAACCTTTCCTTGCAGGTTGACGCATTGGCTGGAAACGAACCGCTTTGGGTTGGGAACGGCTTCAACGCAGCTTGCCGGCAGCTCCGCAGACCATTTGTCAAGAAACCGCCTGCTGTACTCCTGCCAGGCCCGGTCGAACTGCATGGGCGACCGTTTTTTCACGACGATGTCGGTGGTGACGAGCAGTCTGCCGCACTTGCGCAGTTGCATGCAGAGGTCAAGATCGGCGAAATGTTCGCCGTCGAATATCTCCTGGTCGAACCAGGCATGCGCGAGGTGGAGCTTGCGTACCGCAAGAAAGACGCCGTCACAGGCAACCACCTCGAAATCACCGAGTTCCTGAGAGTAGACAGCCGCAAAAAAATCCCCGTTCTGCAGGTGGTACACCACGCGTCCCTTGATGAAGGGGCGGCCGGCCGCGGTAAGCGACGGCGTCGTGGCGGACAGGTATTGCGTTCCGGCAACGCCGACGCCTGCAACCGTCGAATCGGAAAATTTACGCTGCAAAACCCCTCCCCAGCCCTGTTTCATGAAATAAACGTCCTCCGGAATGAACACGATGATGTCTCCCCGGGCGCGGGAGATGCCGAAATTCCAGATCGTGGCCGAACTCGATCCGTCTGTCCCGTCAATCGGGAGGTATTCATGGGGGGCGCCGACTGTTTTCGCGATGTTTCTTTCCTGTATTGATCGTGAGGTGGGGTGCCGGCAGCAGGTTATAATCGAGATCATATTCCTCTTTTCGTTTGCGCTGAGTATGGATTATGCGTTAAAGAGCATTCCCGGGCAATAAAATCCTTCACGTTAAGCGTTTACGGAGTTCACTTCCTTTTTTTATCGTCTTGCTGCCGAACCGGTCGGCAAGGATATCCATGGCCTGTTCCGAGGCTTCCCAGCGGCGCATAACGCCTTCTTTTGCGAAGAGGTCGGTTTGTAACGCGGCACCAAGTCCGGTTATGCCGACCCCCAGCAGCCGCAGCGAAGGTTCATTCACCTCGTTGAGCAGGGCAAGAGCATCTTCAAAAATAAGTTTCGCTACATTCGTCTGCTGCCGTAATGTTTTCCGGCGGGTGTGCCGGGTGAAATCGGGCCTTCTCCAGGTAATAAAAACCGTTGATCCTTTAAGGTGATACCGTCGGGCCCTGGTTGAAACATCCTGGATGAGGATAAAAAGCGTTTCGCGCCACTGATCAGGGTTGCGTGAATCGGCACTGAATGTGTGCTCGCGCGAGATTGATTTGCAGGGTGCGTCAACACCCACCGGACGGTCGTCGATTCCCCGGGAAAGGTGGTAAAGCGCCGCACCCTGCCTGCCGAACCGGTTGATTAACTTTTCGAGTGAAATCCGCCGCATATCGCCAATGGTTTGAATCCCCATTCTGTTGAGCTCCTGGACGGTTTTTTTACCAGCCCCCCATATTTTTCCCACCGGCATGGGGGCAAGCCAAGCAACGATCTCTTCAGGGTCATCAGGGCACACGGTGATACCGTGGGGCTTGTTGATGTCCGAAGCGATTTTCGCGCAGAATTTATTGGGAGCTATACCGATCGATGCGGTCAACCGCTGCTTCGAACGGACCGTCGCGGCGATTCTCCTTGCTGTCTGCAGCGGGGGGCCGAAGAGTCGTTCGCTGCCGGTCATGTCGAGAAACGCCTCATCAACCGAGATCTGTTCAAGCTTCGGAGAAAAAGTCGAAAAAAGCTGCATGAGGGCTTCGGAGACCTCCTCGTATACCGATATGCGCGGCCGTACAAAAATTCCGTGAGGACAGCGCCCGAAAGCTTCATTGATCGGCATGGCGCTGTGGATACCATAGGCGCGCGCTTCATAGCTTGCGGCGGATACCACGCCCCTGCCGCCCGGTTGTGCGCCGACGATGACCGGTTTATTCCGATACTGCGGATGGTCGCGCTGCTCGACGGAGGCGAAAAAGGCATCCATGTCGATATGAAAAATGGTTCGTGATGCGGGTTCCATCGCAGGAGACACGATCTACCGGTCGATCCTTAGGTCAAGTGGCGCATCTTTACCAGTGCGCAGTTCGAGCTCGACCGGGGCCTCCGGCGGAACCGACGGGTTGAGGGTGACACTTTGCCATGCGGGAAACTCCATCGGCACATACTTCGCCCTTCCCGAGGAGGCGCCATCGACAGGGATATGATACCGCCATTTTCCGGTGAGCGCCCGTGTTCTGAAACAGATGCTGCCGCTTCCACGGAGGTAAAACGTCACGGCGCCGTTGTTCTTCCGGTCGGACGGTCGTACCACCGTTTTTGCAACAGTACCGGTCTTTTTCTGCGCACGGGTCGCTACATGCAGGGCGAACCTTCCGGCTTTCGGTTCCAGCGTATCCCGTTCAAGGGTGATCCCGTTGCCGCAGGCGATCCATCCGTCGGTATGGTATTCGAACCACCCGTCCATTGACATCGTGTCGTCGGATAGGGTATCGCGGCCGCCGGAAGAGACGGTATCGAAACAAAACGGCCCGGTGGTGAAGTGCGCGATCAGCGGCAGGTGGTCGGAATATCCTTTTCCCACGTGATATTTTTTCCCTCCCTGATGTCTGATTTTCCACCTGGCCGGTTTGCCGTGCGAAAGCAGTTTGCCTGCCCAGGTAAAGGCGCGGAAGCTGTTGTCAAGATACGAAATTCCCGTCTGGTCGTAGAGCGCGGGAGGCAGCAGGATATGGTCGGGGGTCTGACGGTTGCCCTGGTAAAAATAACTCATCCGCTCCTTTTCGTCAAGTTCCAGCCAGAGGTCGTAATGCGACGGGAAGGGCGCGGCGATCACCTCCCGTTCGGTGCGCGGCCGCATCTGCACTGCGCCGGCCGTACGGATGGTTCCAAGGCAATGGTTGATGCCGGTGCCGTCGCGGGTGTCGTTGTGGCCGAAGGTGGTGAAGGTTGAAAACTCGTCGTAATCGCTGTTTAAATCGCCGGCAATACAGTAATCGGTCCCGCGGGGCAGCTGTGCGAGCCGGCTGATGAGGGTTTTTGCCGCGGCCATCCGGTAAGATTCCGGGTGGTGCTTTGACGGCCAGTGGTTGACAAAAAGCGTCAGGGGCCGCCCGTCGATGTCGAACTGCGCCTCCAGGATGGCGCGCGTGGGGAAGCCGTCGGCGATAGCGACGGCATGGGCGGTAGAGCGCTCGACCGGAAAGCGCGAAAGGATCGCCGGATGGGTGTTCGACGATGCCGGAGTGCCGACGATCGCCCGGTATTTGTAGCGTACCCCCTTCTCGGCAAGCTTCTTCTGAAGCTGGTAGAGCGCGTCGCGGTCTTCGACTTCACAAAGGGAGACAATCGACGCGTTCATCGCGGCGATGGCAGAGGCGATGTTGTCGAACTTGCGGCTGTGCATTTCGCGGTTCCAGTTGGTGGCGTTCGGCCTGAACTCGACATACTCGTCGCCGTCGAACTCGTTGTCGAAAAGGTTCTCGACATTGTAGAAGGCGATTGAGAAGGTGTCGGACGGGGGCGCGGAGACGCGGCGCGGCTGACCGGCGCGCCGCTCCCCGCATCCGGCGAGCAGCAGGGAGGCGATGAACAGCGGCAATGCCAACCGCGGAATACATCCAGTTCCACGGAAACGGTCTGCGGGCAGTACGGAAATATTCATGCTATGAAATTACTTCAGACCACCATGCAGCGTAAATAATGAGACGCTGTATCTGATGCATCAACCGGTTCTGCAATAATATAGAATGCAAAATCTACCTGCACCGCGGCTTTTTTCAACCCTTCAACGGCCTCGCCGCTGCCCGCTTCCATGCGATGTTCATTCATGAAACGCCGGTCACAGACCCGCCGCTTTGGCGCCTCCGGCAAAAAAAACCTTGACATTCATGCGCCATCATTTCATATTTTAAACGAATCGGACCAGAACAATTCAGATACATCCAAGTATAACCCCGCATGCTCATTCATTCAATCCGTACAATCCGGGGAAGTTGATTTGTACAAGTGAGAATATTCGTTTTGAAAGAGTATGCGACTAATGCTGGTGCTTAATCGTAATAAATGGATTATATAATTCTTCAATAATAACATCACACGATCTCTTCAAATAACTTAATCCCTGGTAGTTGGTATCAGACAATCAATTCCCGGAGTTTTCGCTGAATGACAGACAAGTGTACCGAATAAACTTTTTACGTAACGGAGTAGCTCAATGAATATTGCCGAATTGAAGTCGAAATCGATGATCGAATTGAATGAACTTGCCTCCACGTACGATGTGGGAGAGCATCGTAACCTGCGGCGTCAGGAACTGATTTTCAAAATTCTTCATGCGGAGGCGGCACAGAACGGACAGATGTTCGCCGAGGGAGTGCTTGAGATCATGCCCGACGGTTTCGGCTTTCTGCGCTCGCCGCTGAACAGTTATCTGAGTGGGCCCGATGATATTTATGTCTCGCCGTCACAGATCAAGCGCTTTTATCTCAAAACGGGAGACACGGTTTCCGGCCAGGTCAGGCCGCCGAAAGACTCCGAGCGGTATTTCGCCCTGTTGCGTGTTGAGATGATCAACTATGAAGACCCCGAGGAGTGTAAAAAGAAGATCAATTTCGACGATCTTACCCCGCTGTTTCCGCAGGAGCGTTTCAATCTTGAGCATGCTCCGAAGGACGCGGCCACCCGTATCATGAACCTGCTGACACCGATCGGTAAAGGACAGCGCGGCCTTATCGTGGCGCCGCCCCGAACCGGTAAGACGGTCCTGCTTAAAAGTATCGCGAACGGGATTCTCCATAATCATCCCGAAGCGTTCCTGATTGTCCTGCTTATCGATGAGCGCCCCGAAGAGGTGACCGATATGCAGCGGTCGGTCAAGGCGGAGATCATCAGCTCCACCTTTGATGAACCCGCGGAACGCCATGTGGTGGTTGCCGAAATGGCGATCGAGCGGGCCAAGCGGCTGGTGGAACATAACCGTGACGTCGTCATTCTTCTCGACAGCATCACCCGGCTTGCACGGGCGCACAATACCGTTGCCCCCCATTCCGGCCGCATCCTTTCAGGCGGCGTGGACTCACAGGCGCTTTACAAACCGAAACGATTTTTCGGCGCTGCCCGCAACATCGACAACGGCGGCAGCCTTACCATCATCGCCACCGCGCTCATCGAGACCGGCTCGCGCATGGACGAGGTCATCTTTGAAGAGTTCAAGGGTACCGGCAACATGGAACTGGTGCTCGACCGCAAGATCGCCGACCGCCGCATCTATCCGGCGGTGGACCTCATGCGTTCGGGAACGCGCAAGGAGGAACTGCTCCTTACCGAGGAGGAACTCAACCGCATGTGGGTTCTGCGGAAGTTTCTCGCGACCATGACGCCCATCGAGATGATGGAATTCCTTAACGAAAAGATTCTGAACACCAAGTCGAACCGCGAATTCCTTGACGTAATGAAGAGCTGACCCTCGTCTCAACATACTATGCACATTGAGGAGAACAGCATGCACGTTGCGATTCTGGGCACCGGCACGATGGGCAGGGCGATCATCGGCGGGCTGTTTGCAAACAACCGGCCAATAGCGATACGTGCCTACGATACCTCGCCGCAGGCCCGTTCGGCGATCCCCAAAGAGGTGACCGTCGCGCCCCCCGACCAGTGGTTTTCGGCCAATGCGGCCCCTGATGCCGTCATCTTCGCGGTGAAACCGGCGGACCTCGCAGCGGCATGCGAACAGGTTGCCGCCTGCTCGAGATCATCCGCCGCACACGCACCACTGTGGATCTCGATCGCTGCGGGAATCGGTATAGGCACCCTGCAAAAGCATCTTTCAACAGATTCGCGCATCTGCCGGGTGATGCCCAATACCCCCGCCCGCATCGGGGAAGGGATGAGCGCCTGGTGCTGCAACAACAACTGCACCGATGGGGACCGTACGCTTGTTGAGGGCATTTTTTCCACCTGCGGAAAGACCATCGCCGTTCCCGAGAAACTGATGCATGCGATCACCGGGCTTTCGGGAAGCGGACCGGCCTACGTATTTCTGTTTCTCGAAGCGCTTATCGAGGGGGGGGTCACCGCCGGATTACCTCTGTCAATCGCACGCGAATGCGCGGTCCAGACGGTGCTCGGCGCCGCAAAAATGGCGGCGCAGAGCGGCGAACACACCGGCGCCCTTAAAGCGGGCGTCATGTCGCCGGGAGGAACCACTGCCGCTGGTCTGCGCGCCCTTGAAGAGCATGCATTCAAACACGCAATCATCGAAGCGGTCACCGCCGCCGCCGCCCGTTCGGCGCAACTGGGAGAGTAAGCCGGATGTGTGGCGCTGCCGGAGAAACCATTGACAACCGTGAATAAAGGAGCTCCCAATGAATAGGCGTCGTCTAATGACCGGTATCGTTCTGGCCGTCGCGGCTTTGACCGTCGCCGCCGAAACCCCTAAAATCCTGCAGCCAGGAACCGCGGGGCCCACCTTTTCGCTGCCCTCGCTGTCGCAGGGTCGCGTAGCCCTTCGCCTTTACTGCGGCGACACGCTGCTCAAACCGCATGTCAACGACATCCGGCACATCGTCGTGATGAGCTTCTGGGCCACCTACTGCAAACCGTGCCAGAAGGAGATCCCGGAGCTGATGAAGTTCGCCGAAAAGCATGTCGGCGACAGCCTCAAGATTTTCTGCATCAGCATCGACAAGGAGGGGGAGCGGATCGTCGGGCCATTCATCAAGGAGAAGGGGTATACGCTGCCGGTGCTGCTCGATCCCTACCGTAAAACCGCCGAGCGGTACGGCGTCGCCTCGCTGCCGGCGCTCTTCGTTCTTGACGGCCGCGGCATCATACGCTATGCATCCATCGGTTTCAAGAAAAATGACCCGCTCGATATGAAACTCGAAGGCATTATCGGCGATATCCGCTCCGGACGTCCGGTGGCGGCAGGCGCGGTTGTTTCACAGGGCGAATCGGTCGCCGTTGAAGCAGCTCCCGCGTCGGCGCCGAAACTGCAGCGTGCCCCCCTCACGGCCAAAGACCGGTGGGACGCGATCGTCGCGGTGGAGTGCGGAATGTCGCTTGAAAAGCTTGCGGACAGCCTTGCGGTCGAACCGCAGGTGATCAAAGGGTGGTATGCCGACCTGAAAAAGGCGGCGATGGGACTGTGGGAGAAACCGCAACCGAAATAAATCCCACTCTCTCTCGTTCCTCCGATTCCGTAATTTCCGCAAGGTTTACGTTCTCCGAGAAGTTTTCAATTTTCTGGGGTTTTCAGAAAATTAAACCCATTTTGCGGTGAATAGACGGTATTTTTAACGCATAATCTGCGGAGAATAACATGTATATCCATCAGGTGACCTGTTTTCATCTTGAACAATATATTTGAAGCGTCCGTGATCTGATGAAATCGACACATTTCGACTCCGCTCAATGTGCGTATCGGGGGTTTCCGGACAGACACTACTTAAGTCTGAAAAAATAAAATTTCTATCAGCTATTATGAAAATCCACTCCGGCCGACGAACCGAACCAGATTATCGAACCGCGAATCCGACAGGATGTGCAACCACTTCCCAGTCATAGCCGCCCTATTTGAGGCATAATTAAGCAGATTATTATTACCCAAATTGAGTGATTCTCCTTTACGGCTGATGCTGCAGATGCCGGTAAATATGCCGCTGCAAAAATGCTCGAAATACCTCCCCGGGTATTCCTGCGCTTTTTGCATGTCATCTTTACATAGCATCTTGTGTATCAGCATCAAAAAGAATCGCTCAACTTGGGTATTAAAATTTTCGACAACGAGAGGCTGTTATCATCATATACAATTTTATCTCGATTGTAGAATTTTCCACAAGCGATAATTATTTTGATAACAAGCTGCTTTTTAGTGAAAACAGGAAATGCATTCCTCGGTTTCTCGGGGCGGAACCCGAAAAAATTATAAAAAGGAAAGAGCATGAAGAGCATATTAATCGTTGACGATGATCGTGATCTGAGAGAGGTAATGAAGACGGTTTTAGCGAAACAATACTCAGTGCAGGAGGCGGGAAGTGCAAAAGAAGCGTGGGCGACATTAACCAAATTTTCCCCGGATCTTGTGCTGCTTGACGTCATGATGGAGTCTCTCAGTGCCGGATTCACGCTGGCGAGGGAGATAAGAAACGAAGAAAAATACAGAAACGTGAAAATCCTGATGATAACCAATATTGATCGTGAAAAGAATATCGACTTCAAGTCCGAAGCGGGCGATACGACATGGCTGCCGGTCGACGATTACATCGTCAAGCCGGTCGACCCCCAAGATCTGTTTGCAAAAGTCCAGAAACTTCTGTCATAACGCCCCACCGCTCACTGTGACCAGAACAGGTAGCCGCCCTCAAGAACGGCGCATTTCAAATAACCTCGTGCGACTAAGTAGCGGTATGCTTGGTAAGCCCGCGAAGAGGTCTTGCTGTAGAGGGCACATTTTTCATTTTTTTTAAAAGGGATCCCTTCTCTACGTAGGTCTTCGAGCGGGACACTGATGCTGCCGGGCAGCGCCCCCTCTATGTGCTCGGAAAACGGCGATACGTCGATGAGATGTAATCTGTTGATTTCGCCGTTTAATGTATCTGGCGGTATGGTTCGGATAAACCCCTCGATCTTGCTTGCAAGGACACAAGAGGCGGTCTGTACGATGTCGATGGGGTTGTTGACCATGGGAGAATAACCGAGGTCGCAGTCGAACATGTCGGTGAGTGTCATAGCCTTAGCGATGGCCGCAGCTACGAGTTGGACTTGACGCACCACGTCTCCGCGGCCGTACGCCTGAGCACCCAGAATGGCGCCACCCGCGGTGTTGGCAATGAGTTTAATGGTGACATGCTCGGCATTTTTCGAATAGTGTGCTTTATCAAGCCCTGTGATGATTATGGATTCGGCTTTGAAACCGTTCTGGTGGCATTGCGCGAGGGTCAGGCCGGTGCGCGCCACGGTCAGGTCAAAAACTTTGAACATGGTGGTGCCTATGAAACCGCGGAACACGGAAGGCCGGCCGCAGATGTTGTCGGCGGCGATACGGCCCATTTTTGTGGAGATCGATCCGAGGGGCCAGTACGCATATTTGCCGGTAAGATAATTGACGCTCTCCGCACAGTCGCCGACGGCGTAGATGGCGCTGTCGGAGGTCTGGAGATAACGATTGACTTTAATGGCACCGTCGACACTCACCGTAATGCCGGCTTTCCTGGCGAGCTCGGAATTGGGTTTCACACCTGCCGAAAGAATACCGAGATCGGCAGTGTACTCCCCCCTTTTGGTGGAAAAGACCAACAGACCGTCCTTATGGGTGATTTTTTTGATGGTGACGCCGGTAATGACTTTCAACCCTTTTTTATTCAAGGCGTTTTCTATTTTTTTAGAAAAATCCGCATCAAACAGGCTTGAAAGAACACGCCCATTTTTCTCATAAATCGTAACCCTCGCTCCAGTCAACATAAGCGACTCTGCAGTTTCGATGCCGATGAGGCCGCCGCCGATGATAAAAACATCGCGGGTTCTGTGCGCCGCACAGACGCTTTTAATCGCCTCGGCATCCTCTATACAGTGGAGAGAATAAATTCCTTTCTGCCGGATACCCGGAATAGGCGGCAGGACAGACGCTGCCCCGGTTGCAATAATCAATTCATTATACGAGAGTTCCCTCGTTTCTTTCGAGGCTAGTTCCCTTACGGTAACGGTCTTTTTCTTCCTGTCAATGTTGACCGCCTCGGTCCGGTTTAAGATCCTGATGTTTTTTATCGTCTCAAAGAAATTGAGATCACGTAATGTATTGTCCCCCGTGGACATTAGAGCCTTTGGAGACGACACACAGCCGCTGATATAGCAAGGGAGACCGCAACCTGAATACGACAGGAACTCTCTTCGCTCGATGATGGTGATATCAAGGCTTTCATCAAGCCGGCGGAGCCTGGCTGCCGCCTTGGGACCGGCCGTCACCCCGCCAATGATAAGAACTTTTTTTCTTCCGGCGCTCCCTGCATTCTTCTCCTCTAGTGTTTTATACGGCAATGTGATTCTGAACGTGCTGCCCTTGCCTTCTTTCGAGGTCATGGCTATGGTGCCGTTATGCGCTGCGACGATGTTTTTCGTGATTGCGAGACCAAGGCCGGTACCCGGAAGTATAGCCCGGTGTTTGACAGAACGGTAGAACGGTGTAAAGATGGCGCCAAGCTCCCTTTTAGGTATCCCGGAACCGGAATCAATAACCTGAAACGTGCACTTTTTTTTTGTCTCATCAAGAGAAATTTTTATTTGCACGCTGCCGCCCGGCGGCGTATATTTGACGGCATTTTCGACGAGGTTTTGCATGGCGATTTCGAGACCCCTTGTGTTGCCGCTTACGATAACGGCACTGCCGTGCGGTATTCTGATGCGCAGCGCGATATTTTTTTCCGAAGCGTCGGACAAAAATGAGGCGGCGACCGTTTCCGCAAGAGCGACAACGTCAACTTTTTCTTTGTCTATTTTCCCCCGCTGCATATACGTTTCGTACTGGAGAAGATCGGCAATCAGCCGGTTCGCCTCATAGGCCTTGCTAATCGCCTTTTCGATGAAATGAAGTGTATGCGCATTGGTCTCGCCGGTAAAACCGTCCACGATCGTCTTTAAAAGCGAATGGATGGTGTTAACCGGCGCCTTGAGTTGATGAGAGACTATGCTTATGCGCTTACCATTTATTTCTTCAGGTGCATTCATAGTGTAAGGCCTTTCTGCCAATCATTACCTGCTTTAAGAAGCCACTGCTTTCCAGACTGTGTCACAATTGACATTTGCACTAATAGCTATACCATATATTGTGATTGTCGATGTGGCATTTTCAATATACGGTATGGTCAAGACGTCAAATCTGCATTGTGACATAGTCTGTTCGGCGGTGGTAGTTGATTTCGGCCGGCTATTTGTCGGCATATAATAATACCCACGTTGAGCGAGTCTCCTTCGCGGTGAGATGGAAGCTGCCGGCGAATATGCCATTGCAAAAATGCTCAACATACCTCCCCGGGTATATCTGCGCTTTTTGCATGTCATCTTCACTCAATCTTCCATCTCACCATCAAAAAGAATCGCTCAACGTGGGTAATAGGTGATTTCTTTTTTCCATTTCACACAGCAACCGGTAACAATATCTTTACGAGCGATCACCCTTCAACTGATAGTATACAAAATTGGCGTGGCATTATTTATTGCTTTTAATTAAAATACTGATATCTCAGCCTTTTTGCAAAATAAGGATATAGCAATCTTGTGGCTTTCAGGTTTTGTTTCAAGCTATAGATAAGGGAATGTGTCTTTATTACCCCTATGCAATGCAGGAAAGAAGATCTTCTTAAGGGAAACAACCAATAATTTACAATCCCGACGCCGCATTCACCCTGTTGCGGAGTTCCTTTGACGCCTCGAAAACAGGTTTGTAGCCGGCTTCGACCTGAATGTACTGATTGGTGCGCGGATTGCGGGCGGTGCGGGCGCGTTTCTTCTTTACTTTAAACCTTCCGAAACCCCGGATTTCAATATTGGTCCCCTCTTGAAGCGCCTTTGACACCGAGTCGAGAAAACTCTCCACGACGATTTTCGTATCGACCTGCGTGAGACCGGTGTGCTCCGAAATTTTCTCAACCAGATCCTTTTTTGTGACATTACTCATCATTTCCTCCTGGAGGTTCGATTCGTCTCCGCCCGGGGTGATCACTCAGACAATTACCTCTCGCGGGGTCGCAGTATCAGCATCAAAAAGAATACATCTACTTGCCGGAAAATTCAAGTGTTTTTTACCTAACCTCATGAAATCCGCCGTGTTGCCTCACGCACTTCCCGCATCATGCGGCGCCCCCGACTGAAGTCAGGGCTGCGCCAGGAGTTTCAGCTTTTGACGGGCGATACTGTTCAACTCGTCAACCGACACGATCGTCCGGTATAATTCGGCGGCTTTGTCCTTGCGGCCGATCATCTCATACGCCACCGCACATTGTAAAAGGATGCGCACATCGCCGGGCGCAACCCCGAGCGCCTGCTCGAAAGAGCGTATCGCCTCTTTGATCATCCCGTTCTTCATGCAGATCAAACCGATCTTGAATGCCGCTTCGAAGAGGCTCGGATTGAGTTCAACGGCACGTTTAAACTCCTTGAGCGCTTCGACGGTATCGCCCAGCACTCCATAGAGCAGTTCTCCGAGATTGTAATGGGTGTTGAAATCATCCGGATTGAGGGCGAGCGCCGTCCGGTACGATTTTTTTGCCAGCTCGGGGTAATCGAGATAGTAGTAAACCATGCCGAGCCGGGAGTGGCTTTTGCTGTGGAAGGGATTGATCGCGACGGCGGCCTGGTACAGTTCGCGCGCCTTGGTGTACACTTTCTGCTGCATATAGTAACGGCCAAGCTGGTACCATGCTTCGGTATACGAAGAATCAAGGGAGATCGAACGGTTCAGATACCCGAGCGCCTTTTCGGAAGGAAGTTCGCGGTTCGCTTCGATCTGGCCCAGAAAACAATACGCTTCCGCATTGTTGCCGGAGCGTTCGACGCATTCGAGGAGCGCCTCACGGCTCTCCTCCACCCGGTTAAGATAGTACAAGGCGACCCCCCGCTGCGCGCACTGCGTTGCCGTGACGCTGTCGGGTTCCATTTTAGCAAGGAGGATGTCGTAGTAGCCGAGCGCCTGTTGGTAATCGCCCGCTTCAAGCGCTGCCCGGGCAAGTTCACGGGTGATCTCATGGTCTTTTTCAAAAAGCGCATGGAGCCTTTTCAGGTGCGGCAGCGCCTTTTCCGCGGCGCCGATCTGCATATACCGGGCGGCAATGGCCCGATGAGCTTCGATATCGATCGGAAGAACATTATTTGATCCATCCAGAAAATCCACTGTCTGCTTCTTGATATTTTTCTGATTCAATTGCCATCGGAAATAGAGCCAGGCGCCTCCAACGAAAAGAATGCTTGCGAAAATCGACCATCCAAGCACCTTGCGGATAAGTTTGACTTCTGAATCAGAGAGATTGAAGCGGCCCATGGGCGCACTGCCTTGTTTAATGAAAGCCTGTTCCGATCACTGCAACCGTATCAGTTTGGCAGACAGGTAATTTAAGGTCTTATCGTCGTTCAGTATATCATGAATCGATAATTCCCTGCCATAAAAAAAGTATTGACAATGTAATTTAGAATGATTAAATTTGTTAGCACTCATACAAACCGAGTGCTAAAAAAAGTTTTTTATTAAGGCATTATTTTAACAACACTTTAATTTAAGGAGGAAGTTATGAAAGTAAAACCCCTTTCCGACCGGATCATCATACGTCCGCTGGAAGCTGAGCAGAAGACCGCCGGTGGAATCATCATTCCCGATAATGCCAAGGAGAAACCGCAGAAGGGTGAGGTGATCGCAATCGGAGCCGGTAAAATCGCCGATAACGGCCAGAAAATAGACATGAGCCTCAAGACCGGCGACACGGTGCTCTACGGGAAATATTCGGGAACCGAAGTGTCCATCGACGGCACTGATTATCTCATCATGAGGGAGAGCGACGTTCTTGCTGTTCTCTAAATCATACCATTTAAACGATACTCTCATTCGAAAACTTTAAAAAAAGGAGCTATGATGTCCGGTAAACAATTGGCATTCGATGTCGCGGCGCGCGACAAACTACTCAAAGGCGTCGACACCCTGGCAAACGCGGTACGGGTCACCCTCGGTCCGCGCGGCCGTAATGTGGTGCTCGATAAAAGTTTCGGTTCACCGACCGTGACGAAAGACGGCGTCACCGTCGCCAAAGAGATCGAACTTGAAGACAAATTTGAAAACATGGGCGCACAGATGGTCAAGGAGGTCGCTTCGAAAACCAGCGATATCGCCGGCGACGGCACCACCACCGCTACGGTCCTCGCGCAGGTGATCGCCCGTCTCGGCATTAAAAACGTCACCGCGGGCGCCAATGCCATGGCACTCAAGCGGGGTATCGACAAGGCGGTCAAAGTCATCATCGAACAGCTTAAAAAAGACTCGAAACCGATTTCCGGTAAGAAAGAGATCGCCCAGGTTGCCTCCATTTCGGCGAACAACGACCCCGAAATCGGCGAACTGATCGCTGATGCCATGGAGAAGGTCGGCAAGGACGGCGTCATCACCGTCGAAGAGGCAAAGAGCATCGACACGAACCTCGAAGTGGTCGAAGGCATGCAGTTCGACCGCGGGTATCTCTCGCCCTATTTCGTTACCAATGCGGAAACGATGGAGTGCCTGATGGACGAGCCGATGATCCTCATCCACGACAAGAAGATCAGCGCGATGAAAGACCTCCTGCCGCTGCTCGAGAAAGTGGCGCAGATGGGCAAGTCGCTTCTGATCATCGCCGAAGAGGTTGAAGGCGAAGCGCTCGCGACCCTCGTCGTCAACAAGCTGCGCGGCACGCTCAAAATAGCGGCAGTAAAGGCCCCCGGCTTCGGCGACCGCCGCAAGGCGATGCTCGAGGACATCGGTGTGCTCACCGGTGGGATCGTCATCTCCGAAGAGGCCGGCTTCAAACTGGAGAACACCACCGTCGATTCGCTCGGAAAGGCGAAACGGATTGTTATCGACAAGGAAAACACGACGATCATCGAAGGATCGGGCAAGGCCGAGGACATTAAGGGCCGGGTCAACCAGATCCGCCGGCAGATCGACGAGACGACTTCCGACTATGACCGCGAAAAACTGCAGGAACGGCTCGCGAAACTTGCGGGCGGCGTCGCGGTTATCAATATCGGCGCGGCCACCGAAACCGAAATGAAAGAGAAGAAGGCGCGCGTCGAGGACGCATTGCATGCCACGCGCGCCGCGGTTGAGGAGGGCATTGTAGCGGGCGGCGGCGTCGCGTTTATCCGCTGCGCGAAATCGCTTGACGCGCTGAAGTTCGAAACCGATGAGCAGATCGGCGTCGATATCATCCGCCGGGCGATTGAAGAGCCGCTGCGCATGATCGTCGCCAATTCAGGCATGGAGTCATCGGTGGTGTGCGATGAGGTGAAAAAGGGCAAAGGCTCCTATGGCTTCAATGCCTTGACAAACATCTACGGCGACATGATCGAGTCGGGCATCATCGATCCGACGAAAGTGACCCGTACCGCTCTCGAAAACGCTTCAAGCATCGCTGGGCTCATTCTTTCGACGGAATGCATTATCTGTGAAAAACCGAAGGAGGAAAAAGAGGCGGCACCCGGCGCCGGCATGGGCGGCATGGG
>JAFGIW010000144.1 GCA_016929415.1 Chitinispirillaceae bacterium | reverse complement strand
CTTCTCGCCCAGAGTGACGTTGACGGCGGGCTTATCGGCGGCGCGGCACTTAAAGCGGTCTCATTTTTAGGAATTGTAAAACCAGCGTAACTTTCAACAAAGGCAGTGTATGTTATTTGCTTTATTGGTGGTTCTCTTCGTCATCGTCTGCATTTTTCTCTGTCTGTTGATCCTGATCCAATCCGATAAAGGTGGAGGTATCTCCGGGGCCATCGGCGGCGGACTCGGTGGAGCGAGCAGTCTGCTCGGGACACAGGACACGGCTAATATTCTTACGCGGGGAACAACCATCTTCGCGGCTGCGTTCTTTCTGCTGTGTATAATGATGTCATTTCTGATCAGAAGTCATAATGTTACGGTGAACAAGTCGCTCCTGCAGGAACGTGCGGAAAAGCAGCAGAATTTTTCACCCTCGTCGGTCCTTGGAGGCAAAGGCCTTCCGATCCAGGAGGGTGCGGCTCCGCCGACAACACCGGCTACCGGTACAGCGAACGAAGGAACGGCTCTTCCGATCCTTCCGCAGGGGGAAGAGAAGACAGAATAAAGAGCGGTATGTTCTATTGCGGTCGTGGTGGAATTGGTAGACACGCTACTTTGAGGGGGTAGTGGGCGTCAGCCTGTGTCGGTTCAAGTCCGACCGACCGCATTATATCTTCAAACGGGTTGAAGAGGTGATTTTTCAGCCCGTTTTTTGTTTTCATCAACCCGACACGCAGGCGGGCATTGAAGATGATATGAAAACGATATGATCAACAATGATGGACAATCAGACCTGATACGATTGAAAGACCTTGCACCGGAAGCGTTGACTGCGGCTGTTGCCGGGCTCGGGGAACCATCATACAGAGCGCGGCAGATCATTAAATGGGTGTACCAGAAGCGTGTTGATTCATTTGATGAAATGACGACGATGTCGAAGGTACTCCGCGGAAAGCTCTCGCAGAAATTTGCAATTAATAAGATGGCCCGGCGTGAGATGCTTGTCGCGAAGAAGGAAGACGCAGTGAAATTCGCTTTCGAACTCATCGGGTCCTCCGAATGGGTCGAATGTGTATTGCTTTACGACGGCAAACGTCGCACCGCCTGTCTTTCGAGCCAGCTCGGCTGCGCTCTGGGGTGCGTTTTCTGCGCGACCGGGAAGATGGGATTCATCCGGAATCTCTCGCAGGAGGAGATTCTCGGTCAGCTGATAGGCATCAACGACTACCTCGCGCTCCGCAAGGATAAGCCGGTGACCAACATCGTCTTCATGGGAATGGGGGAGGCGTTGTCGAATTTCGAGCGGCTGCGTACCAGTCTGGAAATCATCATGCACGAGGACGCTTTCAATATCGGCGGCCGCCGTATTACCATTTCGACCGCCGGCGTGGTTCCGTCGATTGAACGGCTCATTGCCGAGAACCTCAATGTGGGGCTGGCGATTTCATTGAATGCCGTTTCCGACCGTCAGCGGAGCGAACTGATGCCGGTCAATAAAACCTATCCGATCGCCACACTGGTTGCCGCTGCAAAAAAATATTATCAAAAAACGGGGCGGCGCGTCACCTTTGAATATATCTGTATTGCCGGCAGGACCGACACCATCGAAGCCGCCGGAGAGTTGGAACGACTGCTCGGCGGATTTCCCTGTAAAATCAACCTGATTCCTTTAAATCAATGCGGCGATTGCCCTCTTGAAAAGTCCTCCGAGCGGCAGTTGCTCATGTTTGCCGACGAACTCCATTGCCGCGGATTTTCGGCGACCATACGTAAAAGCCGGGGAGAAGACATCAGCGGCGCGTGCGGCCAGCTTGCCGGAGGGGTGCGGCAAGGCGAGTCCCTGTAACATCAGGAAACGGGAGGCCCGGCGCCGACCTTTTGCCAGAGCGGCAGGAATTCATACTCCAGGATGTCGGCGAAAGCGACCCAGTTTTTCATTTTTTGCATCGCCAGGAGCGTTTCCAGGGAGTAGGTTATTTTCGAAAGATCCCCGGCCGCTATATGGCCTTTCGAAAGTTCCGTCTGAAGCTTTTGAAGCAACCGATTGAGAAGCCGGGCCGCTCCGGCATAATCGCCGGTGCGCGCCGCAGCCACGATCGCCGGAACCAATAAGACGACCTCGCGCTGAGCAGGATCATGTGAATATTTTTCGGTCATGCAGCCCGTTCCCGCTTGCCCGGAGTACTTCAGGATGATAGGATAGTTAAAAAGTACACTCACTGATACCGGGGATGCAATAATGACTCTGTCGGCGGACGACCCGTTCAAACTTACCTACTTTACGGCACAATCCGGCGCGCTCTCGGCAAGGCTTGACAAAGAAGATGGGACCTCGCTGCACCTTCATTCGCTCGTCGATCCCGAAAAGGAGGCGGACTACTTCGCGGATCTTCAGCTATGGGGTGATCGTATCGTTCTGGCCGGGTACGGCCTCGGATACCATCTGCAGCGGGCGCTCACATCGGTAAACCAGGACGCCGCGGTTCTTCTTGTCGACTACTATGAAGAACTGGCCGGCCGTGCGCTGGAATCGTTCCCCGCCCCCCTGCGCGGGCGGGTGACGGTCGTTTCAGGCGGGAACGGTTGCCGACATGAGCAGGTGCGCGCCTTTCTTAAGGGCGGGCGGTATGTCCAGATCGTCAAACACCCCCCGTCATTTCATGCGCATGAAGATTTCTACCGGTCTGTTTTGCAGATCCTGTCGTGCGGACGGCCGCTGTCGGCGCCTCCGAAGGCTATGATGCTGATGCAGGGTGATTTTTTCGCGGAACAGGAATTGAGGCAGGCCGCGGAAGAAAACGAAACTCACGTTGCATCTTTTTTCTATAAAAAATGGGAATCGATGAGCTGCTATGAATCGCAGCTTCAGCACCTCATCCAGACCGAGGGGCCGGAAATAATCGTATCCGTAAACATGCTCGGCTTCGACGGAAATGGAATCCTTGCGGAACATACAAGCCGGGCGGGAATTCCGTCGGCCGTCTGGTTTGTGGACGATCCGCGCCCGATAGTGCTCAACCGGCGGAAATGTATCACGTCGGAAATGGTCGCCTTTTCGTGGGAACGGGCGTATATTCCCTGGCTGCAACGGCAGGGATTCGCATCAGTACACTATCTTCCCCTGGCAGCCGACCCGCACCGGCTCACGCCGGAAACCCCAGGCGGCAACCGAATCCGTTGCGGTTTTGTCGGCAGTTCCATGGGGGGGCGGTTCCTGAACGACATCGTCGCCAAATTCATCTGGAAACCGGAATACCGGATGCTTGCGGATGAATTGGCTGCGCAGGTGCTCCTCAAACCGCAGGGAGAGGTTGATCGGCACATCATGGATGCATGTCGTGCCCGAATGATTTCTTTGCCGGAGCATGATGAACATACCCGTACCTGGCTTCGCTCCTATATACTTCATACCGCGAGCATGCTGAAACGGAAGAAATGTATTTCATGCCTTCAGCCTTCCGGTGTGGAGACCTTTGGTGATCCTGCGGGCTGGCGGGAGCTCTGCGGGCTTGAATTGATTACTCATCCTGATATTGATTATCGCACGGGTATTGCCGGCTGCTACCGTTCCATTGCCGTAAATTTCAATATTACAAGCTGCCAGATGCCCTCAGCCCTCAATCAACGCGTTTTTGATGTACCGGCCTGCGGTTCCTTCCTGCTCAATGATTATCAGACGGATCTTGATGAGCTTTTTACGAAAGATGAGTATGTGGCATACAATTCGCATGAAGAACTTCCGGAAAAGGTTGAATTTTATTTCAGAAATGAACAACTCCGGGAGTCGGTCATCAGTTCCGCCCGGAAACGTATTCTCAATGAACATACCTACCTTCACCGGCTGCGTACCATATTCAAGTCCCTTTGAACAGGCAGGTATGCGATCAATTAACCTTTTCATATTCGTCGAAATGCAAAAATGCTAAAGCTGAATCGAAGAGATGTCGATAAATGGTAATGAAACAAATATGATGCTTTCAGCGGGAAGGAGGAACAAGGGCGGCAAAAAATTCCGAAAATTGTAAGTAATGGCACGGATGCCATATAATCACCACGAATGATACGACCACTACGCAGGATGTATCGTTCACAACAAGGAGGTTCTCTATGCGTATCAATCATAACATTTCCGCGATGACCACGCAGAATTCACTGTTTTCAGTGAATCGCGACATGAGCAAATCCCTCGAACGATTATCAACGGGTCTACGGATCAACCGCGCATCCGATGATGCTGCGGGGCTTGGTGTGTCGGAAAACCTGCGGACGCAGGTTAGAGGAACTGCACAGGCAATCCGTAACGCTCAGGATGGAATAGCAGCAATAACGATCGCCGAAGGTGCCGCAAACGAAATTTCCGCCATTATGCAACGTATGCGTGAACTGGCGGTCCAGTCGGCCAATGACACACTGACCTCAACCGAACGTGCCTATACCGATCAGGAATTCAGCCAGCTTGTCAGTGAAATCGATCGTATTGCAGCGGTCACCAATTACAACGGCATGAAGCTGATTTCTTCAGACGGGACCACCGCGAATGAACGTTTCGGCCTGGGTGGAACCGGTGGTGCCGGATCGGCACTCTGGATTGATGCAAATGAGGTGTATGGTCTCGACAGCATTACCATCACGATCGATACGCTCACTGCGGGGGACTTGGGAGTAGTTGATGAATCGTTGTCCGATCAGGCGGCTTCAGTTACGGCGCTCCAGGCGCTTGATAGTTCGATCGACAGCGTCAACAGAATGCGGTCCGATATGGGTGCTTTCATCAACCGTCTCGAACATGCGATCAACAACCTTATGATTTCCAATACCAATCAGCAGGCTGCCGAATCGTTGATCAGAGATGTCGATTTCGCTGCGGAGACAACACAGTATACCAGAAACCAGATCCTGACCCAGTCGGGAACTGCCATGCTTTCACAAGCGAACATGTTGCCGCAGGGGGTATTGCAACTGCTGCAATAAAAGTACCTTCGACACCATTACTAAGAGAGACGGACCGGTTCCGTCTCTCTTTTTTTTGCCTTGTTCAACAGGTGCCCTTCTCCGGCAGGGCGCACCTTTATTCAGAGGTGCGAAGACATGGATCCCCGGTTCAGAGAAATATCATTTTTTTTATTTTTCAATTAGAGTGTACCCCGCACAAGAATTATTTTGCATTAAATGTGTCTCGGGGAGAACTTTCTTTTTGACAAACTGTCGAGAATAGGGGAGTATTTACCCTTTTTAATTAATCCAAAATAAAGAAAATTAAATAAAAAAATAACGTAATGGTCTATTTCCCTGCTTTTTTTGATCAGAATTCTTATATTTCGATTAAACACAGGGTTAATCGATCTCCGGTGCAGAAAGATTTTGTTCATTCTCCCTTCAAAGGTATGATTTAGGTGGATGCGAAGAAGATCGCGAATTTCACCGAAACACAGGGATATTTCCTCAACAGTTCGGGGAAAAGATTTTCAGGAATTTAATTCTGTCGCGGGGCTCGGGTAAAGATAAATGAAAGGTTTGTTATGCGACTAAGTATCCTCGTGATTTTAATTATATTAGCCGCTTTTGGAGGATTTGCTCAGGATAGTACCAAAGCGGCGAATTCTGAGAAGGCAGGAGGGGTCTCACCTGCTGCTGCCGGCACTTCAGTAGCCAAGGACCCGGAAGCTGTTAAAAGAGCAGAGGCCGCAAGAAAACTGGAGGAGCTCAGAAAAGCTGAAGAAGCGAAAAAAGCAGAAATCACCAGAAAGATTGAAATCGCAAAAAAGGCTGAAGAGGCGAAAAAAGCGGCGGAAGCTAAAAGAAAAGAAGAAGCGAAGAAAAAGGCGGAAACGAAGGAAAAAGAAAACGAAAAAAAACGGATAGAGGCAAAGAAAGCGGAAGATGCCAGAAAGGTCGCCGAGGCAAAAAAGGCTGAAGAAGCGAGAAAGATCGAAGACGCCAGGAAGGTTGCCGAAGCAAAAAAGGCTGAAGAAGCGAGAAAGATCGAAGACGCCAAGAAGGTCACCGAGGCCAAAAAAGCTGAAAAGGGGAGTAAAGACGAAGACGCCAAAAAGGTTGAGGAAGCAAAAAAAGCAGAGGAAGCCAGGTTAGAGGCGGAGGTTAAAAAAGCAGAAGAGGAGTTGAAGGCGGAAGAGGCAAAAGCAGCCGTGAAAGAGGCTGCGGCGGGTTCTTCCAAAGCAGGTACCAGGGAGACGCCCGCCAAGGAAGCTCCGAAAGCAGCCGCTAAAGATGCCAAGGCCGAAGAACCCTTGGCGGTAAAAAAAGTCGAAAAAACAGAACCGGTTTCAGGCGGACCTTCCGCGAAACCTGCCGCGCCGTCAAGTGCGCTGTCGAAAAAACCGGTCAAAGCGGGACCGGTCACCATCATTTTCGGGAGGCCGATCAACACGGCGATAAATGCCGAGGAGAAATGGCTGCCGGCCCTCTTCGAAGCGATTCTGGAATACAAGCTCGCCGCCATACCCGACCTGATCATGATAAGTCCCGATACGGTAAGTAAATATCTTCCCGCCCATAAAGATTTATCGGTGACTCCCGAGGATGCCGATTATATGGAATTGGGAAAGAAACTCAAGACGGATTATATCGGCATCCAGAAATTTGAAATCGGCAGGGATAAAAGCGTCTTTTATTATCTGGAAATCACCTCGGTCGCACGGAAAATGATGGTATCTTCCATTGAGCGTACCTTCAAGCTGAAAAAACTGGGGACGGAACTTGACGAAATCGTCGGATTGATAATGAGAGAGTTCAGCGTGACCCCGCCTCGTGAACTGGCCCGCTTTTTGAAAATACCGGCAATCGATGAGAATATGAAAATCATGAGATCGCTCGGCGAAGCTATCGTGAAAGAGCGATACGGCAAAGCGACCGATTCGGTTCAACTCGCCGACGAGTACCGGAGCATCTGTGAGCGGGGGCGCAAGTTACCTCTTGCATACTATCGTGCAGGACTCTTTTTCGTGGCAATGGGGAGATACAATGATGCCGCGGAGGCATTCAATCTTCATTTTCTGGCCCTCCCGGAGTACCTGCCGGCGTATATTCCTTTCGCCAGAAGCTTTCGGAAGGCGCGTCGGTTTGAAGACGCCGTCCGTATCGCGATGCTGGGTGAAAAACGGGGCATCCAGCTCTCGGAACTGACCGCAGAAAAGGCGCTGGCCTTTCTGGAAATGGGCAAGCCGAAAGAGGCGCAGGACGCCTATAAGCAGATTCTTGAGATAAATCCGAACGATCCCTACGCGCTGTTGTTCTATGCGAAACTCAATAATGACAGTGAGAAGCCGAAAGAGGCGCTCGTCTTTATCGACCGTTTACTGAAAGCAAAACAGCACGTCGGGAGCGCCTATCTTGAACAGGGGAGGAGCCTGGTACTGCTCAAACGCGGCGCCGAGGCGGTTGAAGCATTGTCGAAAGCCGTGGCGCTGTTGCCTAATGAGATTGAACCGGTGATTTATCTGGGGGACGCTCAATTTACAGCAGGAAAATACGACAAGGCACTGGAGCTTTTCGAACAGGCGCTTCAGAAGACCACCGACAACATCGACCTTTATATCAAGGCGGCACAGGCTGCGGACAGGTCGGGTGACCGGAAAAAGGCCCTTGCCATCCTTAAAAAAATTGAGGAACGTTTTTCCAACCATGGCGGATTGCAGCGGGAGCTGGGGCTTCTGGAACTGGCGGATGGGGACAGCACCCGCGCCCGCGTTCATCTTGAAGCCAGCATGCGGTCCGGCGCAGAGGACGAGCGAGTTCTGACGGGGTTGGGCTGGATCTATCTGGGTGTCAAGGAACTGGACAAGGCCGCCGTCATGTTCAATAAAGCGATGACGGTTGTAAAGGATAAAAACCAGTGCAAGGTCGGTCTTGCCATGGTGCACATAAAAAAGGGCGAAACCAAGAAGGCGGTGGCGCTGATCGACGAGGTTTCCGCGGCGAACCTGAAGCTGCCCGGAATCAACGGCATGCTCGGCGATGCCATGGTGGCGAAGGGTGAGAAAAAAAATGCGCTTGTGTATTACCGCAAAGAGCGTACCCTTGGGACAATCGACAAGGGGTTGCAGGGAAAGATCGCCGATCTGGCCTATGAATTCGAACCCGCCAAGAGCGCCCGCAACGAATATGAAGAGTTGGTGAAAATGGGCGGCGGCGGCGGTACCGCGCTGTACCGTCTGACCGTTCTCTCGCTTACCCTCAGGGATACCGCCGCCGCCGGAGACTTCCTTGCCCGTGCGTTGAAACTCGGTGATACGGATGTCGCCACATGGCTGGCGATCGGCAAAGGGTATGCTGATCTGAAAATGACGAAACAGGCTCTTGGCGCCTATCAGAAGGCTGCCCTGAAGGATCCTTCCAAAGAAGATGTGTGGTCTGCGATTGTCGCACTGCAGACCAAATCAGGCAACGACACCGCTGCGGCGGAGGCGCACCTCAAGCTGTACGGCCTTAATCCCAAGAAGCATGAACGAAGCCTTGCCGCTGCGGGTAAGCTGTTTGAAAAAGCGGGGAAGAGGGATAAGGCGAAATCCGCGTATGCGACGTTCATTAAAAATAACCATGTCGATGCAGAGATCAACATCCGTCTTGCGGCCATGGTGTTCGAGGAAAAAAATCATACGGCGGTCATTTCATTGTTGCAGTCAATCCCCGTCGCGACGCTGGGGGTCACCCACGCAAAAATGCTCATCCAGTCAGACTTTGCCGTCGGCCAGCACGCGAATGCAATTCCTCTTCTCAAATATGTAATATCCAAAACCCCCAAAGATCCATGGGCGTATGAATGGGCGGCCCAGGCCAATGAGCATGCAAAACAGTATGATGAAGCCATTAAGATGTATCAAAAATATCTTATGCTGGCCGGTAAGAACGAAAAGTATGCCTATCATCTTGGAGAATTGCTCGAATCGAGGGGTAAAAAAGAGGCGGCAATCGCCCAGTATCGAACGAATACGAAACTCTATCCGAGCAATCCGAAGAATTACGCCAAGCTTGCCAATCTTTATATCGAAACCGAAGACTGGAAGCGCGCGACAGCGATGCTCGAGAAGTCTTTAACTTTCGAGAATGCGTCGCCCAGCCTCATGGGGCTGCTTGCGCGCGCCTATATGGCGATGGGAAGAAAAAAGGAGGCGATGGAATATCTGCGCACCTACATCAGGAACGCGCCCAACGATTCGGCGGCATGGTATGAACTGGGGAGACTTTACTATGATTACAAGGAATTTTCCAATGCGGCAAAAGCGCTCGAACGGGCCGCGCAGTTGATGAAACGTCCATCGGCGGAGATTTACAAGCTTATCGGCATCTCCCGTCTGGAGTCGGGTGACACGGTAAAGGCGACCGGTTTCCTCGAAAATGCCCGGAACATCGACAAGAACGACAAGGAAATAGTCACGATGCTGGCGACGTGCTACCGGTCGACCGGAAATACCCGCCAGCTCGGCGATATGCTTCTGGAGCAACTCAAGCTTGAACCCGACAACGACGACATCCGCATGGAACTCGCAGAGATCTATCTGCAGGGGGAGAAGTTTACCGAGGCGACCCGGCTGCTCGAAGACGCACTCGGCAAGCGCGGGTGCGATGTCCCGCTGCATTTGAAACTTGCCAGCGTCTATGAAAAGCAGAACAACCAGAAACAGTGGCTTTTTCATCTGCAGGAGGCGTCGAAATGCGACCCCAAGGACGCCGCCATGCTCTATCAGATCGGCAGGTATTATTACGGCCAGCAGAACAGGCTTCAGGCGGAGCGGTATCTGAAAAGAGCTTTACAGAACGATAAAAAATATTCTCCGGCGAATTTTCTGCTCGGCTCGATTCTTCTCGAAAGGAAAGAATACAAGGGCGCAGGGGTATACTTATCGCGTGCGGTGGCGATCGACCGTAGAAATGAAGAGTATCGTGTCGCCCTTACCGAGGCATTTTATAAACAGGGAAGGTATCAGGATGCGTATAAAGTTATCCACCCGGTCGTGGGAAAGAGCACGATACGGCCCGACGCGTTGCGCTGGGTCGGGCTGATTTACAAAGCCCTGGGCAATCCCGATACGGCCAAGCAGATCCTCGAAAACGCCCTGCAGGTTGAGAAGAACTGCAGTGAATGCCTGATAGCCCTGGGGGACCTCTATTTTGACGAGGGGGATTTCACTAATGCGATCGACCGGTATCAGCGCGCCTTCGACCTGGAGGGCTTCTCGCGTAACGCGGCGATGCGGCTCGCCCATTCGTACATGAAAATGGGGAAAACCGACCAGGCGAAGGCATTGTATGAAAAAGTGATCGCCGAGAGTCCCACCGACGGGGAGGCGCTTTACCGGCTTGTCAATATATACATCAGGAAAAACATGATCAGTTCCGCTAAAACGGTGCTGCTTAAGGGCGGTTACAATAAAAACGGATGGTATTTTCTGTCGGACGCCGAGATCAGTGAAGCCGACAACAATATAAACGGATCAATGATTTCGTACGGTAAAGCCTTGAGACTGATCCCTGAAGCGCCTGAGGTGCAGGCAGGATGCGGAAGAGTCAGTCTGGCAAAAAGGAAATATAACGCGGCCATAAAATATTTCGGACTTGCGATGGCCGGCGATCCCGAAAACATCGATTATATGTTCGGCATCGGGCAGGCATATGAGGGATCCGGCGATCAGACGACCGCGCTAGAGCTTTATGAGGAGGTTATCCGTAAAAATCCAGAGCAACCCGATGTACATTACGCGATGGCCCGGATCTACAGCAGAGCGAAGGACCATGAAATGGCGATCCGCCATCTCGAGGAGGGGGTACGGTTAAACAAGAAAAACCCCATGCTCTTCCTGGCGCTGGGCCACGAATACCGGATAATGCGGAATACCAGTGCCGCTATTGAGAATTATCTGAAGGCCGTTAAAATCGATGAGATCAAAGCTCTGGAAGCGTACAGGCATATCGGAAATATATATTATCGTTCAGGTAATGAAAAAAAGGCAAAAAAGTATTATGGAATATATATTAAATTAGGTGGCAAGAATAAAAAGGTACAGAGATATTTAATTAGATCAGGATAGTAACCCTGGTGGGTATTGTCATCATGAGGAGGGGCTCATGATGAAAAGAAGGGAGATTAAGATGTGCTGCTATGTGAAAAAGGCGTACTCCTTCACGGGACTTTTTGTTTGTTTTTTTACTATGAGTTTGGTCGGACAGAATAATAGTCCGATTTGGTTCAAGTATTGTGAGGCCCATCCTCATCCTAATTGTTTCAACCCCGTTCCCGGGGCTGTCGATACTGTGGGAAGAGATGTCTTCGAACTGGGGGGGGGATACCGGTTTTGCCTTAAGATCGATACAGTAGATGCAGGATTCGCCCCGCTACGGGTGGCAATAGTCCTCGATAAATCGTACAGCATGTGCCAGAATCCAAGGGCGGGCATTTGTTGCGTTGATGGCATCGATTCGGATAGCTGCATGATGAATGATCCGACGGACAAGCGGGTTGTGGGGGCACAGGCATTCGTCGACAGTCTGGCGGCAAAGAGTCCGAAGTCAGAAGTCGGTGTGGTAACATACGATCAAAACGCTTTATCCCATAATCCGATACCGCTTAACACTCCTGCGAATATCCAGCAGGTGAAAGAGTGGATTTACGAGGCATCCTGCATTGCCACCGGGTTTGACAAACCAGCGACCACTATTACACGGCGAGATACCACAGTCGATACCCCAACAACAACTCCCGCTCCCGGCGGACTTGGCAAAACAAGTGCGACTAAAGCTACTTATCTTGGCCTGGGATTGCAGTCAGGTCTGTCGGTGGTCGATTATAATTTTTCGGCCATGGATTCTGTAATGAAACGTCATGTCATTTTACTCACCGACGGTGCCTGGGATGACGCGTCGACGTTGAATAGAGCTCCTGCAACGCTGATAAATAATTACACGGCACGAAATCCCGGAAGAGAAGTACCCGTTATTCACGGTGTTTTTCTATCGAATGCCGCGCTGCATGTCAGAAACGGTTTTTCCCCTGAAGGTTGTTCCAATGAAGATCCGGTAATTCTTGACAATCTTCAGCAAGCGACGACCCTGGGCGCCACCGCGGGGAGCTATTTCCCCGGATCGACGCCGGAGACGATCGTCCAGAATTTCGATTCGCTTCTCAACAGAATGGTCAGCTTCGAGCCGCAACAACTTGTCTCCATGACCGTAACCAACACGACCAACGGCCAGGTTCGCCAGCAACAGACCATTGCATCTATGGAAAATGTCGCCGATACGGTCAACTTCCAGGCGACTATCGACAATCTGCCTCTTGTCTTCGGTCTGAACACCCTGACGGTGCAGTGGGTTGTCAATAAACCGGGAACCGAAATAAAGGACACTATGACATCGACGGTTTCCGTTTTTCGTACCGACGCATGGACCACCCAGATAAACCCGAAGGAATATGACATTTATTGCGTCGAAGACAGTACGTATATCAATATCTCGGTAACGCCGTCGATGGTTCCCGTCAATACTCCCTTTAACGTGAACTCGACGATTCATCTGAAAGAGAAATTCATCCTTGATACCGTTCAGGTGCGGGTCTTTACTCAATTCCCCGATGCGGATCCGTTTACGGTTGCCGTTTTCCATTTTGAGCGCAATCTGATGAGCACCGGCGGCACTGAGGGAGCCGGTTCGTTCTACGACTTTACTGAAACAGATGCATTGTTCGGTAAAAGCGTCTTGAGCCAGGGTTCTTTCAGTACGGGTATCGGCAATCTTGCGGGAGATTTCGCTCTGGAAGCGTGGATCAGACCGTCGAACGCAGGGGGGAAAACGGACATTTTCAGCGTCAGCGGAGTGACGTTCGGAATAGGTGCCGACCGTCTGCTTTATCTTACCGCCAACGATGCTGAAATTACGAAGGCGGTCGTTCCCGTTGATGCGAATACATGGTCGCATGTCGCGGTATCGCGTATAAACGGATATGTGAGAATATTTATTAATGGAGTGGATGTCAGTAATCCGGTTGAGTTTACCGCTTCGCTCATGGGCACGATGACGGTGTCCTGTCCGCAGGGAGGTTTATTGGACGAGGTCCGTATAAGCAACACCAGCCGGTTGCGGCCGGACCCGAATTTCTTCCGGCTTGATATTCCATCACTCCAGCAACCAATCTGGACTGTCGGCGTCAATTCGTTAACGCAGCCCTTCCTGGTGTTGAGCCCCGACATGTGGACCGACGGAAATATTCAGTTTCAGGTCACCAGCCCCATTCCCGGAAAGCTGGTCGTTAATTTTCAACACAAAGGGACATTGGAGACCCAGTGGTCGAAAAACAGTAATGTGGTATTCGCGGCAGGGGATCTCCAGGGGCCGTATATAACGAAGGCAACATTTATAAACGGATTGATCGGGGATATTTATGACACCCTGTTTGTCGAATTCTCCGAACCGGTACTGTGCGATTCGCTGAAAAGTAATCCGGAGCCCATAGCTTCATTTCAGGTGTATGGTCCCGACACCGTCCTAAAGACATATGTCCTGAAACCGAAAGTTTTCGAGGATGCATATTATACCGACAATGAAGCCTGTACGGAAAAATACGTACAGAAGGCGACCATTGTAACGATAGCGAGCATTGACGGTATCGTCCCGAAAAGAGACAGCATCGTGCTGGTCGGATCGGCGGTCGATACTGCCGGGAACTATCCGGACACCACCCGCCGGAAG
>JAFGIW010000143.1 GCA_016929415.1 Chitinispirillaceae bacterium | reverse complement strand
TTTCGAAACAAACATTTCTGATTCGCTCGGAGCGTCTTTTTGCTCCGGGCGAAGGATGGAGGCCCTCCGAAGCTTCATGCGTAGGAGAGGCCTAAACAGCCTGAACCGCCCCCTCCCCACTACTCCCCGAACTCCCGCGGCAGGCCCTCCAGTTCCCACTTGTAGAGCACCAACCCGTCGCTCACCACGAAGCTTAGCGGTTTTGCGATCCAGGCGGTCGAGGTCGGCTGCGCATGCTCCCTCATCACCCTGCCAAGTACTTTCGGACGACCAAGAGGCATCTGCCGGGCACCGTCAACCGGCATCGCGACGAAGGTGGGATTTTCGATCGATTGCAGAACCATTTCCGAATCATCACGGAAAACGAGCCATTTTCCGTCGGGAGAAAATTGGAACCCGGAGCACTTCAACCCTTTCAATTCCCGCCACTCCGAAAACATGGAAATATCCTGGCCTAATAGTTCGATCACTCGCTTTTCATGATCGGTATGCTTCCAGTTGATTAACCATGCCTTGTAGGCGCCCCTCCCCTCCCGCGTGATTTCAACGCAAACGGCTATCGGAAGGTGCGGGTGCAGTACCAGTTGATCAAGTCGCCGGAAACTCTTTATTGTATTAAACACTTCACAGAACGGATGCTGAACCGGTTTGAAATTCATGTCATAGGCGGTTATCCTGATACTGTCGTTATTGTAGATAAAGACGGTTTTATTTTGAACAGCCCAGGGTTCGATATAGCCGACCTTGTGCGGACCGGCCTGGAGTTCTGAATGCAGGTGAAACTTTCCGTTTTCCTCAAAATCGAATATTCTTAAAAAACGTTTCTCATCAGACCTGCAAACCTGAAACATGAATTGTAAGGGCCCACCGCCAGTAAATGCCGCATCGGTAATCCATTCATAGCTGGGACCAATGATTATATTGTCGGAAAAAGATTTATCCTTCAAATTAAACAGCAGAAATCCTCTCGTCTGCGTATACCCTATCCACCTGTCGGAAAAAATTCCGGGGTAATACTTGTCCCCACACCCCACGCCATTGATAAAATCCTTCCGCACCTCATCATATTCAATTTGATCGCCATTGAATCGCAGCAGGGTGATTGCGTTGTTTATAGAATTCGTTCCCACGGCATTATCAACCGGAACGGAAAAGATATTGGTCAGATCGTTTTTCATTCCCACCATCACCGGCCATAGGTCGGGTGATCTGCCGTAGTGAAGCTGAAACTGTGTTTTCATATTTACAATCTCCTTTTTCCGCAGAGTATTCCAACTGCAGGAATAAAAAACCATACCACCTACAACAATAAAAGAAAACAGGCGCATCGTCATTTACCGCTTTTCCGCTTCATTTGATGATATATTTTCTCAAGTCTTCTGAACGCAAAGTAATGTTCATTGATTTTGTCCAAATCGCATTCACTTTTCATGAGTGCGCCAGAAATATTGTCCAGCTTGTCCCCCGCCGCCCCGTTTCCTTTTTCGAAAAAACCGTAAAAGCTTACCGGATTTATAAACGTAAATCGCTCCCACAGGTCCATGCCGTCGGGCAGTTCCCGGAAGAAATCCCAGAACTCCTCACAGAATGTTTTATACGTCTTTCCGCGGAGGGCAAGCAGGGTCATATACCAGTCGGTCCCGAAAAGGATTTTGTCCTTGAGGTGATCATACTGTTTCGTCGTGAGCACGCGGCCGAACTCCTCCCTGCAGTCATCGAGGTCCCAGCAGGAAAAATCGGTATACACGTTCGGATACTCCTTCGTCAGGGCGATGATCTCCGTAATCCAGTCGCTGTCAAGTCCCCGTTTCCATTCGGTACCGCCGAAATGGGCCAGGCAGAGCCGCAGCTCCGGAAACCTGACAAGCACCTCGCGCCATGCGCGCGGGTGAACGTAGTTGTTCCAAAAATACCCTTCGGGAGTGACGATACGGCGCTTTGTCTCTTCCGGCATCGCCTCATCAACCGAAAGCTTCGGCTCCCTGCCGTCGAACTGCATGTAGAATTTCATCTCATGCGTCGGCATGCCGCCGGGCGAACAATGGACGAGGATCGGAATTTTTTCACGCTCGCAGCGCGCATAGAAGCAATCGCCGTCCCTCGTTTTATCGTAGAGGAATAAAAGACGCTCATCAAGCGGCTTGTAACCGAGTGGCGTGTACATCTTGAAGCCGAGGAAAAGTCCGGGGCGAAGCACGGTCGCTATTTCGTTGAATGGATGGTTCCAGGGTCCTTTCAGCAATAGGTCATCATAGTTACACGTTGATGAAAAATTCCATCGACGCGGATCGTAATGATACATCGCAAAGAGTCGAAGGGGATTATTTCGCATGGCTGTAATTGTTTCATCAAGCTGTTTCTTCCAGCACGAAAACGTCTTCTGATTCTCCCCCGGCAACAGCGCCTTCTTCCCCATGCTGTCCGAATTCTTCCCGTGTGTGCGGAGATAGTAATACCAGACGGATTCGTCGTCATGGTAGATCGTCCGGCCGTCGAATCCCGCGATGCAGGCATACTCCATATCCATCATCTGGGCAACAAAGAAAGTGAATAGACTGGTGTCTTCATACAGGTCCGACGCTCCTATGACACCCGACGGACCGAACGTCGCATCGAGCTGCGTTACGGCAAGATTGCCGATACTGTCGGTCGATTGCACCTGTATCGTCCCGGCTTCGCCGCGGAAAAGTTTCATGGCAAGCCCGGCAATTCCCTCGGTCGCCATCTCGTCGATCTTCTCTCTCGGCTTTTCATCAATCAACCGCGACTTATCCCATAAAAGCGGCAACGGTACGCAGGCGCCGTTTTCGATGTGACCGTGGCTGTCGCAGATACAACGGGGATAACGTGCGATAATGACGAGCTTTCTACCGGTCGAGAATGTCACTGACCGGTCGGAATCAACGATGAATGTCCGGTTTTCCGATGATCGGGGCATGGGAACCTCCCTGGCTTTTTACAATTCGATTATCCTGATCCATTACCATTTAAATAACGGATGAAAACATGCCTGACATCGATCAGTTGCATTTTACCTGGTGGGATCGATCGCATTGTTTTCCGCAAGTCAGCGATTGGAACAACCGGAACTGGATTTGAGTAACACCTGGAGAGGATTGAACACCTGCCTCAATCCTGATAATCTCTCGCTCACTTATAAAGCAATATAGTATTTCCATAAGCAAGCCGATGTGACGGGGATCACATTTTTGGAAATAATTTTTTGTTGTATGCGGGGATGGTTGATGGGGCCGGATGCAGGCAGGGGCACGCCATGGCGTGCCCCTGCCGAACTGGTAACAAACGAATCAACCGATAATTTTTGTTAACCTTGAGTGTAAACCCAGACGCGATATATTCTTCTACCTTTATGCGGGAAGATAAATCTAAAAACAAAAAAAGGGCGTTCGTTCGAACGCCCCCATTGATTTGACTACCACTTATCGAACAATCGAGAACTGCGAGGAGAGCCGTGTACCGCCGCACGAAAGCCGCGCGATATACATGCCTTTCGCAGCCGGAACTCCGCGGGAGTCCTTCTGGTTCCAGGAAAGTTGATTGTTGATACCCCCTACCTCATGGGACAACTTCCTAACCAAAGAACCCCGTGCATCAAAAATCTCTATCACGGCCTTGCTGCCGACATGATTTACGGGAAGATTGAAATTGATAGAGACGCTCCCATGTCCGGTAATCGGGTGCGTTGACATCCCGACTTTCGCCGTAGTATGGTCTGCTGAAGCGGGCGAAACAACAGGCGTCTTAATGACGACATCGTTGACCATTTTCCGGAAATCCATTTTATCCTCATCAATGATCCCGATATTATACGTTGGCGTCAAGCCTGAAACGTCTATTCCGGCAGAGGCTTTAAGATATTTGGGCATATCCTCAAAGGCAAACGAGATATTTTTATTCATCCGTAAAATTTTTATTGACTGCATTTCGGCGCTTACCGGGTCGGTGCTCATAATTACTGTTGTTTGACCCCGAGTTGTTGAGGTGGAGTCAATAAGCTGGGCATACTTCGTAAAATCACCGATATTTTGAATGTCAGTCTCACTGCTGCTTAACCCAGGCCCATATCCCTCATCCGTACCGAACATACCGCCGCATACGCTTAAAACAAGTTTTTTATAAACAGGACCTATGCATACGATTTCCCTAAAAGTCATATCCCATTTATCGTCATCATGTAAATAGTTTGGCCCTGAAAAACTCGGATTATAATAGGTGCCGTAATGGCTTTTAAAACCCATGGTGAATTTAGAACCCTTTGTGGGCATTTGATGGCCACGGGCATTAAAGGTATTGATTAAAAAATCAGCCTCTTTCAACGACCTTGCATATGTTTTGCCTAAAGCGCCGTCACCGCCATCTACCCAATCTTTTTCAAAAGCCAAATTTACATCGGGGAAGTTGTTCTTGGTATATCCGCCGGTGGTAATTGAATTGCCTCCTTTTGTATTCGTTTCGTAAACTGTAATGTTCGAACCGGGGAAAAGCGTTTCGCCTATCTTCATTTTCATTAGACCGTCGGTAACGCCCCGCGCCACCGACCAATGTTGTCCTGCTTTGTAAGGATTATAGCAGTTTATCTTGACCGCTATTTTCGAGGTTAAGGATAATGTGGAAGGAAATATTGATTTCCATGCTTCTCCGATGTCGTCAATACCGGTAAGCAGAGTGATTGTCTGGTCTATCATTTTTCTTACGACCGTTGCATCGACGGTGCCATATTTTGAACTGGTACTGCCGGTGATGGCTGCTTTATTAAAATTAACCGCCACCCTTCCCGGCCATTTGTTCAGAGGACTCGGTTGGGTCGGCCCCGCCGAAGCCCCGAAAACCTTCCCCACTCCCGGACTCATCGCGATCGCCGCTGTGCCTGCTGCCGCTGCCTTTAAAAAGTCCCGTCTTCCGGCTGAATTGTTCTTTTTCATAACCCATTCCCCTCTTTTATGATGTCCCTTGTGAGATAAAATACTCCAATTTATTAATATAGTTAAAAATAGTCACAACAGGGGTTTGTCGGGCAAAAAAAATGTGGTCCACTTTCTGGCTGTTATAAACCTGAATAGCGGAGACCTCCGTTATATATTATCTTATCAGAAATCTCGATAACCGACTGCGGGAGGTTCCGTTGTCGTAAAAATGAGATTCAAATACGGGGGGCCTGTTTATGAAACAACCATTTTCAGCCGCAGCCCGGGGCTGTTGCAGTGTCTTAGGGGAAGCGGCACTCTTTCTCCTCCTGCTTGTCCCTCCGGGCGATTCCGCATCACTCAGGGAAATAACAAACTTCGGCGACAATCCGGGCAACCTTAAAATGTTCCTCTACGTGCCCGACAACGTAAAGCCGCATCCGGCGATCCTGGTGGGGCTGCACTGGTGTCACGGCACGGCACAGGCATATTACAACGGTAATCAGTACCGCTCGCTGGCCGACAAATACGGATTCGTCGTCATTTATCCGGGCTGCTACAGCAGCGACAGCTGTTTCGACGTCCATTCGCAGGAAGCATTGACCCATAACGGCGGAAGCGACCCCCTCGGCATCATCTCGATGATCAGATACGTGATCAAAAACAACAACGGCGATTCCACGCGCGTGTTCGTCACCGGTCACTCCGGCGGCGGCATGATGACCAACGTCATGGCGGGATCCTATCCCGGGGTGTTCAATGCGGCGTCGGGATCGGCAACCGTACCGTTCGCCTGTTTCGCGGGCGGCACCAGTCCCGACGGCTGGAACGACGACTGCGCCAGAGGTAAAGTCACCAAAACCCCGCAGGAGTGGGGCGACCTGGTGCGGAAGGCTTACCCCGGCTACTCCGGACCGCGTCCGCGCATGCAGCTCTGGCACGGCGCCAACGACGACATATTGTATCCTGTCAATTTTCAGGAGGCGATCGAGCAGTGGACCAACGTGCTGGGGGTGAGCCAGACACCCTCCACCACCGAATCTAATAAACCGCTCGCCTCATATACCCGCACCCGGTACACCGACAATTCAGGCACGGTGATGGTTGAGGCGATCAAGGGACTGAACCAGTCCCATAACATCACGATATCCGAAGCGGAGGTCGTCGCCTTTTTCGGTCTTGACAAGACCGTCGAGGTTGACGGCAACGACAGCCGGCGCATCAGCCGTTATCAACTCTCCGGTACATCGCTTGCCTTGAGAAGAACCGCGCCGGGTATCTACTGTTTCACGCTTGCTTCGCCGCCCGGACGGATCGCGATCGACCTGTACGACCTCAACGGCGCCAACGTCGCGACCATCGCCGAAACATACAGCACAAACGGAAACGCGGAGATCGTCTGGGACGGCAGCACTCCGGACCGCGCGTCGTTTCCCGCCGCAGCCTGTATACTGTTAATAAAAGTCAACGGTTCATCGGCCGGCGCCTGCTGCCGCGCCTTATTCCCGGGCAAATGACCGCCCGCGGCGTTGCACGGTCCGTCAGCCGCCTGCGGGCCTGGATCAGCCTCTCCCGGCCGCCGTTCCACCTTGTCGGCGTGCTGCCCTATGTGCTGGGATGCGTGCTGGCGTGGCGGCGGAGCGGTTCGTTTCAATGGGATATTCTCGGTCTGGGAACGTTCGGCCGCGGAGATGGCCGGCCTTCTGGCCGGGACCGGCAAAGCGCAGGTCGCCGCGCTGCGTTGTTTCGGACGGGAACTCGGTATCGCCTTCCAGATCGCCGACGACGTGCTGGACCTGACGGGGGACGCGGCCCTACTGGGCAAGCCCTCCGGCAGCGATCTGCGGCAGGGGCTCTCCACCCTTCCGGTGGTCTGCTATCTGGAGAGCGGAGGGAATGATCCTTCGGTAATGAACGTGCTCGACGGAGCGCGTAACGAGGCATGCCTGCACAACGCCGTCAACGCCATCCGCGCTTCGGGGGCGATTGACCGGGCGCTCGAGGAGGCGCGCAGCCGCACCCGTCAGGCGAAGGAAGTCCCGGAAATCCTTCGCGTCAACTGTTGCTGAAGCTGGCGGATTATGCGGTGGAGCGGGAACAATGAGAACCGCCCGGCGACAGGTAGAGGATACCGGCACGTGCCAGACCGGCGATCGCCCGGGCGACCCCGGCCTCCGCATCGCCCTCCGGGGAAAGCTTCTTCGCCCGGCGCAGTGCCGGACCCTGTAAATGATCGAAAAGAATGGGACGTTCCGCGGGTACCAGCTCGATAATACCCCGCTCCAGAGGCGACAGGGGGGTAATCCGGGCATCCCAGTCTTCGAAAGCGGAGTGCAGAAAGACCGCCTCGGACGCCGGCACGATCGACTCCCGGAGCTTTTCGAGGGCGCACAGATCGTTCCAGCGGTACGCCAGCCGTATCGTTTTTCCCGCCGTGACAAGGTGGACGGAGCATCCCGGTTCCGCGCGCAACGGCCGGACGCGTAACGGGTACTCACGGACCGCATCGAGGCGACGGAAAATCTTTTCACGCTGTGGAGCGCTGATCGCCAGGATGCGGTAAATGTCAAGTTTGAAAAGGTCGTCGAAGGCGCTGCATTCAACCGGTCCGGCGCCCAGGACTTTCGCCTGTTCGAGAAAGAGGGTATGGATCGTCTCCTGGAAACCCTCAAGCCAGTCGGTATTGGTCGCGGTCCGGCCTACCGAATGGAGAAACTCCTTGGTCTTCCCGCCGATCACGGCAACGGTAGCGGCCGGATCCGGAGAACGCTTCATCAGATACCCGAGCGAGAGCGCGAAGCGGTTGTAAAAGTAAAAACACGAAAGCGCCATGTCGTCGAACCGCTCGAGGTCGTGCGCCGTGAAATCCGTGGAAAGGGCGATATTGTCATACCGGATATCGCACAGGAGGTCGAGCGAGCCGGTGTCAACCGGCCGTACGCCGTAACGACGAGCATCCTCGGCAAGCGGGGTTCCACTGATCAGACTCAGCGGGAAAAGCATCATGAATGAGGGCGAGAGCTTTACGGTATCGTTGAACGAATTTGCAAATGTCAATGGCGAATCGCCGGGAAGGCCGAACATGAGATCAACGTAGAAATTGATCCGCCCGCCCTGCAGCAGCGGCGACTTTTCGATAAGGCGCGAAGGCGCTACGGTCCGTTCGATCCTGCGGAGCGCTTCGGGATTGGTGGACTGGACCCCCACCCCTATCTGGGCGCGCGTCTCCTCGAAAAGCGCCGCCAGCGGCTTATCGAGTTTCATGAACGAACAGTAGCAGAACAGCGAGGTCTTCCGGTTATGATCGCGGAAGAAGGTTAGCAGGTCGCAGGCCCTGCGCACCTCCAGGTCAAAGACCGAATCGGCTATATGCAGACATTCCACGCCGCTCCGCAGCAGCCAGTCAAGTTCCGCGTACAGCCGCTCCGGCGGAAATTTCCGTACCGCATGGCTCCGGTGGCTAAATTGACAATAGATACATTTATAGGGGCAGCCTCGCACGGTTTCATAGACCATCGCCCTGCCGGAGTCGGGTGAGAGCGGGATCGCGACATCAAAGGGGTAGGGCGAGGGGATGTCGTCGAGGGATGCGGGTGCGGCGACCGAGAAATCAACGACATCGCCGAACCGTGCGGGATTGAAGGCAAAACCGGTGAGCCCGGCCGGCAGCGGCTCCCCGTGTCCGGCCATCGCTTTGATCAACGGCGCAATCCGCAATTCCGCCTCGCCGAAAAGCAGCGCGTCGCATTCCGGCGCGGCAGTGAAAAACGACCGGACTTCCGGCGCCGAGGAAAAGCCGACTTCCGGCCCGCCGCAGATCAGCATAACGGCAGGCAGCCGGGCCTTGATTGACGTCATGAGACGCCGGTGAACGTCCACATTCCAGCAGTAGCACGAAAATCCCGCGACATCGGGTTTCTCATCGAGAATTGCCTCCAGAATTTCAGCTTCGCCCTGGACCGTGGTATTAAAGTATCGGCAGGCGACTTCATCGTGAGTGCCGAAAAGATCCGAAGCGCGCAGCGCCGCGGCGCAGTACAGAATGCCCGGCATGATATAGTAATGCTGAGGCCGGGGAAACGCGATGGCCCCCCACGCCCCCTGCTCGGTACCGGTGTAGACGAGAAGGATCTTCATGGGAGGGCCGCCGTGCCGTAACCGGCAATCGCCGGAGCCGGCATCAGGCAACCGAATCCGGGATGATTTACAATAATCAATGTCGGCAAAAAGCTTCCTTTCGCGAGGCTTGTTGTGCGTTAATGCCTGTTGAAAATACAGCCTTTATCAATGTTCCGTCAATGAGAAAAACCGATGGATGAAATGATTACAGCAGCAACGGACCAATCCCTCACCGCACCACCGGTACGCTCTTCACATACGTTTCGGCTCCCGCGCACATGCGCACCGTATAGATGCCCGGCGCGGCGTTTCGTGCGTCCCATCGGCAGCAATGCGGTCCCGGGCCGAGGAGTTGATTGACAAGAGGTACCTTCCTCGTTCCGGAGAGGTTGAAAATCTCGACCGTCACTCTCTCCCGCCGCGGCAGGGTGAAGGCGACGGTGATGCCGGGGTCGTTTTTACCCGCGGTGTACGCGGAAAAGCGCGCCGGCGGGAACGCCGCCCGCGGCGACCGGGTATTGTTTATCGCATTCAGTACGCTATCGACAGGCCGGCGCCAGATGCCGTCATAGCGGGTTCCCACAAACAGCATATCGTGGTTTACGGCAAACGATTTGAACTGAGCGGCGTTGATGCCTTCATGAACATTTGTCCACGTTGTTCCGTTATCGGTGGTGTAGAAGACACTGGTACTCGAGAACCCGAACAGGCTGCCGTCAACGGCGAACAGTTCCTCAATGCTGAACGACCACTCATTGGATCGTTTCCAGCAGCCGCCGTTATCGGTTGACTGGTAGATGCCGTGGAGATAGGTCCCGGCGAAAAGGGTGTTGCCAAGCACGGCGAGTGACAGGATCTTGTAATCCGAGAGTCCTGAATTTGCGGCTGTCCAGCTTGCCCCGTTATTGGTGGAAAGGAAAACACCGCTGTCGGCGCCCGTAAAAAGGGCATTGTCTTTCACGACGAATGCCGATCCCCCGCCATTCGGCAGGCCGGTGTTCATCGCCCCCCATCGTTCCCCGTTGTCGGTGGAACGGAAAATGCCGGCGTAACTCTCGGCAAAAATGGCGGCGCCGATTACGGTAAGATCGATGACAGGCTCGTTTGGTATTGTACCGGAGCCGACCGCCGCCCAGCTCGAGCCGATTCCCGATAAACGGAAAATTCCCATGCTGTCGGTACCGGCAAAGACGGCGCTGCCGTTTACCGCGAGGGAATAAACGCGGTCGCGTTTGAGGCCGGAAACGATCTGGGTCCATTTCCCGCCGTTATCGGTTGAGATGAACACGCCGTCCCTGTCGGTGCCGGCGTAGATCGTATCGCCGGCTGCCGACAGCGCATTGATGCATACTTTTATGATGCCCGAACTCGTCAGTGTCCAGTTCGCTGCGGTATTGTCGGACCTGAATACGCCTCCGTCGGTGCCGGCAAGGACGGTGGCGCCGTCCGCGGCGATCGCCGAGACTTCACCGCATGTCAATCCTGTACCGGCGGCCTTCCAGGTTTTGCCGTTATCGGATGAAAGGTGCACTCCTTCACCCCACGTTCCCGCGAAAACGGCGGCGCCGATTGTTTTGAGAACCTCCACCTTCTTGTACTTAAGCCCCGGTTCGGCCGACGCCCACGTCGCACCTCCATCGGATGAAAGGGTAACCCCGATGGAACCCGTGCTGCTTATCGGACTTGCCCCTGCGATAATCGTGCTTCCGCATACGGTCAGGGATTTGAATGTCATCCCCGGGTGGGAGTAAACCTTTGTCCATTTGGCGCCGTTGTTGGTGGAACGGTAGACGGAATTTCTGGTCCCCGCAAAGATCGAGCTGTTGCTTACGGCAAGAGAGAGCACGCAGCTGTCGGTCATGCCGGAGTTGACGGTAACCCAGTTTTTACCGCTGTTGGTCGAAAGGTAGACCCCGTTGGTTTCAGATCCGGCTAAAATATTCTTTCCCGTCAGTGCAAAAACGGAGAACAGTTTTGCACGTATCCCCGAAGTAACCGGAACCCATTTTTCGCCCTTATTCGTGGAACAGAAAAGTCCGTTGTGGGTTCCCGCGAAGATCGTATCGTTGATTATCAAAAGTGCAGGTACAACTTCTCTTGCGGAGAGGCCGGAATCGGATTCGGTCCAGTTTTGCCCGTTATCGGTTGACCGGAAAATACCGCTGCCGTTCAAACCTGCAAATACGGTAGTACCGCTCATCGCAAGCGAGAGAATCCGACCTGTGGCCGGTCCATTTAGCTGTTCCCAATGTGCACTTACGGTATGAACTATTAAAAAAACCAAGACTATCAAACCGGTTAAACGATATCCCTGATGCCGTGCCATGAACCACTCTCCCCTCGGATATTCGATTAAAAAATGATTCTATCGTAAATGAAATCATTTTTCTTCTTTTTTCTGAAATTTGGAAATTTGTAAAATATATTTTGTCCCTGTCCGGATTTTCCCTTTAATGCAATTTACTGTTCTTCTGGCGCGTGGAGTAACAGAATTAGTGATATATTGTAAGGGCTCCGTTCTGATAATGCCTGACTCCTTTGGCGGGATTGTGAAGGATCACCGTAACTTCTTACGATTCAAAGGATTGAAGGCGGAAGTCTTGAATCCTGCAGCTTTGAAAATATTCCTGACCGGCTGGTTGATGGAACACAGTTCGATAAGCGACAGCATGTATGTCAAATGGATTATGAAGTGCAGAGCGGATAGTGTCGGGGGAGAAGTGTGAGAAGAGGGGTGGAATTGTTCGAAAGACGCTAATGCAGGCTTCCTATCCGGGACGGCCGGGATAAAGCGTTTCTACCGCTTCCCCACCGGCATTATATACAGCGGCGTCTCTTCCGGCGGGGCGCCGATAACCCGTCGAACCGGAACATCGTCGAAGGACCCGATAATAAAAGTCCCCAGGCCCAGAGCCGTCGCCTGCAGAAAAATGTTTTCCCCGCGACACCATTCAAAAAACGCGACGGCATATTCATCAGTTCCCCCCCCCCCCCCCACA
>JAFGIW010000018.1 GCA_016929415.1 Chitinispirillaceae bacterium | reverse complement strand
CTCCCCGGGTATTCCTGCGCTTTTCGCATGTCGTCTTTTCTCGGCATCTTATGCATCAGCATCAAAAAGAATCGCTCAATTTAGGTATCATTTTTTCTGTCTCGATTACACGGCCGTTTTTACCCTTGAAATATATAATAGAACAACCGGGTGTAACGAAGCTGTATAATTAGTTAAAAAATTTTCTAATTTGATCAAAAAATACACTATAGAGAATATAAAATTATTTAACCGTTTTAACAATCGGATGAACCTTTTTCCGCCTCAATCTTCACTAAATAAGTAAAAATTTGCATTAATGACAATTTTTTCTACTCTTTTTCGCTAATTTTATAGTATATCTTATAAATAACGAAAATAGATTATGGATAAAAAAGGTAAAAGTTTCGGGGAGCCGAATATGAGATTAAAACTGTTATATGCTTCGGCAATGGGCGTTTTAATAACATTTTCGCTCATTTCCGGACAGGTAAAAACCATTTCTCCCGATGCATTGAAAACCATGATAAATGATTGCACCATCGAGTCCGATTATCTTCTGCTCGATGTGAGGGATAACAGCGAAGTGAGGGCAGGCATTATTGCCTCGGATTACTGCAAACCATATCATATGTCCTTGAATTCCGGTGTCTTGGAGGATAATTACACTAAACTACCCAAAGAGATACCAATTTATATTTATTGCAGATCGGGTAACCGTTCACAACAAGCCGCCACTTTTTTGAGCAGCAACGGTTTTTCAGAAGTTTATTCAATGACCGGCGGAATCAGTTCCTATAAAGACTCTCTCCACGACTCTTCAGAATTTAAAACGTGGAGCATAACATTACTCGATCCCTCTTTTTTCGAAGGCCATTGTCCAACAGCTTTAAACAAATCCCCGGCTGTTCGCAATACGCCGTATGTAAATTCCCGATACCGAATTCTCACCCTCCAGGGACGTCTGGTCAAACAACCGTTACACCGGCAAAGCGGACAGGTTTTTATTCTCGAACGTATTGAAGGGGAAAATAAAGGGAAAATAAAGGGCATGCACCGGCTTATCCTGGAGCGGTAAGAAAAGATGGGCCGACGGGACCTGGTGCCGGCAGGGTATATAATTTTCGCCTGCGGATTCCTTTATTCCCTCATCCATGCTTCTTTCCCGAACCGACCGTCTCCTGTATCACCCCGATTACCGCCGCCACGCCGTAGGGAATCCTGCTTTTTTCCATTGCGTCAATCATTATTCTCCGGTTTGCATATACCTTTTTTATCCCTGCCGCCAGAGTCGCCGGTGTCAGTTCTTCCTGCCGCAATACCGCGCCGTAATTATGACGCTCGAATGACCTTGCATTGATGATCTGGTCGCCCCTGCTGGCGCCGGTGGCCAGGGGGATGAGGAGCCCCGGTTTTTTAAGCGCCAGAAGTTCAAAAAGCGTTGTCGCTCCGGACCTTCCGACAAAAACATCGGCCATTGCAAAAAGGTGGGGGAGATCGTCGGTCACATACTCAAATTGCCGGTAGCCGCATTGCCGTTCCCCGAGATTGCCTTTGCCGCAGATGTGACACACATTGAATTCGGGGAGAAGATTCGGGAGTGCTTCACGTAGCGCGATATTTATAACTTTCGATCCCTGGCTTCCGCCCATCATGAGGACTACCGGTTTGCTGTCTGAAAATTCGCAGAGGCGTTTTCCTTCGGCGGCGTTTCCCGCGCGCAGCGTTTCGCGAACAGGAAGCCCCGTACGCACCGCCTTGTGTTTTGTCAGATATCTGGCGGTTTCATGAAAACTGTAGCATATCTTTTTCGCGAAGGGTGCTGAAAGACGGTTAGCCAAACCTGGAGTAATGTCCGATTCATGAATTATTGCCGGGATACGCAGAAGCCATGCAGCCCATACAATCGGACAGGCGACGAATCCTCCCTTGCTGAAAACGACATCCGGACGGAGCCTGATAAGCAGAAGGATCGATTGAAAAAAGCCGGCGCCGATGCGGAACAGGTCGGTAAGGTTTCTGATATCGAAGTACCGGCGCAGTTTTCCCGCGCTTATTGCATGGAATGGAACACCTTCCCGGGTCATCAACAGATCTTCGATCCCCAACCGGGTTCCGGCATAGAAAATTTCGAAGCCCAGTTCCCTCAGACGGGGCAGAAGGGCGATATTGGGAGTCACATGCCCCGCAGTGCCTCCTCCGGTAAGCAGGATTTTTTTCATAGAGGCTCCTTTGAATCGGATATGATTAAATCTAAAATAAATGCCGGGAGTTATATAGTCTAAATGATACAGGTGATGGCGTATGGTCTGCAACGGTGGTGTGGTTAAAAAATGCAATCGTCCCGCAGCGGAACAGCTCGAAAGAGCCGAAGAGAATGCCCTGCAGGCAGGATGTCGGTGGTTGATACGGCAACGGCATTGTATATTTCTGCAGTGGTACCACCTCAGCTGATAAGGTTATTTGATGCCGGATTCTTCAACGGTAACCAACGATCCGATCCTCGACTCCATCGCCGACGGCGTTTTCACCGTCGACAAGGAGTGGAACATCACTTCGTTCAATCGGGCGGCGGAGAAGATAACCGGCACCCAGCGAAATGGGGCAATCGGCCGCAAGTGCTGGGAGGTCTTTCATGCCGACGTGTGCGAACGGGATTGTCTTTTAAAAAAAACGATGAAGACGAATCGCCAATGCGTCAACAAGACCGTCCATATCGTCGATTCCGGCGGAAAGAGTATCCCCATCAGTATCTCCACGGCGATTTTGAAGAACGCTCAGGGGCAAATAATCGGCGGCGTCGAGACCTTCCGCGATATCAGCGAGCTGGAGGAACTGCGCAAAGAGGTGGCGGGGAAATTCACGTTCAATGACATGATCACCCGCGAACAACGTCTGCTCGATCTTTTTTCCACCCTGCCGGTGATTGCCCGGAGCGGCTCGCCGGTGCTGATCCTCGGTGAAAGCGGTACGGGCAAGGAACTTCTCGCGAAAGCAATCCACCGCGCGAGTGGACGGGCGAAAGGACCATTTATCGCCGTTAATTGCGGCGCACTGCCGGAAAACCTTCTCGAATCGGAGCTCTTCGGCTATAAAAAAGGTGCATTTACCGATGCAAAGAGCGACAAACCGGGGCGGTTCGACCGGGCCAAGGGGGGGACGCTTTTTTTAGATGAGATCGGCGACCTGCAGAAATCGTTACAGGTTAAACTCCTGCGGGTGCTTCAGGAGAAGGTGTATGAGCCGCTCGGTGCCACGGAAACGGTGTCGGCGGATGCGCGGATTATCGCCGCCGCCAATCGGGACATCAAGCGGATGGTTGCATCGGGCGAGTTCAGGCAGGACCTTTATTACCGTATCCATGTCGTACCGCTCACTCTTCCGCCGCTGCGCGAGAGGCAGGGCGACATACCGCTGCTGGTCGACCACTTCGTCCGGCATTACAATTCACTTTTCGGGAGATCGATCGAACGGATCGCTCCCGAGGCGATGAGCGCGTTGCTGGAGCACCAGTATCCGGGCAATATTCGCGAGCTTGAAAATATCCTGCAGCATGCTTTCGTGCTCTGTCAGGGGGAGGTCATCGAAAAGAAACATCTGCCCTCATATCTCTTTCGCCGGGACGAAGCAACCGGAGACAAGGAAGCGCTGTCCTCCCTTGATGCATTTGACAAGAACCGGATTGCCGAGGCGCTTTCCCGGAACAATTTCAGCCGGTCGCGGACCGCACATGAACTGGGGATGCACACTGCGACGCTTTGGCGCAAGATGAAGCGGTACGGCATTCCCCTGCGGTAAAACCCTCATGTGACGGCCGCCCGATTTCCACCGACGTTATTCCGCGGCAGCCGCAGGCGATCAAAGACGCAACGATATTCCCATATTCATAATACCCAGTTGCCCGGCAATGCCGTCGTCGTTGAAAAGCCGGTCATCATACACATTAGGTACGAAGCTGCGGTAGAATTCGAGAAATATACCCGGCTGAAGCCATTTGAAGGGCCATGGATAATATGCGGCCCGCAGAAAAGGTCCCAGAGCCCACGACGAGACGTCGGGTGATTCAAGCGTGGAATCGACAATCTCCTGAAGCAGGGTGAATGACCCGAACGCTCCCGCACTCAGGATCAGCCGCGGAAAATCGCGGCCGAAACGCTGTTTCGGGAAAAAATGGAAACTGTACATCACCGGGATGTTGAGCAAGTACAGTTTGATATCCCGTTCTCCGGCCACAGCTTCGGTGGGCGGGCCATAGTGTATCGATTGCTTGGTCCAACCGAAAGTGACTTCAGCCTGTAGAGGATGTCCCTTCAGATTGTATTCAACCCCCACAGTGGTGCCGTGGCCGTTTTTTGTGGCGCCGGAGATACCGTCAACATGGTTTCTGCCGACAATGCTGCCGTGATAGAAGTTCCCCTGAAGGTTGAAGATGAGGTTGCGCGTGCGGGGCACATCTTCCCCGAAGAGGGAAACGGCGGCGATGCACGCGGTCAGGCAATACATAACGTAACTTCGATAGATAATGTTCATGAAATCTCCTTTGCAAAATGGCACATGTATGAAACCTGCATTGTTGTTGCCTTTTACCACGTTGCGGACACATTCCCCGAAGCCGTCAGGTTTTTGTTTATTTTGCTGTGGCTGGCCGTAGCGAGTATGGCTGCGGAAAAAAATATCATTTTCATGGGGATTCCCATGGTATTGACTGATAGAATAGTCGGATGCTTCCCCCAGAATTCCGGCATTTTACCATTTAAACTGGGCGTTGTAGGATGCGGTAATATTCTGCGTCCTACGACTGTCTGTATAAATACGATACTGATAATCAAAGAAAAAATTAAATGAAAAATGAGAGGTTATCGAAACGCTTCCGTCGGCACTGAAACGTATATTTCTGTTATCCTGATGCTCGAAACCGGGATCGATATCTTCCCGGCGGAAACCGGCCGTTAGTGAAAGATCGAGATTTTTAAGTGACAGGACTCCGCGCAGGGTTGCTTCCGGCGAAGAGAACGCCCACCAGATATAATGAACTCCCCTGCGTTCCGCCCATCGTCGTTCCCACATTCCTTCAGGTTCAAGATAGAATGCATCGGTAAGGTTCAGGCGGAGAGAAGGTCTGATCATAAGCTCGGTACCCGGTAAGGTATACCGCACGGAAACGGTTGTAGGATCGTAAGATTCCCGTTCGTGTATAAATTTCGCGGTGAACTGCGGGGAAAGGAGATTACGTGTACCGTATTCGACCCGAAATGTCGTTTCCCAGCGATTGATTACGTTAGGAGACGATGCATTGACATAGTTGTCATGGAACCACATGCCTTTTACCTGCAGGAGGCTGAGGTCGGTGCGGACAGTATTTTCCAAATGGAGCAATCCCCGAAACGCATCGAGCGAATCCGAGATCGTCCGGTAATAATTTTCATAGCGTGCTTCACCGATCAGCCGTGAAGAGAATGACGTTGCGCCATCATGCCGATATTCAACGGCAGGCGTTATTCGATATTCGACAAAGGATTCGTACCCGGTTCGATCGTGGTGATAGTGTTCCCAGTCTATAACAACCGGAGCACTCCACGACCATCCCCGTTTTCGCTCTGATGAACTTTCGGTCAGAAAACGCAGAGAAAGGCCTCCCATGTCGGACGGGTAAAGGCCTCCCGAATCTGAAAAAGGTTCAAGTATGTAGGGGCTGGTAGCGTCGGGCTGAAACCATTTTCCCGCTTTCGCGTTCGTTTCAATATTAAACCGTATTCGATTTTCAGGGAGATGCAACTGAACAGGAATTTCGATAAACGACCGGTAATTGGAGAGGTAGGTTTGGAGCGCTATCCGATCAAGTATCCCTTGATTGCTATTAATGGTATATTTTGCACGTCTCCAGATGGATAGCGGCGCTTCGGTCAACCGTTGATATTCTCTGAATTCTTCCACGGTCATGACGCCGGTATCAACGTCTTCAAGCTGATAAAAATCGGCGCCGACTGATATTTGAATATCAAGTACATCGTCGAAAGTTTTACTGTTCCGGGAAATACCGCCGTCATGTTGTTCCTGCACCGAAAGCGTCTGAAGGACTTCGACTGCCTCTTCGTAAAGTCCTTCCCCGGCAAGCGCGTCGGCGGTTTCGAGTGTCGCGGCCGTTGTGCCGGTTGCCGGAAGTTTTTTACGCAGCTCGAGGTAACAGGAGGAATCCGCCTTGGTTTCCTCGGATGCGGCGGCCAGTGAAAAGGTGCAGCAGGTGATGATCACGCTGCGGATGAGATTTCGCGCGCTTGCTCCCGGAGGTTTCATTTTCCGCCGCATTTCGCGATCGCCTTGTCGAGAAGCAGTTTGACCAGTTTGAGTGCCTGTTCTCTTTGGTCGGATGCTCCGGCAGCCTTCAGGCTATCGGCTCGCCGCAGATTTACTTCGCACTGTTTCCAGAGTGTCTTTCCCGCTTTCGTTCTGCAGGAATCGAGAAGTGGCTTGTGTTTCTTCACTTCCTCGGCGATCGCCCCGTGTGACGCATCCAGAGAGGAATCGGCAGCGGCCTGACCCGGTTTTTGTTCCGCGGTTTTCGATCTGCTATAGATCTGATTTTCGAGAGCCGAGGCTTCCGCAAGACACTTTTCGATTTCGCGGGTCAGCATTTCGCCGTTTCGGCAGTAAAGGTTGACGCTTGAGGTAACGCACGACGGGCAGGTCGCCCCCGAGCTTTTAAGGTCGCCTTGAATCTTATCCCGCTGTCCGGCCGACCGGTCGATGCGGCCGCGCAGGTAGTCGACGCGGTTTTCAAGTTTGAGAAACGACTGCATGGTCTCCTGGTCGACGGCGGCTTTCGAGCCATCAAGAGCCCTTTTGAGCCGCCCGACAGCCTCTTCGAAACGGAGCATATCCCTATTGACCCGCTCCATGGTCGATTCGCACCGGTCGAATTCGGCCTCCACAGTGCGGGTATCATCATCGGCCCGGACGATTGTCGGGAAGAAAAAAAAGAGCAGCGTGCTTAGCAAAAAGACAGGTTTCATTGTAAAGCACCTCACGGCAGTTGAAGGAGGCTATCGACAATCCCGGTGAAATACTCAACCGTACGGGCGCCGATTACTCTGAGCGCCTCGGCCCCGCCTCTGATAAAAATAACGGTCGGCAATAATTGAATTTTATAGGTATTCGACAGTGCAGTATCGACCGTAATGTCCACCTTCCCGATAAGAACCCCGGCAGGAAGTGTCCGGGCAAGACTGTCGACGACGGGAGCAAGCGCCATGCAGGAGTGGCAGGTCGGCGAGAAAAAATCGATCATAGCGAGGCGGTAATCCCCGGCGATTGCCGAATCGAAATTTGCGGCCGATAAAGTAAGGATACGTTCTTCCGACAGCGTGTCGCCCCCGGGGCCGTCCGCCACCGCCGGATTCTTCACGCAGGCAATGTGCGCCGTAATGAGCATCGGTAAAGTGATAACCGCAGCCGTTCTCCAGACATTCACGTGATGCACCGATCCACTTTTTCCCCTACCCGCTATCCCACTGCGACAATGAAGATCGCCAGAGCGCACAGCACGCCGCCGAGCGCTATTTTGATGGGCACCATATTCTTCTGCGTCGTTTTCGCGAGCCGGTCCCATTTCAGCCCGTAAAAGGCGAGGACCATAACGATGAGCAGCGGAAAAACGAAAAGAATATTGTAGAAAACAAGGTAGAACCACCCCGTCATTCGCAATCCCTCCTGGCGTGTCATCAGGACGATCGTGGGGAGGTAGACCTGTCCGGTGCAGACCGCTTCGAGCAGGGTCACGAGAAACCCGGTGATGATCGCGCCGATGACGAGGCTGCCGCCGGAGAGGTTGCCCGAAATCACCTTGTGGATGCGGAGTTTCACGACCTTGGGAAGCTGCAGTTTGATGTCCGACGCTTTCCCGGTCTTCCGGTAGAGATAGGCGTCCCTGAAGCTCATCACACCGACCCCGACTGCCAGAGCAGCGGCGCTCCAGCGGATCGCCGTTGAAATCCATGTATATTTTTGCAGGAAGGTGAGTGCTTTAAACGCGCCGATTCCCATGGCCAGATAGGTGATGAATACGGTGGCCGTAAAGGAGAGGCCGATGGCCAGGATTTCGCCCCGTTTTCTTTTCTGCGTCGCGAGGAACGAGATCAGGAAAATCATCGTCGCGATCGCGCAGGGGTTGATGCCGTCAATGATCCCGGCGGTGAGGATGCTGATAAAGGAGAACCCGCGGAATTTTTCGGCGAGCTGCTCGCGCAGCGGTACCCGTGGCGACAAGAAATCCCGTTTTTGCCAGGTTGCAGGGTCGGCGAGATACCGCATTATCAGACGAAGCGCGTGTGCGTTGATGTCTTTCGCTCCGGTGAGGAAGGTGTCGGGGAAGTACAGCTCGATCGCCGCCGATAAGGGTACGTTGTATGCTTCTTCCATGCTGATAAGAAGACCGTAACCGGAATCGGTGTCGATGTCGTGTATCCGCAGGTTGATTTCGGGATGCTTTTTCTGCATCGGAAAAAGAATTTCCTGCTTGATCTGCAGGCATTCGCCGCAGGTGGGAGTGCCGAAGAAGTCAAGCGCGAGGCGGTCGGACGAAGCGGTCGATCCCGTGACTGCAAAGAGGCAGACAGTTGTTATTGATGCAAAACACTTTCCGATCATTTCAATCTGCAGCTTCCTCCATTTTCAAGATCGACCCCATTTGCCAGTACCGATGCCTGATCCGGATGCCGTCGATAGTATAGTACCGCATACGAGCAGCTCGGTTGAATTGAAAAACCGTTTTGAGCGGCATACTCACCGACGGCCTTCAAAAGCGATTCGGCGATTCCTCTGCCGCGCAGATCGGTGTGGACGAACGACCTGTATATATCGATGATCCGCGGCGCCGTTTTTTTTATTTCATAATCGACCGAACACTCTTTTCCATCAATAACGGTGTAAAAACGATTTCGTGCTTCATCGTGATGAATAGTGGAGGTCACTGTATGATCCTGTTGATGACGGCGGCAAAGGCTTCATGAACGATGGTTGACGGCCCGTTTCCGATGACCGCTTTCCCCGCGTCGCTTTTCACGACGAACTGCGGATCGATCGGAATGGCGCCGAGAAACGGAATTCCGAGGTCTTCCGCCATTTTCCTGCCGCCGCCGGTGCTGAAAATGGCGGTTTCCCTGTTGCAATGCGGGCAGATAAAGCCGCTCATGTTTTCGATGATGCCGAAAACGGGCAGATCGAGTTTTTCGCAGAAGTCGATTGACTTGCGCACATCGAAGGTCGCCACCTCCTGGGGGGTGGTGACGATGACCGCCCCGTCGGGTTTCACGGTCTGCGCGACGGAAAGCGGTTCGTCGCCGGTGCCGGGGGGCGAGTCGATGATGAGATAGTCAAGCGCTCCCCATACCGTGTGACCGATGAACTGTAAAATTATCGCATGCTTGAGGGGACCCCGCCAGATCACCGAGTCGTGGAGGTTTTTCAGGAGAAACTGCACCGACATTACCTTGAGGTTGCCGTCGTAGAGAACGGCGGGCTCAAGGTGCGTTTCGTCTCCCGAGGTGAGGAACTGTTCAAGGCCGAGCATTTTCGGCACCGACGGGCCATGAAGGTCGGTGTCGAGCAGGCCGGTTTTTTTACCGTCAAGCGCCAGCCCCACGGCGAGGTTGACCGCGACGGTGCTTTTACCCACGCCCCCTTTGCCCGATAATACGATAAATTTTTTACCGATGGATGAGAGGGTCTCGGCAAGACGTTTCTCATCCGCTCCCCGGTGACTCATGAATAAAGGCTCCCGTCTATTTAGTTATAAATATATATGCAAGTAATATGCCTTGTGTTTGGTTTCTAAAAGAAAACCCGTAAAACAGGGAGGTGTTGCATTGTTGCAACAATGTATTGCACATATTGCATTGTTGCAATAATGGAGAACCGGCCGCTCCGTTTATGGACTGACTGTTTGGGCAGAATTTCGCGCCCGGGAGAATGGGGCATGGAATTCGCATTGAAGCACCTTTGATGGAAACAATCGCAATAACCGAATGGAACGATCTCGTCTCGCCGCTTTATGATGCTGCATGTTGTCTGCTTATCGTAAGACCGGACGGCAAGCGGAATACGATCAATGTTAAGACGTTTTCTTTATCCGATAAATCCGACCGTTGCTTTAAGGAGGGTGTTGCCGTCGTCATCTGCGGCGCAATTTCCACCATGGCCCGGATGCTGCTCGAAGGAAAGGGAATAACCGTGCTTTCGTGGGTAAGCGGGCCGATAGAGGCGGTAATCGATTCCTATCGGGGAGGTAATGATGTAACTGCTTTGTTTGCCATGCCGGGATGCCGCCGCGGAAGGCGTGCAGATGGGCAGCCCCGCCGGTGCCGTCGGCGCGGCCGGGTGGAGACCCCGGCGAAAATATCAACAACAGAAAAGGGGCGTCGCTTATGAAAATAGCCGTTTCGGCGCAGGAGAAAAGCCCGCAAAGCCCGGTCGACCCGCGGTTCGGGAGGGCGAAGTGCTTCATGGTGTATGATGAAGGCACAAAGACGTGGGATGCCATCGATAATCAACAGAACCTGCAGGCCGCGCAGGGGGCGGGAATACAGTCGGCCGCCACTGTGGTGAATGCCGGATGCAACGTGCTCATCAGCGGCCATTGCGGACCTAAGGCGTTTGCAACGCTTTCGAAAGCACAGGTTGCAGTGTATGCGGTGCAGGGAGGCACGGTCGAAGCGGCTGTTGAAGCGTACCGGAGCGGGACGCTGAAGCGGCTTGAAGATGCGGATGTTGAAGGGCATTGGTAGAGGACGGTGTCGATGATCTCCCTGATACGGTAAATCATCCAAATGAGAAATTCGTTTCTTCTTTATTTATTTCACCCCCATCCAGACCTTCCCCCGCCGGCGGGGGAAGGCGAAGTTGCAGGGTACATCGAAAGGAACCAGTAATGAAAATCGCCATTCCAACGGCAAACGACCGGTTGTGCATGCATTTCGGTCATTGTGAAAAGTTTGTTCTTGTTGAAGTAGATGATACAACGAGGTCGATAACCGGGAAAGAGGAGGCAGTTCCGCCGGCGTATGAACCGGGAGTATTGCCGAAGTGGCTTCACGACAAGGGCGCGACGGTCATCATCGCGGGCGGCATTGGAATGCGGGCGCAGCAATTTTTTCAGCAGTATGGGATTCAGGTCGTCGTGGGCGCGCCGTCCGACCATCCGCAGACGGTGGTTCTCAACTGGCTTGCAGGATCGCTAGTGACCGGAGGAAATGTGTGCGATCATTGACCGGAGAAGCGCCGGCGGGCGGCGGCACCGATATCGCCGAAGGGGATCGCGGGCCGCGGGCTGCGAATCCGTGCATCGGATACGAGAACAATCTGGCGCGGTTGAAACAAAAACATCACTCCCGATGCCTGTTTAACAGGGAGTCGTCTTGGATACCGGACATCCTGGTATCATTTGACGACAAGGGAGTTCTCCACGGTGAATTTATCTTTACTGAGGAGCATCAGGGATATGAGGACCGTGTCCACGGTGGTTTGATTGCGGGGATCATCGACGCCTCGATGGCACAATGCCTGATGGGGCATGGAGCGGTCGGCTATACCGCCGATCTCACGGTGAAATACCGCCATCCGATGATTATCAGGAATGCGGCAACGTTCGTCACCCGGATCATAAGCGTCAATATCGGCATTCTCTATACCCTTGAATGCGAGATCGTGCAGAGCAGGAAGCTGGTGGCCGAGGCGACGGGACGGTTTTATAAATTTGCCTGAAGTAATGGAGCGCCGAATTGTAACTTTTTCAAGAAAGAAAAAGAGTATTATGCCACGAAGAGATGGAACCGGGCCCTTCGGAACCGGTTTCGGTGCCGGTCGCGGGCGAGGACCCTGCAAAAAAGGGTATGAGTTCGGAAATGGATGGCGGATGGTGTTTCGCGACAGAGGCGGATGGCTTCTGGGTATGGCGGTGCCTGTCGTCGCCGCGGCGATCCGCGACGCCGTAAATCCTTCGGGACTGTTGCGGCGGATCGTTCGTCAAGCATTGCCGTCCAGCACAGGGGGCAGGCCTCGGACCGTTACCGACGCGCAGTATACCGTGGTCCGCGAACAGCCCGTCCGCCGGACTTCGGAGCCGCAGCCGGAAGCCAAAGAGGGCCGCAGTGGCGACGCGTGAAATGAAGCCGATCGGCCTCGGCGGACGAAGAGGTTACCGCGGAGGCACTTCTCCGGAGCATGCCGCATGAAGATCGCCATTGCCAGCGGCAAAGGCGGGACCGGGAAAACCACCGTGGCGACCAACCTTGCGCTGCTGCTTGGTGAACGGGGGGAGAATGTCGTCTATCTCGACTGCGACGTTGAGGAGCCCAACGGGCATCTCTTTCTCAAGCCTTCGATCGACCGGCGGATTGCGGCAACGATCCCGGTACCGGTCATTGACGAATCAAAATGCACCGCCTGCGGGGAGTGTGTAAAGTTCTGCCAGTATAACGCGCTTGTCCGTCTGGGGAAGACGGTCATGGTTTTTCCCGAACTCTGCCACGGGTGCGGAGGGTGCATGCTGCTCTGTCCGCAGAAGGCGATTTCGGAACGGGACCGGGAGATCGGCATTGTGGAAACGGGGCGCGCATGCGGAGTATGCTTCGCGAACGGCCGCCTCAACATCGGCGAAGCGATGAGCCCGCCGCTTATTCGTGAAGTGCTGCGGCAGTCGGCTGCCGCTGCGATCGCCGTCATCGACGCCCCTCCCGGCACCTCCTGCCCGGTCATCACGTCCTTGCGTACTGCCGATTTCGTCATGCTCGTCACCGAGCCAACGCCGTTCGGGCTTCATGATCTCGGCATGGCGCTCGACATGGTCCGGGAGCTTGACGTACCGCATGGAGTGGTCGTCAACAGGGCCGAAGCGGGGAATATCGATGCGGAATCCTTCTGCGCGCAACGGCAGGTTGCCGTCATCGCGCAGCTTCCCGATGATCGTCGTGTCGCCGAAGCCTACTCCCGGGGCGAAATGGTGCTGACGGCGGTTCCGTCCCTTCGCCGCCATTTTGAGACCATATGGGAATACATCCGCGGGCAGGTGCATGCATGAAAGAGATCGTCATCATCAGCGGCAAAGGCGGCACCGGTAAAACCAGTATCGCCGCCTCCTTCGCAGCGATTGCGAAGGGAAAGGCGGTCCTCGCCGACTGCGATGTCGACGCCGCCGATTTGCATCTCATTTTAAAACCGGAAATACGCCGGCGTACGGAATTCCGCAGCGGCCATAAGGCGATCATCCGCAAGAACCGCTGCACCGGTTGCGGCAAATGCGCTCAGGTGTGCAGGTTCGATGCACTACACGACGGCACGACCTGGGATGCATATCCGGAAGTAAGGTACTCGATCGATCCGGTCGCGTGTGAAGGGTGCGGCGTGTGCGTGCGTGTCTGCCCCGCCGATGCGATCGATTTTCCCGAAGAGACCTGCGGGGAGTGGTATATTTCCGATACACGTTTCGGCGCGATGGTGCATGCAAAACTCGGCATTGCCGCGGAGAATTCGGGAAAACTGGTGACGCTGGTGCGCAGTGAAGCGAAGCGGATCGCTCAGGAAGAGGGAGCGGATTATCTGCTTATCGACGGCTCGCCGGGAATCGGCTGCCCGGTCATCGCGTCGCTCACCGCGGCCGACTTCGCCCTGATCGTCACCGAGCCCACCGTTTCCGGCGATCACGATTTGCGTCGCATTGCGGGCCTTGCGAAACAGCTCGGCGTACCGGCAATGGTGTGCGTCAACAAGTGGGACATCAATCCCGCGGCAACGCGGGAAATAAAGGCTTTGGCACAGGGACATGGAATCTCCTTTGCCGGACTTGTCCGCTACGACAGAGCGGTCACCGAAGCGCAGCGCGCGGAGAAGGCGGTGGTGGAATATTGCGCGGAAGGGGTTGCGATGGACATTCAAGGCGTTTGGACGGCGGTTCTCGACGCGATCAATACATAAATCAGGGAAACATTCATGCTCTTCACCTTTGACAGCCGCACGCCGCACGCGGGAAGGGATACCTACGTCAGCGAAACCGCGCAGATAATCGGCGACGTCACGATCGGCGACAATTGCTACATCGGTCACGGCGCCATTCTCCGCGGCGACTACGGACGGATAACAATCGGTGCGGGGACCGCGGTCGAGGAGGCGGTCGTCATTCATGCGCCTCCCGATGAAAGCGCCGAAATCGGCGAGCGGGTAACGGTCGGCCATGGCGCGATCCTGCACGGAAAGCGCATAGGAAGGGGAGCCGTCATCGGCATGGGGGCGATACTCAGCCTGCGGTCCGAGATCGGGGAGGGAGCGATTGTCGGTGAGGGGAGTGTCGTCACCATGAAACAGGTGATCCCGCCGCGGGTTGTGGCCCTGGGCAATCCCGCAAAGACCGTAAGAGAGGTGAGCGCCAATGATGCGGCGTTCTGGGAGCGGGCAAAGCAGCTTTATATCGACCTTGCGAAAAAATATCTGGATCGGGGAATGCAACCGGTGACGGGAGATCGTGTAAGAGGTACCGAATGGTAACTGAAGCCGACCTCTTGCGTATCAAGCAGCGGTTTCAAAACTACGTCCGGCGGTTTTACACCGGTGATGAATCGTTCGATTCGGCCATCCGGCTCAAGGAGGAACATACGGCAAAGGTGATGGTGGAAATACTCGACATCGCCAATTCAATGAACATCAAGAGGGGGTGGTGTTATTGTGCGGAAATAGTCGCATGCCTTCATGATATAGGCCGCTTCGAGCAGTTTGCACGATACCGGACCTACGCTGATTCGAAATCGGAGGATCATGCATTACTGGGCGTAAAAACCCTCGATTCAAGCGACATTCTGGAAGGAGTTGACCCCGCGGCCAGGGAGGTGATAAGAGAGGTGGTCCTCAATCATAATCGCGCCGATTTGCCCGAAAAACCGAATCCCGAATCGAGTTTTTTTCTTATGGCCCTGCGCGACGCCGATAAAATCGACATTTTACGGGTCGTCACCCGGCACTATTGCGGTCTCGATTCCGGTGATACGATAAGGCTCGGATTACCGGACGTTCCCGCAGTTTCCAAAGCCGTGGTTCAGAGCGTCATCCGCGGAGAAATCGTACGGAATGAAGATGTGAGAACGTTTAACGATTTAAAACTTTTACAGCTCGGCTGGGTTTTCGACCTCAATTACACAAGGTCGTTCGAAAAGGTGCGGGAAAGAATGTATATTGACAAGATAGCCGCCGTACTGCCCCGGACCGGCGGGGTGGAGCGTGCGATAGCCGCCGCGCGGCGCCATCTGGAGAGGAATTGTATCTTTGAAAGGAGCGACTGCGGATGCCCGACCCCCTGACCCCTTACGGCAACAAGCCGATGGTGACCCCGATAGTCAATGCGGTCAACTACCATTATGCCTCGTTTGACGTGCTGCGGCGGATTACCGACGGCGAAATCGACGGATACACCTACCACCGGGACGATAATCCGACGGT
>JAFGIW010000017.1 GCA_016929415.1 Chitinispirillaceae bacterium | reverse complement strand
TTCTATTGCTATTTTCATCAATAAAATATATCATTCCACGCCAAAAGGGCTTTACTTTTCTCTATTAATATCGCTCAATTTAGGTATAATTAAACAAGGAGGGGGTATCGTTATGAGAGGATAAGGGCGGGTAACGGCGGCAAAGGTTGAATGAGATCATTCATGACGGAGAATAAGTAAACATTATTTTAAAGGAGGAATAGATGGTTCTAAAACTGTTCATAATGCTTCTGGGACTGGTCCTGTTTGCCGATGCGCAGGAGGTTGATGAAACGGAAGCGGCAACGCAGAAGAGCGAAGTGACGGCTCAGGCGGCCGACGATACAAAAAAGAAACTCGCCGAGGTCGAAGGGAAGCTTGCCGGGCTCGAAGAGAGTTGCCTCGAAACTCAATCGACGGTTAAAAAACTGGCGAAAATGAAAATCGGCGGTTATATTCAGGCGCAGTTTCAATATGCCGACACCGAGGGCGTACAGACGTCAAAGTCGGGAAGTAAATTCGACGCGGGATCAAAGTCGAAATTCCTGGTGCGTCGCGGTCGCATCAAATTCAACCACAACAACGGTTTGAGCCGATATGTGCTTCAGTTCGACGCATCGACCGGTGGTTTTGAAATCAAGGACGCGTTTGCATCGTTTACCGAACCGTGGCTTAAAGACTTTACCGGTACGATCGGGATATTTGACCGTCCATTCGGCTTCGAAATAGCATATTCTTCAAGCATGTGCGAATCGCCGGAACGGGCGTATATGATCCAAACCCTTTTCCCGAAAGAGAAGGATATCGGTGCGCAGCTGGCGTTCGCCGGCGGTGACGGCCCCCTGAACTGGCTCAATGCCAAGGCGGGCGTGTTCAATGGACTCACGTCGCTGCAGCTCGAAAACGACAATAATAAGGATTTCATCGGACGTCTCGGCGTCGAGATTCCGTTGCGCGGTGCCGGAATGGCGATTGACGGAGGTTTTTCGGCATATATCGGGAAAGTTACCAATACCGATACGACCTCCGATGGGCCCGATAAGGGAATCGCCTATGAAATGGACGGTAAAACATTTAAACGGATGGTCGGGAAGAAAGGCGAAGACTTCACGCGCACCTATTTCGGCGGTGACTTGCAGTATTATCTCGATATACCGGTTATCGGCGCCCTCACGCTCCGGGGCGAATACATAGGCGGTATGCAACCGGGAACGGCGTCAAGTTCCTCATTCTATCAGCCCTCGTCGGGCGGTGCGCCCAACGGCGCCGTCTATTCGAGGAGTTTCTCCGGTTTTTACCTCTACTGGGTGCAATGCTGGGGAAGCCGTATCCAGAGCGTGCTCAAGTACGATCTGTACGATCAGAATACCGATGTGGAAAATGACGATGTCGGCGCCGCGGGGAGTTACACTTCCGCAACCGATCTCGCCTGGAAAACATTCGGATTCGGCCTCATCTACCACTGGGATGACAACGTGAAATTCATGCTTTACTACGACATGCCGCACAACGAAACGTCGGCGAACCTTAAAAACGGCAATCCGTACAAAGACTTTTCGCGTGACATTCCCGACAACGTATTGACCTTCAGGGTTCAGTACAAATTATAAGGAAAATCATTGACCGAATTCCGGAAGGAATTGATTATGAAAAAAAGTATGATACTGACAACGGCACGTGCGGCCTTTGCCGTCTGGGCGTAACGCTGTTCGTCGCCTCGAGCAGGAAAACCATCACCCGCATCGTACTGCCGAACTCGACCACCGGCATATTGACGGGAGTGATACTGGCGGTGAGTCGCGGCGCGGGCGAAGTGGCGCCGATACTCTTCACGGGTGTCGCCTATTTTCTCCCGTATATCCCTACAAGGCATTCCGATCAGTTCATGCAACTTTTGTACATGTGATGGCTACCCGGTCGACCAATGTCGAGGAGACGATCGGAATACAGTATGCCACGACGCTGCTTCTGCTGCTGCCGACCTTCCCGCTCAACCTGTCGGCCATTTTACTATGTATCAGTTGAGAAAAAGGACCATGTCATGATGGTGAAAATTATTTTGATACCGGAGGAAATCGACTATGAGTCATGAGAAGATTCTGATCGTTGAGGATGACGAGGATATCGTCGAACTGGTCAGGTACAACCTTGCCAAGGACGGGTTCAGGCCGACCGGAGTAATCAGGGGTGAGGATGCCATGAAAAAGCTGCAGACCGAGTCGTTCGATCTGGTTCTGCTCGACCTCATGCTTCCGGGTATTGACGGACTTGACGTATGTCGGCAGATAAAGGGGAGTGAGAAGCTGCGGTTGATTCCCATCATCATGCTTACGGCCAAGGGTGAGGAAAGCGACATCGTTACCGGTCTCGAACTGGGGGCTGACGACTATATCGTGAAACCGTTCAGCCCGAAAGTGGTAATAGCTCGTATCCGTTCGGTATTACGCAGGCGAAGTGCGGAAAAAACGGGTGGCATCGAGCCGTTGGTGGTTGGTGATTTCACTATCCATCCCGGCAGGCGTGAGGTGATGGTTTGCGGCCGGCCGGTCGAATTGACCAATCTAGAGTTCATGGTCCTTCATTTTCTGGCGAAGAAGCCGGGGTGGGTTTTCTCGCGGTACCAGATCATCGAAGGGGTGCGGGGCGACAACTATCCGGTGACCGACCGATCGGTGGATGTGCTGATCGTCGGGTTGCGCAAGAAACTCGGCGAGGCCGGAAACTGCATCGAAACGGTCCGCGGCGCCGGGTACCGGTTTAAAGAGGAGTGATATGGGACCGAAAAACCTCATCTGGCAGCTTTATCGCGCGTTTTTACTCATCATCATCGTTCCCGCGCTACTTTTTACGTGGTATACGACAAGGACCTTCAAGAAATTTTTTATTACAAACACGATCGACGGGCTTACCGAGCGCGCGTACCAGATCGGTTCCCAGATGGAGGGGTATATCGGACGCGCGGCGCCGGGCGTCATTGATTCGCTCTGTAAAGTGCTCGCCAAGAATATCGAGATGCGGTTCACGGTCATCGCGACCGACGGCACGGTGCTCGGCGATTCGGAAAAAGACCCCGATTCCATGGAAAACCACCGCAACCGCATGGAGGTGCTCGCCGCGCTCTCCGGAAAGACGGGGCTGGCGGACCGGTTCAGTTACACGCTCAACAAACAAATGGTGTATGTCGCCGTCCCGATCTATCGTTCGGAAGCGCTCACCGGTGTGGTGCGGGCGGCGCTTTCGACCGCCGTCATTCACCGGGAACTCTATAAGATGTACGGTCGCTTCGGCATCGGTTATTTCCTTCTGGCGGTTGTCGCCGCGCTGGTGAGTTTTTTCATCTCGCGGAAAATCAGCCTGCCCGTCAATTCAATGAAGCGGGTGGCAGTGCGGTTCGCTTCCGGCGATTTCACCGGAAAGCTCACGCCCGCGGGATGCGTGGAGATCGACCAGCTTGCCGAGGCGCTCAATGAAATGGCGACGCGGCTGCGCGACACGATCGGCAGCCTCACCGAGCAGAACAACCGGATCGACGCGGTATTTTCAAGCATGGTGGAGGGGGTTATCGCGCTCGACAATGAACAGCGAATAATTGCCATCAATCAATCGGCCGTCGAACTGTTCGCCCTTCCGTCGAAGCCCGAAAAGGGAACATGGATCGGCGCCGTGCTGCGCAACGCCAAGATCAACGAATTCATCAAACGGGTCGCCGAGAGAGGGGAAGCGCTTGTCGACGAGGCGATGCTCACCACCGATCAGCAGTACAGCGAGGGGGCCGACAGGCTGCTGCAGCTCCACGGCAATGCGCTGCGCGACGCCGACGGCAGGACGATCGGCGTTCTCGCGGTCATCAATGACATCACCCGCCTGAATAAACTGGAAACCATGCGGAGCGATTTCGTCGCCAATGTATCGCACGAGCTGCGCACGCCGCTCACCTCGGTAAAAGGGTTCGTGGAAACGCTCCGGGCCGGGGCGATCGACGACAGGGAAGAGGCGGAGCGGTTTCTGCAGATCATCGACCGCCAGGTGGAGCGGCTCTCAACGATCGTCGAAGACCTTCTCGCGCTCTCCCGTATCGAACAGGAGGCGCAGGCGCAGGGTCCGCAACTGCAGTGTACGCGGATCGCCTCCATAATCTCGGCTGCGGTGGAAACCTGCAGCATCAAGGCGGCCGCGAAGGAGATCCGTATCGATACGGTGTGCGATGCCGGGCTGCATGCGGAACTCGAACCGGCGCTCATCGAAGAGGCGCTTATCAACCTGCTCGATAATGCGGTGAATTATTCTCCGAACGGGGAGCGTATCGTGGTATCCGCCGGTATCGGCGAAGATGGACGGGAATTAAGGCTTTCGGTCGCCGATAACGGGCCGGGGATCGCTCCCGAGCACCACGACCGCATCTTCGAGCGTTTTTACCGTGTCGACAAGGCGCGCAGCCGGAAACTGGGCGGAACGGGTCTGGGATTATCGATAGTGCGGCATGTCGCCCTGGTGCACAAGGGACGGGTTGCCGTGCGAAGCGCGCCGGGAGAGGGCAGTACATTCCATTTTTTCATTCCTTATCAACGTAGCAACGGACGGGAAGTGACATCATGAATACAACCGAAGCGACCGGTGAAATAAAAATCAACGGTGAAAAATCGATTTTTTATTACGGCAACGTGCTCGGTCTTTCGGGCGGACGCAGCAACGGCTCTATATCGCCTGCGCTTGCCGTGGGTCCGAAAATCCATGCGCCGGCATCGGACCCTTGATCCCCGTTCGACGGCGCGCATCGAAGATCTTATCGGCGATTTGAAAAGGGATTTCACCATAATCATCGTCACCCCCGACATGCAGCAGGCTGCCCGGAAGGGCGGTTACCCAAAAAAAGCAAGGGCTCACCATGGTGAGCCCTTGCTTATGGATCGATAATCCGGCTGGCCGGTCACTGCTTTTTTAACGCCTTCGCATTACAGCAGCCTGCCGGGTCGATTTTACTGAAATCCGTCAGATACGGTACGGGTGACAGGTCGCTTTCCGCCTGGTCGATTTTAACGACGCTTTTCATGAACGGTTCCACCGAGTAATATCCTTTTTCCTGGGGGGCCGTAAAGCAGTACGACACTCCCGACGCATACCACTGGAGCGGTTGTTTGATGATCGTCGTGGGGATGGTGAGCCGCATGCTCCTGTAATTGAATACCGTGAGCCGGTACTGGTTATCGTTTTCCCAGACGCAGTAAACGCTTTTACCCGTTGTATCGACGATGGTCTGCGCGCCGGGAAGCGTGATCAGTTTCCCGTTGGACAGGAAAATGAAGGTCTTTCCCTCCACCGGCGACGCTTTCAGGACGACAAGCCCCCCCCGTAGGGGCTGGCGGCGGGGGACGAACAGGCCGTAGGCGCCGGCCTCAACGCCGATATCGAAGAGGACTAGTTTCCTTTTGTCTATTATGACGGCCGAAATGCAGGCGGTATCGCTTTTCACGCGGGGCCGTATGTTCACGAGGGTGAAAGTGCGCGCGCCGACGGTATACGACGTCTCCGCCGTCGTGAAATTTTTGTTGTTTTTATAGGCCGCGAGATCGATGGTGGTTTTTCCGGCGGATGGGAACGATGCACAGAAGACAAGCGCCAGCACGGTTTTTTTCATGGAGCCTCCGGGATGCGGGTTTGAGGGAAGCCGCTGCGGCTTCTGTTAAAAATTGAAAAATATACTGTCGATTCGGATAAATCAAATTCCCCGTGCATGAGGTTTGTTGAAGACGGAAATGTTCCGTGCGGCGGGCGCGCCACTGCTCACCGGAACGACGGTGGCGCCGGGCGGATTTCTTGGCGGCGCGGCTATGCCGCGCTATTCTTTAAAGTCACCGGCTTTGCCGGTGAATGCATACCGGGACACGCCTGCGCCGCCCTGTATCGAAGACGGTCCGGCATCCCGTGCGTGGTGGTAAACGGTTCCGGCCCACGCTCTTTCCTTCAGGCTCCTGCCCATCCTTCTTTCGGCTTTGTGAATTGAATGTTTTACCGCCAGTTTCATAGAGATGAGAACGCTTCCGATGTTCTCGAACATCATTCTTGCAAGGAATTTTTCCGTACCGATAAACTTTTTGGCGAAAAGAATCGCCAGAACGGTCATCAATTTGACCGGTCCGAGTTGTTTCTGGAACAGCAACGGTATGTCGGAAGGCTCGCCGACCAGCAGGTTCGACGCTTTTCGGCAACTTTCCGTCCACGAAAAGCCCTCGCGGAGGACTCCATTTTCCCGGCACTCACTTTCAAGCCGGGTGCCGGGATATATTCTCAATCCGACGGTCACCGCGAAGAAATCAATATTGCCTTTATGGCGGTCGATGAATTGTATATCTTCCAGGCATTCCCGGAAAGTCTGACCAAGATGACCGAATGTAAAAAATACCTTTGAATGGATGCCGAGCCTTTTGCACATAGACAAAACATCCAGAACCTGCCCGGAGGTAATACCTTTTGAAATGCGTTTCAAATGCGACTCGTGTGAAGTCTCCATTCCGATATTGATATAATAGCACCCGCTGTCTTTCATGAGCTTCAACAGGCCGGCATCAACGCTGTCCGCTCTGATTTCGCATTCCCATGGAATCTTGAATTGTCCGACATGATTGCAGAAGTCCTCGACATGTTTACGGTTCGCCGTAAAGGTACTGTCAAACAGTTTCAGACCCGAAAGATTCTTCCGGGAGAGAAGATATTCAATTTCCGCCATGACGGAATCGACGGGCCGCAGCCGTATTCCTCCGGGGAACATTCTTGACGCCGAACAGAAATTGCATGCGGCGGGGCACCCTCTGGAGGTTATGATGAAATCACCCGGACCTCCTATGAACTCCATATCCAGATTATAATAATCACCCAGCAAATCACGGTCGGGAAACGGTAGAACAGACAGATCCCGGATTCGTTCCGGTTTGTTTTCAATGATCCGTGAGCCGTTTCTAAAGCACAAGCCGGGCAAACATGATATTCCGGACCCGACTCCTCTGATATGAGCGTCACAGAGCGCCGGGAACGATAACTCTCCTTCGCCTTTGATTATGAAATCTATCTCGGGAATATTATCGAGAACTTCTGCAGCGGTGAATGTCGCATTAATACCTCCATAGACGACCGGCGTATGCGGCAGCGACTGTTTCGCCAGACGTGCCGTCAGAAAACTGCCTTTTCGTGAAGGCGTCGTTCCACCTATGCCGATAATCTTCGGCCGTAAAAATTGAAGTTGTCTCCGGAAATCATTGCTGTAATGGTTGAAATCGATAACGGCAACCCTGTATCCCGCCCTTTGCAATACGGTGCCGATGCTCACCAAGCCGATGGGAATCATGGATTGAAACAGTCTGAGTCCATCCTTGGGGTACGTTAACAATACATCGATTTTGCTCTCCTCGTATGTTTTTTGAGTTTTTTTCATTCCGGGAAGAAACATCGTCATCTCCTGTTGTTGATCATGGCCGGAAATGCCTTTTTCTCCAGATAAAATAGTATACTATCCTTTTCGGATTTCAGCACTTCTTCAAATACCGTTTTCCGGGACAATCAATCGATGACGATGAAATTCCTTACAGCGATTGCGGTGCCGCTCTTGAGTGTTATGATATAACTTCCGCTCGATACGGACCGGTCGAAATGGTGCGGATTACTTTTGGACCGGTCATGCCGCGACAGCGGGTATTCAGCCAGCACGGTTCCCCGGAAATCCAGAAGGGAGAGTGTGGCCGGTTCGTGAATGGGGACAAAATACCGTACGGAAATTACTCCTGAAGGGCTTTTACGTACTTTTACGATTCGCGTCGACGGCAGGAGCGTTCGTATCGGCGAATGTTTCACTGCGTTGTTATCGATACGCAGGTCGATCGTGGTAATGGATCGGATGTCACATGCGATGGTCGCACTGTCGCTCACACTGCCTTTATAAACATATCCGCTTGATTCGGTCGTCTGATAGTAATCTCCCCGTTTTCCCGGAAAGAGCAGGTTGACCGTATTCGAGCGTGCCCCTGCATTGATTATGACGATCGCCGTCGAATCGTTGTCCGCGTTGCAGTATGCCGATACCAGCAGGTTGGGATCGTCAACCGATATTTCGCAACGTCGCCAGCCGCGATGAATCGACCGTGAGAAGTGTTTAAACATATAATAAATCGGTCGAGTCTCGTACCACACTCCACCTGAGGTGTCCATGCTGAAAAGACAGTGCGTCGACGCCGGCTTGTAGGCGAGTGCGAAAATGCAATACATGGAAACACCTTCGATTGCGAGAGAGTTGTGTATGAAGACGGCATGGTCGAACCATGTTCGGTCCTTCTCACCTTCGTTAATCAGAAATTCCGTCTGGTAAATGGGTTTATCGGGGAACTGCCGGGGGGGAAGTACCATCAAATCAGGTCCCGAATAGTGATAAAGATGGTGGCAGTAGGCAACGAGTTGATTTCTGTCCAGATCGGGTGAATTCAGATACCGTGAAAAATAGCCGTAGCCGACCCCTACGACATCCGGACCGATGAGCGGTGGGGGGCTGGCAAGATGCTGCTGAAATGCGGTGTACACCGAATTGAGCGCCCTGCCGTACGATGCAATGGTGGGAGTCTCCGTCGGCCCCAGGACACACCCTTCGTACCAGGCCGCACAGTCGGGTTCGTTCTGTATGGAGACCCAGCCGATTCTTATGCCGCTGTTGATAAAATACTGTGCCGATTTCAGCCAGTAGTAACCATACTCATCGTACATATAGAGACCGTCACTGTTCTTTTTAATCGTCCCGGTATCGTTGCGTTCATTTCCTCCGACAAGGGAATTGTTGCTTTTAAGGAAGGATGGCGGGGACCACGAAGTGAGAATGGTTTTGACATCCGGCCATCGCTGCTGAATTTCCATCATCATCGGAATTTCCACGAGTTCGTTCTCCGTGGGATCCAGGTTGTAATAATTGTGGATCCTGACCACGTTGATACGGGCGACATTGAAAATGGAGTCGTAGAGTTCTTCTTTTTTGGGGTGGAAGTACGGATATTTTCGAAACGAGAGACCGCCGCCGAATCCCTCGATCGTCTGATACTTACAATCGTAGTTCAAGGTGACGGTGGCGCTGTATGCATAGGGACCAAATAGCAGCAGAAAACCGCAGGTCAGGAGAGTTGTCGTATAAAATTTATGCCGAATCATTCTGTTGGTCATAGCGACTTCGCTGACACACGGCACAATGCCCGCAAACGGCTCATTGACTTCCGTCCGTCCAAGGAGCAACGGTGAAAAAGATGCTGTCAATGCCGAAGGAGGCGAAATAACCGATTCCCCCATTGATATTGGTGAGCGCTCTGGTCCATCGGTCCTGGATCGTACTGCTCGTATCGGGCCTCACCGCAAGCATATTGAAGTACTCCGACGGCGGCGGCGGCGTGCAGACGAATAATTTATATCTGCCGGGTTCGGAGAGGACGATGGACCTGATATTATCTGTGCTGCCGGTGCTGGTACCGGTGCCGGTGCCGGTACTACTGCCGCTGCTGCCAACCGAAATGTATTTATTACTGATAATCAGACCAGGCGTGTTCGTAAAGCTTCCCCTCTTCTGTCTTTGTTCAGGACTCGTTTCGAGTTCATGATAAAAATACATATACTCTCTAGCGGGATTGTCCCATTTTACCGTCAGTTTCGTTAGACTGTCCGGTATTGTTGATGTCGGTTCCTCTGGAAAACCGGTTCCACTGCCACTGCTGCTGGCAGTGCTGATCTTGGCAGTGCCGGACCTGCCAGTACCGGTACCTGTACCGGTGCCAGTGCCAGTATCTACATACAACGTATCCCGCAAGATCTCAAGACCGGAGACCGGCAACGGAACGGTCGTTTCAGCCCATGCGTGTCTGCCCTCCGTGTATATGTCGATCCTGTAGGTCTGTCCCATTGCGATTATAAGCTGTCCGCTTATTTCATGATACCACCCCCCTGTATCGCTGCAGGCAAGCGGCCAGGATTCTCCATTGCATGAAATCGTCACCCGGGCATCATCAACCGCTCTTTCACCGAGTTGATACAGTACCGTGTCAACCAACCTGTTTGCTTTTATGTCAGGGTCCCATATTGAAGTCCTCGTTACTGTTGAATCGATGACCGTTTTGGTCAGCCATAGCAAATGGACATCGTTGACCGGTTGACCCGCGAACAAATTCGCCTGCACGATAATAGCGTCCCTGTCAAAAGCGGTCGGTTCAGTGCCGGCGCACGAAAACAGGGCGATAATTGACGCCACGCAGAACAGGAATACCGCCCTTACCGCCAGTTCTACCGTTTTTACATCTTTTTTCATGTTGCTCTCCTTTCGAATTCAGAACTGCGCCGATACGCGCAATGCCGGGTTAAATGTGATCGGCATCGATATCTTGTGTATCGGGGTATAGACCGTCGCCTGTATTGGACCGTAACCACCAATAGTTTCCGCGGTATAGCTTCTTTCAAGGACGAGTTCATTGTTATAGGCATTGAAAAGCCCCAGTATCAGGCTGCCCTGCACGTGTTTCCCGAAATGAACCTTCCAGGTAGCGGAGAGGTCGAGACGGTGGTAATCGGGAAGCCGGTACGTGTTCTTGTCGCTGACATACTGGAAAACAGGCGTCGGGTTGCCGCCGATCACCTGCAGCCGGTATGTCCCGAGCGGCGCGGTATAGGGCGTGCCGGTTGAATAGAGCCAGACGGCACCCAGAGCGATGCTCGACCATGTCGCGACATCCCACTCAAGGTTGTTGATCAATTTGATTTCATGCGTACGATCCTGGGTTGCCGGAAATGGGTTGCCGAGGTTGAATACGGCATACGTGTTTTCAACCTTGCTCCAGGTATAGGCGGCCCATCCGTCATACGTCAGTTCTCTGGAAAATAACGGCGTGGATACGTCTTTGACCTGAGCGAGGAGCTCGATACCCTTCGCAGTACCCGTGCCTTCATAAAGGGCGAGGTCGTTCGGGTTGAATGCATATTGAGGCAACCATTCGAGGGGTAGCTGTTCGGAAATCGTGAGAAGCCCGCTGAGACGCTTGTAGTAGGCCTCCACATCAAGCAGGAAATGCGTCTTTTCCCAGGATACACCGCCGATGAAGTGCTGCGACTTTTCAAGGGGCCGGTTTTCGTTGGCCAGGAGCCAGACGAATTTGCTGCCTCCCATGATATCCTCCTGCTCGGCACGGTGAATTTCCTGTGTGTACATTCCCCATGCCCCCTTAACCTTTACTTCAGGAAACAGCTTCCACCACCCGCTGATGCGAGGATCGATCGCCCAGGAGGAGGCTGGCTTGAAGTAATAGAGGCGCGCGCCGAGCGTCAGGCCCGCCTTGTCGCCGAATCCCATCTCATCCCCCGCGTAGACGGCCATCGATATACCTGTGTCGTGGCTGTGGATGGGCTGGTACCGTTGCCTCAGAGAGGGGGGCGTCGATCTCCATTCTACGGTGGTGGTATCCGGTTGCAACGTGTCGCGTTCATAGATAACGGTTTTTTGCGAAATTTCCACTCCCGTTTTAAGCGTGTTCCAGTCCGCCGGTTTGAACGTGTTGTCGAGCCTGCCCGAAATATCGATGATTTTATTCGTTGAAGCCATCCACGATGAGTTCCCTATGACGGTATCCGTCGGACTTGTCGTATCGGAATAGCGATGGGTTCTCGTTTCCGTGCGGAGATACTCTTCTCTTTTTTTGTCGGTAAATTCCGAATACGACAGGTTCAGGTTGCTTATATATGCTTCGGACCACTGTTGTTCCCACTTCTGACCGATACACCGATTACCCCAGTAAACAGGCGCGTTGTCTTTAATGGACGTCGTAGTGGTGACCGTGTCGAACTGAAGAACGGGTACTCCTTCAGGGGTGACCGATGTGGTTTTAACGTTGAGGTAATAGCCTGCCAACCAGGAGCTGTCGAACGAATTGTCCTGATAGTCCCGGCTTGCGAAAAGGGTGGTGGCAAGTCTGCCCCGGGAGCCGAGCCGGAATGTAGCGAGGCCGTTTAGATCCCAGAATAATACCTCGGGCCTATAAACAATATGGCTCGTTATCGATCTTCCTCCGAAGAAGTCACCGCTACCGCTGGTTGTCATGGTATCGGATCCGTGCATCCGGTCGAAAATCCTACCGAAGAGATCGGTCGGGAAGAAATCGGTCATTGAGCGCCGACCGGCGATCATCACCGTTCCGATGTCATGATTTTTTACGGGGATCTGCAGAAAACCGTCACTGCTGAGGAATCCCGTTCCAATACCCGTCTTTATCCCCATCCCTTCCGGATCGTACGGTTTGTTCCCGCCGCTGCTTGACATCTCAACAACGCCGGAAAGACGGCCGCCCCACTGCGGGCCGAACCCGCCTTTGTGGATTGACACCTCGTCGATTGCATACGGATTGAAGGCACTGTAAAAACCGTAAAGATGATTGACGTAATAGATCGGTATGTTGTCGAGGAGAATAAGGTTCTGGTCGGGAGTTCCTCCCCGTACATACAGTGCCGACGACGATTCATTGGTGCCGCTTACCCCGGGCAGAAGCTGCAATGAACGGAATAGATCCGCCTGGCCGACAGCCGGCAGTTTTGTCGCCAGCTCCGGAGATATGGTGATCCGGCTGATGTTTTCGTTGCTTTTAAGACTGTTTCGGCGGGCAAAGACTGTCATCTTCTCCAGTTCGGAAAGGGATAATGGTTCGAGGGTTATCTCGACGAATTTGTTTTCCGCATCCGGATTTATGGGAAGACTCGATTGTTCATAGCCGGTTTTTTCGACGGTCAACGTGCAGGCGATGGCTGCCGGAATGTCGATTTTGAATTTTCCTTCAGGGTTTCCGCGGACAACGGGATTCATTGCAGTGACGGAAACGGCAGCTTCGGGAATCGGCAGGCCCGTCTTTTTATCGACCACTTTCCCGGTCAACAGGCGCGTTTGAGGAACAACGGACTGCGCCGCCACCCGGTCCTGCGTGCCTAATAAAACAGTAAGAAAGAAAAATGTCGCCCATACTCCTTTTGTGACGGAATTCATGTGAGAACCCTTCCGTTCCGGTTTATGTACAATTACAATCCGGGTTTATTATACCTAAATTGAGCGATTCTTTTTAATGCTGATGCATAAGATGCCGAGAAAAGACGACATGCGAAAAGCGCAGGAATACCCGGGGAG
>JAFGIW010000142.1 GCA_016929415.1 Chitinispirillaceae bacterium | reverse complement strand
TCATCGGCCGTTTCGTCGTTTCATCGGCCGTTTCGTCGTTTCATCGGCCGTTTCGTCGTTTCATCGGCCGTTTCGTCGTTTCATCGGGCATTTCATGGGGTGGGATTTGACGCCGGGGTGTCCGTGTCACCCGTCATAATCATTTTATATCGATAATAATCACGCCTGCCCGTTGTCTGCGCAAAACACCCGCGCTCATTTTTCTTCCGGTGATTGAATAATACCCTGAATTATCGGCATCATGAAAAGAGGATCGATCGCTTCCCGGAAGGTTCACCATACTCCTGCACGCGGTATTGCAGTTTTTCCTTTGAACCCGATGGACATCCTTAACCGCGGTTCCATTTTGAATGACAAGGTTATCATAGGAATAGGTCTGGCCGAACTCGTCTCCTCTCGCCTTGAATCCTTTGACGACGAGTGTGTCGCCGGGCCGGATTACCGTTACTTCATCATACGGTGAAAGAGAAAGAATATACGATTCATATTCGCCGGTTTGAACGTTTTGAAGGCACATCGTATCGGATGAGCTGCTCCAGGAAATAGCGGCGTCGCTTAACGTGACTTCATAATACGATGACCGTGTCCATCTGGAGACCGAATCCGGATAGAAGATTACAGATACAACGATACCGGAGCAATCGATCTTGGCGCAGGAGGGCATGGGAGCTTTTTGCCCGGCCGACAGGTTCGACAAATTTAAACCGAGGAAAAAACAGAGTCCGATCGCCACTCTTTTCATACATACGCCCTTTCATTCCGGATCTATCCGTTATATTGACCGGCTTATATAATTATACTCGATCCGGTCCGCATCCGCTCCTTCTATTAAAAAATAGCGTATTCGCTGGAATACGGCAGCGGTCGGATATCGGGCAGGAGTCATCGGAAACTCCGGAAGGAAGTGCATTCATCGGGCGGCAGGCAATAGCCGCCGGGCATCTTCTCCCCGTTGATTGCCGGTAAATTATTCCATTTTCCCCATGGAATTGTATATATTCAATAGCATATAAAAAAGCCCTGTCGAGTACTCAGCATCCACTATATGGCTTTGAAGAGGCGGCAACGCATGTTTTTAACGACGTTGTTCGTGGTCGGTGCGACCGTCTGTTCTTTGCGCGCCGATTTTTTCCCCCACCGCATCTGCACAATCAGAAGCAGACGGAACCTGAACCATGCATGGAAATTCATCAAGGCGGACCCTGCCGATGCGGCAGGCATCGACTGCGATGAAGCGTCCTGGCAGACCGTCAACCTTCCCCATTCCGCGCAGTACGACGTTCCCACGGCCGACGGCGAGCAAAAGAGCGTGCCGCTCTCATCCGGATGGGACGGCGTTCACTGGTACCGGAAAACGTTTTATGTTCCCTCCGCCACGCACAATCAAAAAGTGTTCATCGAATTCGACGGCGCCATGCAGATCGCCCGGGTGTATGTAAACGGCACGCCGGTCGGCGTCCATGATGCGTGCGGTTATACGGGTTTTCATTTCGATATTACCGACGCGGTAAACATGACCGGAAGCAATACGCTCGCGGTCAAACTCGACTGCAGGTACCGCAACGACATCCCGCCGGGCCGCGCCGGAACCTTCACCGCCGCGGGCAACAGCATCGAATATCCGGATTTCTTTCTTTACAGCGGCCTGTACCGCGACGTGTGGCTCGTCCGCACCGGCGACATTTACATCCCGGCGCACGGCCAGAAGATCGAAACGCCGGATGCCGCATCGTCGGCCGCACGGGTGCGGGTGAAAACGCTGGTGCAAAACGATACCGGCGGCGACCGGACAATCTCGCCGTCGTTCTGCATCGTCAACCCGGACAACGCCATTGTCGCGCGGTGCGCCATGACGGGCGCCATCGGTTCCGGCGCCTCGCGCACGTTCGACACCGCGGTCGCGGTGGATCATCCGGAATTGTGGAGCCCGGAAACGCCCAACCTCTACCGCATCTTCACGAAAGTAGCGGTCGACGGCCGGGCCGTCGACGATTACGTCGAACGGTTCGGCTTCCGCTCGATACGCTGGACGCGGCAGGGCGGATTTTTCCTGAATGAAAAGCGTTATCCGCTCAAGGGCGTGTGCATGCACCAGGAGTTCGCATGGGTGGGAAACGCGGTTCCACGGTCACGGTTCTTTGAGGAGGTCAGGCTGGCGAAGGAAATGGGTGCGAATGCCGTCCGCTGCGCGCATTACCCGCGCGCTCCGGCTTTCTACAATGCCTGTGACGAACTCGGCATGATCTGTCTGCCCGAACTGCCTTCATGGGGATGCTGCGGTTCCGCGCCATATCCGGATGATTTCTGGGACCGTATGGAGGTCACGGCGCAGGAGATGGTGAGCGAAGGGTACAATCATCCGTCTATCATCACCTGGGGAATTTTCAATGAACCGCGGGAAAATTTCCAGACGCAGTTCAACAGGCTCAACGATATCCTGCATCAGCTCGATTCCACGCGGAACACCTGCATTTACGGAGCTTCAACCCAGATACCGTACCTTGCGGCGGATATTTACGGCATGAATTATGAACTGTATCCGCACACAAGCATCCGCAACCGGGTCATGGGATCCTTTGTAGCTGAATATCACGAGGGGTGGATCAAATGGTGCTACCGGGGAGACACCGCGACGAAAAACGACGCGGCATTGTCGGGATCGCTCAGCGAAAACCGTTTCGCTTCCGACCGCTGGTCCGGATCGAACAACTGGACGCAGATCCTCAACGCATGGAGCGCTTCAACGCAGCCTGTTCCGGGGGGCGGATTCATGTGGTGTTTCGTCGATTACTGGTCGCCGGTCCAGGATTATCCCATGGGTGTTCTCGACCACTACCGCATACCGAAAAAAGCGTTCTATACCTTCCGTTCCAACTGGACCGGAACCGCGGATGATAATTTCGTCTTCGACAACACGCCGGTGCGCGTGCGGCTCGAGGCGGATCTTGCCACGCTTGTCGCCGACAGCACCGATATAACGCGCCTCGTCGGTTCCCTGCGTGATGCAACGGGCAAATGCATATTCGCCGCAGGGAGCATCACCCTGCGGATTTCCGGGCCGATTGACTGTTTCGACCCCCTGACTAAAAACACCATCGCGGGAAAAATCGGATGGGTGCTCAAGTCAAGAAATTCCGCCGGCGACGTACGGGTCATAGCCTCTTCGGCAGGCCTGGAGTCCGATACAATAACGATCGCCTGCGTTGAGCCGGACGGTTCAGCCATACCTTTTATCTGGCCGCAGAGCAGGATCGCGGAAAACGGGCTTTCCATCCGCGGCATCACTCTCGACAAGGTGCGGCAGACGCGGGGAAAGCTCGTGGTTTCATTTGCCCGGCCGGCCGGTACGCGGGCGGTGATCACGCTCAATTCGCTTGACGGGAAAGTCATCGGGAAAGTTGCGGTGAAAGATGCAGCGGAGGAGGTTGTCATCACGACGGGAAGAATCCCCGCCGGTATATATATCCTAAACGCGGGAAATGGAGCGGTAAGGAAGATCGGGGTGATTGATTAAGGGGTATCCCCTTGATTTAATAATAGGATATTTCTCTTTTCCTTACATACAGGTCCTTGTCGTCGTCCTCCATCAGCGAATAAATCCAGTTTCCGCGCTGATCGTACGTGAAATCGAACATTTTTCGTTGAATGGATTTATTTTCATCATAATCGATATATTTGACTAAGTGGCCGTCCGCGTCATAGGTAAACGTATCACAGTCGTCGAATGCCTTCATTTTACCAACGGTCTTATTGATACTCGCTGTTTTTCCATCGGCGGTATAGTGGTAGGACCGTGTCCAGTCGAGCTTTCTCCCGTCGAATTTCACCTCCCTGATAATCAGACCTTTTTCATCATAGACAAAATAACTGGAATCCTTGCTGCTGTCGCCATCCCCATCGATAGTGATTTTAGAAACGATGTTTCCCTGATAATCGTAAAGTATGTCGGTACAACGCTCCTCGAATTCCCCCTCTTCATTAAATTCGACGACCTCGGCGATATGGCTCTGTGCATCATAAGTAAGTTTAAATTTTTTACTCTCATCAAGATTTCCATGGGAATCATAATTTGATTCTTCAATACAGTTACCTTTCTCATCATAGGTATACCGCATTTCATCTTCGATACCCGCACCGGGAATTTTTCTTTGCTTTTTAGTGAGGTGCCCATGGTCATCATAATAATATCTGGTCCATCCCGTACCGTATGTCGCACGGATCGTATCAAACCAGATTTTGCCGTCGTTCAGGTATTTCCTTTCGAAAAACTTGCAGCTCATTGTTCGGACGACGATCTTCCCGTTTCTCTTTTTCCTTGCCCTGCAATTCGATTCCCTGATGGTTTTAACATTGCCGGCGAGTGAATCGATCGGGTGAAAACCATACCGCTTTTCCGCGGAAACGTTAAAGATGACGATGATTATCCACAGTATCCGGTGCATGCGGTATACCTCCTTCTTTCATAATAGGATAATGGGAATATAAATAAAAAATGGTTTCCGGCGCTAATGCATAGAGGGGGTGGGTAACACAAAATCATACTTCGGGAAAACAGTGGAAATTGGGCACGCTGACAGGGTGACAGTCGGAGGTAAAACAAAGCCGGGAGCCGGACTCGAACCGGCGACCCGCTGATTACGAATCTGTAGGAAAAGCCTAATTTTATTGATCGAAAATCACTAAAGTACCACACCGAAGTACCACAAGTGCCACACTCAACCGAGTACCGCACACCCTCTTTAACTCCTGACCAAAGAAATACGGCCCGGTAATGATCCTGTTGAATTCAACCCCATAATGGAGTATATTATGCATATGAACCATGTTGTAACCGTGAAAAAATCCATTCTGAAACGATTTGACCGGTTACCCGAAAATGTACAGGAACGGTTCTATGCCCTTGTACGTTTGCTTGAAGCGGGCGGCCCTTCCGCCGGTCATGTATTTCAGAATTACGGCAAACTGAGTGAAACAGAGTACCATTGCCATTTAACCCGTTCGTATGTCGCCTGCTGGCGGCATGAGAAGAAAAACATAACGATAGAGGTGTATTATGCAGGCAGTCGCGAAAACGCGCCATATTAATATCCGGTTCAAACCCCGGACCCCGGCGCGAGTGATCAATACCATAAAGAGGCAGTATTCGGAATATATCGATGACGACGACGAACTGGTTGATATCTCCACTACCGACTGGTACAGGCAGATGCGGAAGGACATGACGCCGGGCAAATCGTTGAAGACCTTGCGGGAGGTAACGAACCTCACTCAAGCGAAAATCGGGGAAATGATCGGCATACCGACCGCCCGTATCTCCGACTTTGAAACAGGGCAGCGGGCGATAAGCAAGGTGATGGCGAAGAAACTGGCGGCGGTGTTCAATACGTCTCCGGCGGTGTTTATTTGAATTAGAGGCTGGGATAATGAAGTTTGATTATTATATACCGGAAAGATATGTTTTATCCGACACCCACACGATTTTTTTTCGGTGAAGAGGTATTAAATGAATAAAATTATCCTTACTTTTGGAATAGTCATACTCGTTATCTTTACTTCTAATGCTCAATACACTGGAAACGATCTTTTAAGAGGATGCAAATATATTGTAAGATCAGAAAACGGTGAAGAACTAGATGGGTATGAGGCGGTGCAGGTTTCTTTTTGGCTTGGATATCTAAGTGGTCATACAGATTCAAAGGTCGTTCAAGAAAAATTTTGCAGTAAAATTGGCCCATATTGCTTTCCATCAAAAGGTGTAGAAAATCAACAAATTGCCAGGATAGTAATCAAATATTTAGAAGATAACCCTGAAAAATTACATTATAGTGCCCGGTTATTATTAGGTGGTGCACTTGTCAAATATTTCCCTTGTGAACAATAATATTCGATATCAATCCGGCGTGACTGACGGAGGCTCCGACTTGCGGCCAGCGGAAGGCGCGACGGTTGCATTGACACCTTCCCGCGGGGAAGGCTTGGAAGGAGAGATACGGGCGGCCACAAAATTGATTGCATTGATTTTATTAATTGCCTGATATATACTTTTTAATGAAGAATGAATACAATAGACACCCCAATGTATTCGGCCACAATGGTGAGCAGATTGGTGAGGCTTACTCCCACTCGCGTAAGGCGATGGTTACGCGGTTACGAATATATTTACGCTTCCAGAAATGAAGAAAATCCCTGCTTAAAACACAAAGATCCGGTAGTGTGTCGGGGTGAAGCCTCTGGTTCCAGCTATGCCTCATTTCTCGATTTGGTTGACCTACTTTTTGTAAAAAAATTCCTTGAGACCGGGATCAGCTTGCAGAAAATCCGAAAGGCATTAGTAGAAGCAGCGACGATAATTGGTGGGCACCATTTTGCACAAAGGGCATTTTTTACCAGCGGTCATGACATATATCTCCAAGTGAAAGAGGACGGAGATGCAATTCTTGAATTACTGAGTGGTGGCCAATGGGTAATCGCGGATTTTATTAAAGAATTGAGCCGTCGAATAGATTTCGATAGTACCTCCTCGGGGATTGCTCTGAAATACTACCCCCGAGGTAGGAACGGTTTTATTGTCATTGATCCCTCCATTTCATTTGGCAACCCGTCAATTATTGGGAAAGGAATAGCCACGGCAAACGTTTACGATCTTTATGCTGCAGAAAATGAGGAATTAAATATTGTATGCTCATGGTTTGATATCCGCAAGGAAGAAGCAATCGCCGCTGTTGATTTCGAACGTCAGCTATTATTGGCAGCATGAAATTCTTTTTTGACCAAAACTTAAGTGATAAGCTCGTACGTGGTTTGAGAGAATTTGGTGAGGATGTTATACATCTAAAAGAGGAATACCCAAATCAGACAGATGTGGCCGATGCTGAATGGCTCCAAAATATTGGTCAAAAGGGATGGATTCTTATTTCTCGTGATGAATATATTCGGTGGCACCCCGCAGAAATAAAAGCCTTTCGTGAAAATGGAGTTGGAGCATTTCTTCTTTGTGGTAAGGGAAAAAAAGCATGGGAAATTATTCAACAGGTAATAAGGCATTGGCTACGCATTAAAGAACTCGCGGATCGAACATCAAAACCTTTTTTTTTAAAATACCCTCCAAGGGCACTACTATTGTTCGAGTACCAGTCCAATAATACGGCCCCTTAATACCTGACCAGCCGGTCCCTGAGCTTACGGTGTTTCCCGGACATTGAGGGAAAGGCTAGGATGGGGCGATAACGGGCGGCCACAAAGCTTCATGCAGCTGCTGAAGGCAGACCATGCGACTGAGTGAAGCCTGCGGAACGTGCCGGACAACCCGAAATAAATCCTTATAAGCGGCGCGTCAGTGCTGAAGGCCTGCCGCAGAGCGCATACCACAGCAAGGGAGCGACGGTTTAGGGAAGGATGTCCCTGAACCGTGCGGCGAAATATCGCGGAAGCGCAGCGCCGTTTTAAAACCCCTTGAGGGGGTGCGGGGTGATAAATGAAAAATTGCTACATTACCGCGCACCACGGCCGGGGTGACCCCGCAGAGCGGGAGAACCGGAGCCGGGGGAAATTGGGGCCCCCGGACCGGCTGTGAACGATCTGAACACGGAAAACGCATCCGGTAGCCGTTTCGACGATTTTTAGGATCTCACCACAATTGCATTTATGATATATTAATTGGTATCCGACTGGCACCCGTTTATTATGCCTTAATGTTTGGTTTGACATGACGAAACGTTTTATCATAACAGGCATTTTCACCTTCCTGCTGAGTGCCGCGCCACAGGCACTGACCGTGAGCGGCATTGTCGGCGACTATCTCACCGGGAATCCGATAGAATCGTGTCTTGTAGTTTTGAACGGATACTCCCCCGGAGTCGGGATCGATTCGATGAGGACGGACGGAAACGGACGCTATTCGTTCGCGGATTTGTCTGCCGGGGTTTATTCGATGGAAGTCGTTGACGATCGCCATGCCCGGGATACCGCTTTCCGCACCTTCACCACCGACGAGTCGATCCCGTTCATCCTCTATGATAAAAAGCACCTGCTTGACAGCCTGCCCGATACTCTTTACAAAGAAAATTCGCCGTACATCGTACGCGATTATTTGTACAAAACCGATGAAAAAACACTGGTAATTTCACCGGGTGTCACACTGTATTTCGTTGAAAACGGTTCTTTATCATCGAGGTACGGCATTTTCGCCGAAGGAACGGAGCAGGAGCCCATTATTTTTACTTCTAATGAGGCGGAGATGGAATCCGACAGGTTCAATGGCTCCATCAGTGGCGGAAGAGGACGATATCGCTTCAAATATTGCATATTCGACCGTATTTCCGACATCTTTTTCCATGAAATAATCGAAGTCGACGTCGCATATTGCCTTTTCAGCAAGATGCATGATGCCTTGAGAATCAACGGTTACGGATCGGGGAATGTCGTTCTTGAGCATAACACATTCTCCGACTGCATCAACGGCGTTGTCGATCCTATCGCCGGGATCGAAGCCGAGCTTTACGACATTATGATGTATTCAGTGGCAATGCATGATAATATTTTCAATTGCCGGGAGGTGGCGCTCTGTCTATCGGTGTATGGTCCGATGCGTGTCGAACACAATACCATTCTCGGAGTCACGAAGATCAACATGCAGGAGATTTCCGGGAAAGACACGCTCATCAACAACATATTCGCGAACGTTCGATTCGAGAAGAACTCAACGGTTCCCTTCTATTTCGCGTTCAATGCCGTTGACAGTTGTTACGGCAGCCTTCCCTTGGGCGTCGGTACCAATTCCATGACAAACGTCCGGGGCGACTCGTGCGATTTCTTTTTCAATATTTTTACCGACCCGCTCATAGCCGATTCAGCCACGGGAGAGTTCGCTCAAAACTCGCCCTGTATCGGCGCTGGATCGGACGGAACGAATATGGGAGCGTACAAGGGCGAGGATGCGGGTGCGCGGCTGAAAGGCGCCGGACACAAGATACGCGCTTACCGAACAATTCGTATAAATTCCGGAAATAAGGTTCTGTTTGTGCAGTGCGATGTTTCACCCGATGCGGTATATACCGTCTCGCTTTATTCGATGTCCGGACGGCAATTATGGACAAACGTGAAAATGCGACCGGCCGCGGGCAATCTTCATCCGATGGATGGTTTTTCCACACCGTGGATCGCTCCCGGACTTTATGCATTAAGCATATCCCGAAACGGATCAACCGCCCACTTTGTTCCCATCCTTGTACGGTAAAAGATGACCCTCTGCATTAATCAAGGAACGGTGCGATCATTGTAAATTCACCAACCTTAAAGAAAAAAACAAGGAGGGGGGCAAGAAAATTACAACATGGGTCTGGACGGTGATTGTCTTTTGCAGGTAAATTGAAAAGCCGGGAGCCGGACTCGAACCGGCGACCTACTGATTACGAATCAATTGCTCTACCAACTGAGCTATCCCGGCAAAAGACGATAAAAAATACAATCCGGCCATTGAAAAATAAACATCCAACCCCTTAATGCCATTGATCTATTTGTTCTTTGCCATACCCTGCAGCGCCTTTTTTTGGATACTTTTCACTTCAGCCAGGGCTGGATCCAGTCTTCTCCTTATCTTCGGTTCAAAGGCATAGTTATTGATGATAGTACACTCCGCGACCGCCTGGGTATGTTTCTTTTCGGCCAGTAAGATTCTTGCCAGATATAACCGATACATCGTTGTATTGTAATGATTATCGTATACGTCGAGTTCCGTTTTGCGGATCATCGGTATGATGAGGGATATTGCCTCGCCATACTGCTGAAGACCATACGATGCACGCACCTTGCCCCACATAAAAATAAGGACATCCGGATATTTTTTCAGCTCTTCGTCGGCGATTTTAAGCGCTTCCTCATATTGCTTTTCATTGATAAGGATGTCGATAAGCGCTATCGAGGCCGCAGTCCGGCAATATAATGATTCGTGGCGGGTTTTGTATAGCAGCTCAATTGATTCCCGCCGCTTGTCTTCAATACCCGGCATCCACCAGAGCATCTTCATAAGAGCACTCCGCCAGTAATTGTAACAGCCGATGCCGTAATCGATATCGGGGATGCTGCTTCCCGATGCCTGCAGTTCCATAAGCATCGAAACGCCCTTCCACCCGTACCGGAACGCGGTAATCCACCGCCCGTAGCGCGCCTCATAGGTGCCTTTGTAGCCGTCGGCGCTGCCGATAAAAAAATTCGCCCACTCTTTCTGGTTCCGGCGTGCCAGGATTTTTTCCCCTTTTTCGATGGCAAGATCACAGTAACGGTAGAACTCATCCTCCTTCTTGTCCGACTGATAGCGCACCATCCACGAATCAATCACGACAGCCATGCAGAAATATCCCGCCGGATGGTCCGGATTTCTCCTGATGATTTTTTTCGCTTCGCTCTCCGCTTCATCAAGATCATCCTGATAGATCTTTTCATTTACAAAGAGAATTCCGTCATGTATTTCTCCGGAAAGCGGCGGGGTTGTTCCGGCGGGTACAACGGCACAGAAGAGGAAAAACAGGACGGCGGAGCTACTTCTTCGGAACACCGGTTGTTGTGTCATGCAGAAAAACATATTCATTACTGTATCGGTCCCACATCCCTATCAAGGCATGATAGCGGTATTTTCGTACGACTTTGACACCGACTTTTTTCAGGAAAAAGAACTCAACCGTCGCTTTCCTGGAATATTTTCCTTCCGAATACTGTTTATAAAAAACAATTTTATAATAGGGCCGTTCGATAAGGTTCTCAACGGCAATGCTATCAATAATTGCCGCAAGATCATCCGTACAGATTACATCAAGTTTTTTCCGGATCATCTCCTCGTTTTCACCGCTGCAACCCTTCAACACACAGGTTGCCGCAACGGCAAAAAAAAGGAGAACAATCGATCGACAACCGGTTCTTTCAGAAAAACTTATCATATCGTACCATCCTGCCCAAAAATGTTCAACTTCAACAATGGGTCGAAAAGGTGTAGTGACCGCCCATCAATGAACACATGCATCGTGCGCCCGGGCAGGAACTCTTCCTCACGCGTCACCATGAACCGGACCAGCGTTCCTCCGCTGCTTTTCCCGACAATCAGGCTTCTATCCCCCATATTTTCAACCAGTTCAATCACCAGTTCAATGTTTGCATCGGTGTAACGCCGCTGGGCGACATGCTCAACATAATAAATATTATGAGGCCGTATTCCCACCGTCACCTTTCTTCCCGCCATCGATATGATCCGCCGGCTGCGGTCTTTGTTCAAACGCAGGAAACCGATGGAAGTTTTAACCCCTGCCGTCCTGCCTTCGATGCTGATTTCGCCCGTGAAAAAATTCATCGGCGGACTACCGATAAATTCAGCGGTGAACATCGTTGCCGGATGATCATAGAGCTGCTTCGGTGTTTCGTACTGTTCGATGATGCCGTTATTGAGCAATGCAATACGCTCGCTCATGGTCATCGCTTCGATCTGATTGTGCGTTACATAAATAATGGTCTTTCCCACTTTGCGATGGATATTCTTGAGCTCTTCGATGGCTGTTTCGCGCAGAGCGGCATCCAGATTGCTCAACGGCTCATCGAGCAGCAGCACATCGGGATCAAGTACCAGTGCGCGCGCCAGCGCGACACGCTGCCGTTGCCCTCCGCTGACCTGCTTCGGCAGGCGATCTTCGAGCCCTTTGAGATGAAGCATATTCACTATCCAGGTCAATTTCTGTTCTATTTTTATCGGAGCGATTCTTTTCAAACGAAGTCCGAATATAATGTTATTCCTGATTGACATGTGCGGAAACAGCGCGTAACTCTGAAAGACCATGGCCAGGTTGCGCTTTTGCGCCGGCAAGGCGGTATACCGCTTTCCGCCGATGACGATCTCCCCACCGTCGACCTTTTCAAGGCCGGCGATCATGCGCAGGAGTGTCGTCTTGCCGCACCCCGACGGACCGAGAAGCGTAACGAACTCACCCTCTTTTATCGCCAGGTTAAGGTGGTCGACGACGACATGATTGCCGTATTTCTTCGTCAATGATTTAAGCACTACGTCGGCCATCGTGGTCCGTTCCTTCCCCTCCCGACACCTACTTTATCGATCCTGAAGATATACCCGCGACCATATACCGCTGGACGACCATGCTGAATGCGATCACCGGGATACTGAGACATACCGATGTTGCCGCGAGCAGATTCTGGGGTTCCGCATATTTCAATCCGTTGAGATAGAGGGTCAGGGTGAACATCTCCTGTCGTCCGAAGGTCAGAAAGTAGATGAAAATGAACTCGTCCCACGAAAGCAGGAACGTATAAATCGCCGCCGCCGCCAGGCCGGGCACCGCAAGCGGCAGAAGTACCGAATAAAAGGTCTGAAAACGATTCGCCCCCATCACCGATGCCTGATCTTCGAGTTCCTGCGGGATCGTCTCGAACGCGCCCATGCCGATGAATATGACGTACGGCAATGCAAGCAGTGTGTGCGACAAAATAACACCCCAGTAAGTCTGGTGGGCTCCTATGAAAATGAAAAACTCAACAATGGGAATCACCGAAGCAATATCGGGGAACAGACGGACCGAGATGATTCCAAGCAGAACAAGCCTGCGACCGGGAATTTTATATCTTCCCAGAATATAGGCGGCGGGAACACCCAGCAGCATCGAACATGCGACGGTCAAAAGCGCGATAATCAGGCTGTTGCCGAGTACGGTATAAAAATGCCGGTCGGAAAAAAGGTACCCGTAGACACTCAACGTCGGATGCAGGGGCCAGAACGGAATCGGTCTGCCGCCGGTATTGATGCTCGCGCCGTCGCTTATGGAGTACTTTACAAGAAGGTATACCGGTCCGAGAACGGTTAAAATCGCCAGCAGTACGCCCATCACCCAGATGATGCGTTTTGATGAGGCCATGGGTGTAAGCTGCGCGTAACGGCGAACGAATTTCATGGATGGACCGCATATCGTTTAAGTAAATCGAGCAGTTTATAGAGTACCAGCGTCGTGCCGACGATGCAGATCACCATGATGACCGCTACCGCCGCGGCATGGTGCGGATTTCCCGTCTCGTTATAGTAAAAATCGATCAGTGTCCCCAGAAACGGGTATCGCCCGGCCAGGACAAAAGGGAAAATGAACTCTTTCCACATCTCGACCGAGCGCAGCAGCACCACGACCGAGATCGAAGGAATGATGAGCGGCACGATGATCCTGAAAAACCGCTGCCGCAGGGATGCACCCATCGATTTTGCCGCGTCAAGCAGTTCCGGATCGATGCTGTTGAGCCCCGCGAGAATGATAAGCATCGAAATCGGCGTGTCGCGCCACACCTTCCCGATGAGTGAGAGCAATAACGCGGTGAAAGGTGACGCCCGCCAGCAGATCGGTTCGGCGATTACCCCCGGAAAAGGCGGATAATTTCCAAGCAGAAAATGGTTTACATGGCCGCCGGGATAATCGAACAGCACATAGATCAGCATCGCCGTGACCAGCGCCGGCAGGGCAAGGGGAATGAGGAACAGGCTGCGGATTACATTCCTTAACATGAAGCTTCGATAGAGCAGGGCGGCAAAGACCAATCCCGCTAAAAGTTCGAGTGGAGTTCCCACTATGGTGAAAAGTGTGGTATTAAACAACGCTTCCCTGAACTGGCGGTCGCTTAAAATAAGAGAGTAGGATGATAATGATGGAACGGCGCCGTTGCCATGGGGCGATGAAAAGCTCAATAACAGAAGGTAGACAAGAACGATGATCTGAAAACCGACCAGATAAAGTATGGCCGGTAAAAGCGGCCATACTTTCAGTACACCGTTACGACATTTTTCAAAAGTTACTGCCATTACCTGATTATTCAGGGTACTCATTTCCAAGAATTTTTTTCTGTTTATCAAGAAAGTCACTGGCCAGGCGCATCTTTATCGTTGAAAAATTCATCATCTCTCC